>CAZJFQ010000147.1:0-2862 GCA_964545335.1 uncultured Gammaproteobacteria bacterium | reverse complement strand
CGCTTGGACATCAGCAGGACCTGCTTGTACATCTTGCGACCGAGATCACAGACCTGTTGCTTTTCTTTCTCGCTGTGCGAGCTTTTCTGGAACACGAGCATCTCTTCGCGGTGTCGTTCGACCAATGGTCTCAACGCCCCCTGCAATAGTTCCTGGGCCCTGACAGCATCCGGCGGCGATTGCGGATCCTGGTTTGCTGACTGGATTACTGCGCCCATTGCATCGAGAAATCTCGTGTCGACCCGTTGTTCCATGAACAGCCGGACCTGGGGACGCCCATACCGTTCCGTATACAGGAGGTCGTAACATAGCGAAGCACTCTGCTGACGTGCGTCTTCGAGAATGCGCTGCAGCTCGTAGGCGTAGTTGTCTACCGCATCATCAGAGGCCTTGGGCAGATACTCTTTCATAAGACTTGCGGCGAAGATCTGCACCCGGGCGATGATCTCGGGTTTCGAAGCCCCGCTTTCGACACTCTGGACCAGCAACGTCTTCAATCTCTCGTAAGCAGCAAGGTCATTTGTCTTGAGCATTTGAAAGACGGGGATATCCTGCATCTGCTCATCCAGCGTCGGGCCACTGCTGAATAACTGAGTTCCACCCCAGACAGCAACACCCAGCGCGACGACGCCAATGACAGCGAGTAGTGGAAAGCGTCGGGTTTGCCGGGTACGCGTCGAGGGGGTTAGGGCCGGCTGTGCGATCTTTTCACCCCCGGTGGAGTCCGCTGTCGTTTGCTGACCAACGGTTACTCCGCACTCGGTACAAGTCGCGGCTCGCGGCTGGAAGGTCTGACACTTCGGGCAGACCATGTTTTGCTCGGACATCGCAGTCTCCATGGGCTGCGGAGATAGCCTTACTCTATTGGCGAAACTTAAGGAAATCCGGCTTCGCGTCACGAAATCGGCTAATGCCGGTCAGGCCGAGCGGGAGATTGACTTAGTTGCGAAGTGAGCCCTGGAACCGGTGCCGATAGTCGTTGGGTGACACCCGCAGGTGCCTAATAAACGTGCGTCGCATGGTTTCGGCTGTCCCGAAACCACAATCGGCGGCGATCTGGTCAACGTTTCTGCTGCTGTCTTCCAGTTCCCGTCGAGCAGCTTCCAACCTCAACCGCTGCACGTACCTGGCGGGCGTTTCATTGGTTTCACGGACAAAGGCACGAGCAAAGTTTCGCGGGCTCATTGAGACTCGTTCCGCGAGCACCTGCACCGAAAGGTCATCGTCCAGATTGGACTGAATCCACAATAACAGTGCACGAAATCGATCCGACTCGGTATTTTGTGCTTCCATGGCACTGCTGAACTGTGACTGGCCGCCGGGCCGCTTCATATACATCACCAATTCCTGGGCGACCGCGAGCGCGATTTCTTTACCCCAGTCCTGTTCCACCAGTGCCAGCGCGAGGTCCATGCCCGCTGTCACGCCGGCCGATGTATAGAGGTTGCCTTCCTTAATGAAGATCGCATCCGGGTCAACCTCGCAGGTTGGACAGCTCCGGGCCAACTCGTCGCAGTAGTCCCAATGCGTCGTAGCCCGGAGGCCATCCAGAAGTCCGGCCTGTCCGAGAATCAGCGCACCCGTACAAACCGACGCAATGCGCTGAATACTTCCACGCTGGTGTTGGCGTTGTATCCAACGGATCAGGTCCGGGTTGTCCCGCGCGATAATTGCTCCGATGCCACCTGCGATAATCAGCGTGTCGATTTGTCGGATATGCCGGTACGCCCGAGTTGCTATCAGATCGAGACCCGAGGACATGCGGACAGGACCGGGTTCAGTGGCGGCAATTTCCACCTCGTAGGCGAGATTTGGCGTAACGCCCCGATCCCGCAGCAATCGGGCGGTGCGGGAAAAAACCTCGAGCGGTCCGACGACGTCCAGGATCTGGCCATCCGGATAGGTAACGGCGATCACCCGGTGTGGTCTATTGATGGTCATCAGGGTTCGCGGCCTGGTGGCGGGTCAGTCAGCACTGGCTCTGGCAGATTTTATCACTGCCCCACCTTTTCAGCCAAAGCGCAGACGATCAGACCTGCCAGTCCGTGCCGCTGTATTCCATGTAAAAGGCGGTTTGCTCGGCCACGCCGTCGCCGAAGTAACGTGCCACGACGCGTAATGCCAGATCGATTCCCGAGGTCAGACCACCGGCAGTCGAGATACGCGCGTTTTCAACGAACCGCACGTTCCGTTCGAGTGTCACTTCCGGATACTTGTCCGCAAACGAATCATAAAAGTCGTGATGCGTGGTTGCGGCTAGTCCATTCAGTAGTCCCGCTTCAGCGAGCTGGAATGCGCCGGTGCAAACTGACATGGTGACATCGGTTTCGGGTGCGATGTGTCTCAACCAGTCATGCAGTTCCGCGTTGCCACGCAGGGCAGGCACTACAACCAGGTGAGGCGTCGGCGCAGTGTCGACGGTGTAATCGGGAATGATATGCAGCCCACCCGTTGCACGGATCGGTTCCGACGTTGCAGCGACTGTATAAAGTCGAAACGGCATCATTTCGTTCATGGTTGAACCACGATCGTCAACATGCACATCCTGAAAAACTTCCCACGGACCTGCAAAGTCGATCACGGTGGCGCCATGCGCGATTGCGACGGCCACACGAATCTTGCCGTGCGCCGGCGGCGTTAACGGATCGCCATCGACAACAGGACGCCGTAATGTCGTTTTATCACCGGCGGTGGCATATGACACGAGCCCCAATGATGTCAGCCCTTGCACAACAGCCGCCCCCGCAGCCGTCTTGAGGAATTGTCGGCGTTGCATGGAAATTCTCCGTTTGGCTTCAGATGCAAACCAGATTACGATTCACACGGGTTGGCTGCAATGACAAGTACCCCACAGAAACTGCC
>CAZJFQ010000146.1:0-2879 GCA_964545335.1 uncultured Gammaproteobacteria bacterium | reverse complement strand
ACTCGCGACCCCAACCTTGGCAAGGTTGTGCTCTACCAACTGAGCTATTCCCGCACCCGGAAGGCCGGCATTTTAGGGGCCGCCCACCCGCTGTCAAGGACCTTCATTGGCCGCGCATTGACGGCCAGGCGGCCCTCAAATATATCACCATCGACCACAAAGTCAGCCCGGCGGCGATCATCAGCAGGACCCAGCCGATCATGTACGTGGGCAAACCCAGTATGTCGAATGTGTACAGCATAAAACTGATACCGACGAACTGAGCAATCGTCTTGACCTTGCCGAATACGGAGACCGCCACCCGATGACTGGCGCCGACCTGCGCCATCCATTCCCGCAAGGCCGAGACGGTTATCTCACGGCCGATGATGATAATCGCGGGGATGGTCACACGGTACGTCGGATCCGCCTGCACCAGCAGTACCAATGCCACAGCGACCATCAATTTGTCGGCGACGGGATCGAGGAAAGCGCCGAAGGCGGAGGTCTGGCCGAGTTTTCGGGCGAGATAGCCGTCCAGCCAGTCGGTCAGACCGGCCGCACCGAACACGATCGCGGCCAGCGGGCCGGCCCATTCGCGCGGCAGATAAAAAAAGACGACGACCAGCAGCGGGATCAGGGCAATCCTTACCAGTGTCAGCGAGTTCGGCAAATTGGCGTTTGATGGCACCGGTCAGCTCTTGCTGTGAATGGTTTCGTACACGGCTTGCGCCATCGATCGGCTGATGCCCTTGACCCGTGTCAGATCCTCTATACCTGCTCTCATAACGCCCTGCAGTCCCCCGAACTCCTGCAGCAGACTGCGTCGCCGCTTCGGGCCCAGCCCGGGAATGCTTTCCAACATCGACGTTTGTCGGGCTTTGCCCCTTCGCGTCCGGTGGCCTGTTATCGCAAACCTGTGGGCCTCGTCCCGGATTCGCTGGATCAGGTGCAACACCGGCGAGTCAGGCGGGAGTTTAATCGGACGCTTCCGACCCAACAAGACTAATTGTTCCGTGCCCGGCCGGCGACCTGGACCTTTGGCCACCCCCGCGATCGCGATGCCATCCAGCTGCAACTCTTCGAGGACGGCGGCGGCCTCGCGAACCTGCCCGCGGCCTCCGTCGACGAGGAGTATATCGGGCTCAGGTGCCTCACCCCGCTTGATCCGCGTATACCGCCGCTGCAGCGCCTCTCTGAGAGCACCGTAGTCGTCCGCACAGTGCGCCGGTTTGACGTTGAATTTCCTGTAGTCACCGGATTGCATGCCCTCACGGTCAAAAACAACACACGCTGCCACAGCAGCCTCGCCAGCCGTATGACTGACATCGAAACACTCAATCCGTGATGGCGTGTCTTCCAGGCCGAACAAGTCACGAAGAGTTTTCAGTTGTTCGCGGGTTCCTGCGTTGCTTGCCAGCCGTTGCCGCAACGCCTGTTGCGCGTTGAGATCACCCATGTCCAGCCACGCTTTACGATGACCGCGAACACGCTGTTTTATATTGACGGCGTGCCCTGACCGATCAGCCAGCACCGCGGCAAGCAACTCCGCGTCCCGCACTGACGTATTGACGATAATTTCCGCCGGCACGTCACGGGAAAGATAGTATTGGGGCACAAAGGCATTGAGTACTTCGCCAGGATCCGGTTCGCCTCCCGTCCTGGGAAAGTAGCTTCGTGATCCGAGATTTCTGCCCGTTCGAATGTACATCACCGTTATGCAATGCAGGTTGCCATCGCTGGCAATCGACAGGACATCTGCATTACTGACCGGGCCACTCGACACAAACTGCTTTTCGTCGACTCTTTTCAGTGTCGAAATCTGATCCCTGAGCGCGGCGGCTTTTTCATAGTCCTGAGACTCCGAGGCGGCGTCCATCTTGTGTGCGAGAATGCGGATCACCTCTTCGTCGCGCCCTTCCAGAAACAGCATCGCGTGTCGCACTTCCTGCGCATAGTCCGCGGCAGAAATCAGTCCGACACAAGGCGCCGAGCAGCGTTTTATCTGATACTGCAGGCAGGGCCGGCTGCGGTTGGAGAAAAACGTGTTGTCGCACTGACGCAGCCGGAACATCTTCTGCAACTGGTTGATCGAACTTCGCACCGCATGCGCACTCGGGTACGGACCGAAATAGCGACCGGGACCGCTCTTCGCTCCCCGATAGAACGACAGCCGCGGATAGTCATGATCAGTCGACACATATATATAAGGAAAGCTCTTATCGTCTCGCAAAACCACGTTATAGCGTGGACGATGTTGCTTGATCAGGTTGTATTCGAGCAGTACGGCTTCGGTTTCCGTTCCCGTTACAGTGACATCGACGGATGCCGCGTTTTTGATCAACATACGCGTCTTGATGGATGCATTATGACGCGTGAAGTAACTGGCCACGCGTTTTTTCAGGTTGCGGGCCTTGCCGACGTATAGGACTTCACCGTCAGCATCGAGAAAGCGATAAACGCCCGGCCGGTGGGTAAGGCTTTTGACAAAACCCTGGAAATCGAATGCTTCCTGCTTGTCACTGGCACCCATGTCGGTTTCAGGTCCTGAGAAGTTTTCTCGCCCGGGCAATCACGTCGCGAAACATTGCTTCCGTCAAACGCCGCGTCTGCGTGTTGTAGCGACTGCAATGATAGGAATCCAGCAAACGCCTGTCCCGAGGTAGCACGTGCTCAGCGCCGTGACCAAAAGTAGCCATCTTCTGCGTCATACCGAATCCCTTGATTATGGCTCGGTGAGCGATCTGCCCCAGAGCAAGGATTACGCCTCCGGTTGGTACAAGATCAAGTTCGCACTTCAGAAATGCGTTGCAATTATCGATCTCGGATCCGACGGGCTTGTTATCCGGGGGCAGACACTTGACAGCATTGGTAATGCGACAGCCGAGCAGCTCAAGCCC
>CAZJFQ010000145.1:0-3284 GCA_964545335.1 uncultured Gammaproteobacteria bacterium | reverse complement strand
ACAGCCATCGGGCAATTCCATCTCGTCGGCCCAGCGGAACGTCAGGTTGGCCGACCATCGATCCTTGTTCCAATCCACAGTAGTCACGGCACGCCAGTCCGGAAACGCTCTTGCGAAGGTCTCAAAGGTGTGTGTCCCGGTTTTATCCGATGAAAAAAACGAACCATCGGTCTTGAGTGTCCGCTCGATGTATTCGTTCAGGTGCGTTGCATTGACCTCAATACCGAACTGACCCAATCGCGTTTCGGGACCGACATAACTGATGGCGATGTCGAACCCTGACGTCTCGACAGAACCTATGTTTTGCAACTGGTTGTCGACCAATTCAATCCGCCCGGAAGCTGCCCGTGGTACAAAATCACAGAAAAACGGGTCCAGCGTTTCAACGCAGGCTGTTACAACCGCAGCCGGATCGCGGCCTTGTACCGCATCGTCGATTTGCAGGTCGAAGTAATCTAACGATACCGTTATGCCGTCCGACCAGCCGGCATTTTTTGCAAAAGCGGGGCTCCAAACAAAACCGGCAGACCAGCTGTCCGACGTTTCGGGTCTCAATGACGTATTACCCCGACACACAGAGCCACCCCCTGACAATATCAGTCCGGGAGCGACTCCGAGGGCCGCACAGTTCGCCTGAATGTTCGCAGGCTGCGGCGTATCCCGGCCGCCATTCGCTGAGCCAACGATCGCCGTGTAGTCGAGACAAGGATCGATGAATCGGGCGTCTTCGCGGGCTGCGCCGCCGAACAATTCACCGATCCCGGGTGCCCGGAAGCCGGTGGCGAGAGATCCACGCACCGACAAACTTTCAATAGGCTGCCAAAGCACGCCGGCCTTATACGTCGATTCGGAACCGGACGTGCTGTAATCGGAAGAACGCGCTGCCAGGCTTATCTCCAGGTTTTCCGAAAGTGCAGCGCCGGAAATAAGCGGTATATTAATCTCCGAGTAAAACTCGGTGACATCGAAAAAGCCTGCTGTAGATCCGGCGGGAATGCCGGCCGTCTCACCGCTCGCGGCGATCGGATCCGGCCGGTACGACCCGTCGTGCTCCCGATACTCGACGCCGGCAGCAAAAGCCATGTCGCCGCCCGGCAATGAAGCAATGTCCCCGGTGATATTGAAGGCGATATCTTTCAGCGTCTGTTCGCTGAAATCACGTTGGACAAAGCCTACATAGTCGAGCATGTCCTGAGTAATCGATCCTTCACCATTTGGTCCCTGCCCACCGAAGAAATTGAATGGCACGCAGTTGGGTGTTGCGGCACAAACTGCCGGATCACCCATGGCAACCTGAAGCTTGGCAGCATTCATGGCGCCAAATTTCTCCTGGAATCCACGGTTGTCGCCGTAACTCGTGGTCAGATCCCAAAAAAATGATCGACTTCCTGCTGCAAACTCACCTTCGAGGCCAACGCTGATGAAATAGGTGTTGACGTCCTGGAAAAAGCGACGCGCACCGGATTCCAGCGGCCTTCGACCGAAGAATGCCAAGTTGCCATTGGCAGAGGAGAGATCCACGCCAAACGGGTTGTAGATATTGGCGGCGGAGATAAAGAAATTGTCGTTGATCCGGTTTCCGCAGCCCTCACCGAGACAGAGCGGTTCCGGCGCGGCCCTGGTTGCTGAGCTGCGATTCGTGTAGGCCGCCGTCATTACCAGGCTCAAAGTGTCGGACAAGGAATGATTGACGCTGCCATAAATATTGACCCGCTCATTCGGTGTACGCAAAAAATTCAATCCCGGGCCGTTGAAATTGAAACGATCGGCGTTGGTGAATGCATGCCAGTTACTACCGGTACAGTCACCGGCAACAGCAGGATCACAGGTCGGCACGTTAGCCATACCGTCATTCAACACGCCGTCGTTTAGCGTAATGTCCAGGAAACCGAAATTCGGCCCGAGTACGAAGCGGCCTTGCGGCGTGAAAGGTGAACAGAATGAAAAGGGCTGCACGTCACAACTCGTTGCGAATAGATTCGGATAGGCAGATATCGCCCGATTGGCGGTTTCGATTTCCCTTTCCTCGGTATAGCTTAGGCTCAAGACGAGATGGGTCGTGTCGTTGCCGCCGCCCCAGAGGCCGGCTATCTCGGTGGATTCGCCGTCGTCGGCAGAGAGATATTTACCGGTTTGGGCATCAAACCTGAAGCCCTCGAAATCCGAGTCAGTGATGACGTTAACGACACCACCGATGGCATCCGATCCGTATATCGCTGACGCGCCATCTTGCAATATCTCGATACGCTTGATGACGTTTGCGGGCAAGGTATTCAAATCGACCGTGCTCGGCACACCGGACGCCGATGCCCCTGCTATCCAGCGTTTGCCGTCGACCAGAATGAGGGTGCGTTTGGAACCGATATTCCGTAGTGCCAGCTGTACGGCCCCGGCGCTGATGCCAGCACCGTCCTGCGGAAATCCGATGTTCCCCGGTACGTTGAACTGTGAATTCGGCGCCGATCCAGCAATCGGCAGATCCTGCAGTATGTCGCCGAGATTCGTTACGCCCGTTTGATCGAGTTTGTTGGCGCTGATGTTCATGATCGGCGCCGCCTCGGCCAGCGGATTTCTGCGAATTCGGGATCCGGTGACGACCACCTCCTCCATGGTGTCGTCAACCTCGATGTCCTGAGCCTCTGCGACCTGAGCTTGTCCTGCAATAACTGACAGGATTAGGGCGATACCTAATCTCAAGGCATTTGATGCGGTGATTTTCATGATCGCTCCCCCGCGAGCTCGCATACTGTAATTGTAGCTGCTAAAAATCGGCGGACACTACTATTGCTTAGTTATTTGCAGCCTCCGCATACCGTTCACAGGTTCCCTCGGCAGGTTGCCAGACAGCCTCGTACGGATTGTCGGTGCAGACAATGGCTAGAAATCTGTTGCGCTCCCGCACCTGCCGGGCTTCTTGCCTCGCGCGAATGGGGGCAAAGCCCGGGTCGTCGTATAACATCTGCAAATAGGCGTCTTTTGGTGGGATGAAAAATCCGTCTTCCACGCCTCGAGAGATTAGTTCGAGACCTCTCTCGCGCTCGCCGGAAAGGTACACGGCAAAGCCTTCCTCAAAGTCAATGCTAAACAGCTGATTGGCCCTGGTGATTCCAGCCTCCCGACCGCGACGCACATCGTCTTTTATCGCCGCCACCAGTTCATCGACCCCGGCCTCGTCACCGGCCTCGCGGCGGGCGGCGATCAATGCTGCTGCGTCAACATAGATAAATCCGCTCAACGACATCGTGACCTGCTCACCGCTTCGTTGCCACCAGTCTTCCAGAATC
>CAZJFQ010000144.1:0-3310 GCA_964545335.1 uncultured Gammaproteobacteria bacterium | reverse complement strand
CAAAAATCGGCAGATCGGAAAAAGCATGCCAGTGCTCCATGATGCGCTTGTAGTCCGAAATGTACGCCGCAATATGTTCGAGATCTGCGGCATAAGGTTCCGTCCGCGCGTTCAGATTCTGAAAGTAAATGGATAGCGCCGTATCACGCGGATCGCGGCTGCAATGAACTATTCTTGCACCCGGAAACAGGACTCCGATCAATCCCAGGTGTAGAAAATTCCATGGCCGCTTATCGGTGAAACATGACGCATCGTGCGGGATGCCGGCGAAGCCTCGCAGGTAGGCATCACGATGCTCAGCGGCATCTTGGGCGGAATACAAATCAAGGCACTCAGGGTAGCTCTGCGTAGTATTCAGCAGCTTTCCCAGCTGGTCCAGTAACAGCGGGAGTTCTTTGCGCTCACCGCCCGCATACACCTGGGGATGGCTTGCCAGGATCTGCTCTGTAAGACTCGTCCCGGACCTGGGCATGCCAATGATGAATACCGGTCGCGCATCACTCCGTTCTGCGCGTGGCAGGGATCGCAGTTTCGTTTCAGAAAAGTATTCGATCAGTCGTGTGACATATTTTGTTTGTTGATCGGGATCGTAGTCAGTCGGCCTCAACTCGTTCGCCCGGGAAAAATGTTCGAATGCCTCATCGTACCGGCCGAGTTCATCGCAGATCTCGCCGATAGAAAAATAGAGGGTCGGATTGTTTGACCAGTCAGTCTCGGTGCGGTCGCGAAGAGGGAGCAGCAGCGCCAGTGCATCTTCGTGTCGTTTCTTTCGTCGCAGTAACCTGCCGGCGGCGTGGAGAAGATCAGGGTCATCGGTCCCATCGGTAATGCACGGACCAATCAACGACCAACCAGCGTCGACGTTACCGATAATCTCTTCGAGCAAAGCGCAACCGGCAAGTGCGATTACATTGTCGGGTTCCAATTCGAGTGCGCGCCGATATGGCTGCATGGCGGCTTCTATCTCACCCAGTGAATGTTGCAGCTGGCCGAGAGCAACGTGGAGCTCCGTGTGGTCTTCGTCGATCTGCAGGCCCCGCCTGTATATCTCAAGGGCCTCTTCGTAGCGATTAAGGAACTGCAGCAATTCGCCCAGGTTGATGTAACCCGGCACATATGCGGGATCCAGTTCGAGCCCACGATATATACACTCTGCGGCCTTTTCATAGAGTTGCCGGGTGGAGTAAACAGTCGCAAGATTGTAATGCGCTCGGGCAAACTCCGGATCTGCAACCGTGGCTTTCAGGAAGGCCGATTCAGCCCGGTCAATATTGCCCATCGCCCGCATGACATGCCCGAGATTGTTATGGGCGACCGCGTGGTCGGGGCTCAGTTGAATCGCGCGCTCGAACATTTCCGCAGCTTCCTCAAGGCGCCCGAGATTATTCAATGTGCGACCGCGAAAGTTTAGCAAGCCGGGATCGTCCGGGTGTTCTGCCAGCCCGGCATCGAATCGTGCCAGCGCCTCTTCGAAGCGCCTGTTGCTAAGAAGTTCCTCGCCTTTGGCAGCGAGAGTTTCCGGATCGCTGTTCTCAGCCACCACGGGTCCCCGAATCTCGAGTTACCCAGGTCAGCGGCATCAGGTCAAAAGCGATGCTAACCCGGTGTTGCTCGCTTTCAAATGGTATCGTGCGATGAACAAAATAGGACGGGAAAACCGCGAGTCGGCCTGTTTTGGGCCGAATGCGTCGCACATCCGGTTCGGAATCGCCAACGAGCTCCTCTAACGGCCGACCAAATTCTATCCAGCCGGCCTCGTCGTTACTCGTGTCACCGACAACTTCGGGCAACTGTGGATAGTAAACGCCACTGAGAAAACCGTCATCGTGGGTATGTGGTATCTGGTGTCCCTGCGTACTCATGACTACCGACCACATTTGTAATTTCCAGGTCAAAGGACGGCGTCCAAGCAAAGGATGACCTTCCTGCCAGCCGAGTTGATCCATATACTCCCGGCATGCATTGTCGATCAGGCCAGCCAGGTCTCGAAACGGGCCGTCGCTTTCGATATCCAGCGATCCAGTATGGCGTCCCTTGCGGGTCGCATGTCCGGCACGTTCAAACTTCAGACTGGGTTCCGCCAGTACACGTTGCACCAGATTCTCATTGAATTCTGAAACGGACCGGTAGTTTTCCGGAGCTGGCACATCAGAGATCCGGATGAACCGTTCAAGATCCAGGAGTTTGTGGGCCTCTTCCCTGCGGCCAAGTCGCCTCAGAGCAGTTATCTTCAGCGCTATTCCCGACTGGTAGCCGGGGTTTATCTCGAGACATCTGTTAATTGTTGTCAGTCCCCGTTCGACATCACCCGTCTCGATCTGTGTCCCGGCAAGAAACATTTGCACTTCAGCGCCGGATGGACGTATATCCAGGCTGCGCTGATACGAACTGATGGCCAGATCGAGCCTGCCCAATGTTCGCATGACGTGCCCGAAGTGCATGTAGTCGTCCGCCATCTGGATCGGCATCTCGACCGGCGGGGTATTGAGAATCTGTTCGGTGACGGCGACAGCTTCTGAAACTTCGCCGAGCTCGGCCAATACAGCAACCTGACCGCATGCAAGGCCTGGGTCTGATGGATCGAGGTCTCGCCCCTTGCGATACGCATCGCAGCTTGCCTGCGTATCACCTTTAGCCCTGAGGGTCAGCGCCAGGTTGACCCAGGACTCGATCGAGTGTGAGTCGAGTTCAAGGCTCTTGCGTAAGGAAGTTTCAGCTTCGTCCAGCCTGTCCAGTCGAAGTAAACAAATGCCCAGCTTGCAAAGCGACGGAGCATGCGCCGGGTCGAGTTCGAGAGCCGTCAGAAAACAGTTCTCGGCTGGTGCGAGTTTTTCCTCCGACAGGTAGACGGTGCCGAGGTTATACCTTGCTGAAAAATAGTCCGGCCGGATTTCGAGTGCCCTTAGAAAATGAACCGTGGCTTTATCCGGGTCGCTCATTCTCCGATACACGTGGCCAAGGTTGTGGTGGGCTTCGTGGAAATCAGGGCGCTTTTCCAGTGCATGTTGAAAAGCTTCACGCGCCTTCAACAACTCACCTTTGTTATTGAGCGCACGCCCCAGCTCGTTGTAGAGGTCAGCATCATCAGGAAACTGCGCGATGCTTTTCAGGTAAAAATCTGTTGCTTCGTCGAAGCGACGCTGACGATGCAAAAGCGCGCCGGTTCCCAGCAAAGCGGAAACATCGCTTTTATCGAGTTTCTGCGCGCGCCGAAAGCACTTGTCCGCCTCGTCCAGCCGGTTAGCCGCGAGGTAGGCCTGCCCACAGACGTTTTGCGTCAAAGCCGTATCCGGGGCAAGAGTTATGGCGC
>CAZJFQ010000143.1:0-3357 GCA_964545335.1 uncultured Gammaproteobacteria bacterium | reverse complement strand
GCCATCGCGGCGTACCGAGACGATAGTTGTCCCTCGAATTTTTTCCATTACGTGATTTTCCTGGCTTTAAGGGCCCGATCTGGCGGGCGCTCATCGATTTAGGACTTATTATCTGCCTTGATACGCGCCCGCGGATGAGTTTCGTCGTATATCTGGGCGAGGTGTTGGAAGTCAAGGTGAGTATATACCTGGGTCGTGCTGATATTCGCGTGGCCCAGGAGTTCCTGAACACCGCGTAGATCGTGGCTCGATTCGAGGAGGTGCGTTGCAAACGAGTGCCTGAACAGGTGCGGGTACACCTTGGTATCGATGCCCTGCCGCCGCCCCCAGTAACTTACCCGTGCCTGCACAGAGCGCGGGCTCAGGCGATTGCCCTGTTTGCTGATGAACATGGCCTTTCCATCACCGCTGGCGAGCTCCCCACGCAGCTTGAGCCACTCCAATACCGCGTGCCGCGCATGTCGCCCCACCGGGACGATCCTGTCCTTGTTGCCTTTGCCGGTGACCCGAACTGTCTGGTCCGCCAGATCGACATCGCCGATGTCGAGGCCGATCAACTCGGCGAGCCGAAGGCCTGACGAGTAAAGGAGTTCGAGAATTGCACGGTCGCGGGCAACGATTGGCCCATCGCCACTGATCTCCAGAAGTCTCGCCATGCGGTCAGCGTCAAGGTTGCCGGGTAATCGTTTGCCCGATTTGGGGGCGCTTACCGCATCAACAGGGTTTTTCTTCACATGTTTTTCGCGGTGTAAATACTTGTAGAAAGTGCGAGCCGCCGACAAGCGACGCTGAATACTGCGCGCACTCAGTCCTTTGCGGTAGCAGGCGGCTGCAAATGCACGGACGTGCTCGACGTCGAGTTGTTGCCAACCGGATACGTCGTACTTATCGCAGTACTCGGCAAGGGCCTTAATATCGCGGCGATAGTGTTTGCAGGTCAGATCTGACAGGCGACGTTCGAACTCCAGATGCCGGATAAACTTATCTATCCAGTCATGTTCGACTTTTTTCATTTTAGCCGTGCTAGTAGCGCTTCAGCGCCTCTGCGACCAGATCTCCCAGTCGCGCCAGGAAGTCCATGCTCATTCCTGGGTGTAAACGGTCTGCATCGGCGCTGCCGATAGCGAGGAACCCGATTTCAGATTTCTTGCCAAGCGGCACCAATGCTGCGGAGCCGACCTCATCTGTTTCCTGTCCAAAGAGAAAGTCTCTTTGGGAATCTCGCACCTGGCCGCAACGCGGATTGTTACTTTTCAGGAACGTCGAGAATGGTTTGAGTGATTCAGTTTCCCGTTCGACCGGCTTGAAGAAACGTCCGACCTTTACGTCCTCGAATACTGCAGGGTTACCGAACAACACCAGAACCGACAAATCGGCGTTGAATCCTGTTCTGAGCGCAGCTTCTATCGCCTCCAGCGTTTCGCTGATGCCTTTGGCGGCCAGCAGGTGAAGTGTCAGCTGGTGCATCTTCGCGCCCAATTGGTCATTGGTGCGTGCGACCTTGATGAGGTCTTTGAGTTTTCGCTCCAGCTTCAGGTCTTTTTGTCTCAAAACGGATACCTGGCGCTCAACCAGTGATACTGCGGCTCCAGAACCATGCGGCAGGCGCAAGGACCCAAGCAAATCTCCGTGGCGTTCGAAAAAATCCTGATTTGCTTCTAAATAATTGTGTACCGCGTCTTCCGTCAAGTCTTCTTCTATGAATTCCGGTTTTCGCTGTGTACTCATATATCCAGGGTTCCTTCGTAGGTGAGTTGTGCATCGCCGGATAGCCAGACCGGGGCCGAATCGCCCGGCCAGCTTACCATGAGTTGGCCGCCGGGCAGACTTACTTCAACGTCTTCATCAAGCTTGTCGAGAATGCGCCCTGCCACGACCGCGGCACAGGCGCCGGTACCACAGGCCAGGGTCTCACCGACGCCACGCTCATGAACGCGGAGGTCGATCTGGGTCCGATTCCTGATAGCCATGAAGCCGACATTCGTATAACTGGGAAACCGCTCATGTGTCTCGATAAGCGGCCCAAGCGTCGGTACATCCGCCGTGGCGACCTCGTCAACCTGAAGCACGCAATGCGGATTTCCCATAGACAGAGCCGAGACACTGACCGTGTCCCCGCCAGCTTCAAGCGGGTAAACGGGCGCCCTGCGATCGGCCAGAAACGGAATTTTGGCTGGCTCGAACTCTGGATGCCCCATGCTCACCGACACCGCATTCTCGCCGAGAATTCGCACCGGAACAGGGCCTGCCGGGCTGCCAAGCGTAAATTCCGGCCCGCAGTCCCGTGAAATAACCCAGGCGACACAGCGTACTCCGTTGCCACACTGCTCCACCTCGCTGCCATTTGCATTGAAGACACGGTAGTACGCGGCGCTCTGGGGATCGCGGGGCGAGTCAATCCACATGAGCTGATCAAACCCGACGCCCGTACGACGATCTGCCAGCTGTCGGATTTTCTCGGGTGTTGGTGTGTCCTGTGTTCCCTCGCGTTGATCGATAACCAGGAAATCGTTGCCGGCACCGTGCATTTTCCGGAAAGCGAGCTGCATTCACGAAGTCTAACAGGACGTCTTTCAGTCGGATGGACATTTGTCGTTGTCACCGGTAATTTACCGAGACAAAAACCATTCCGAACAAAACGCACTCCGGGGACGTCAATGCGGCACATTATGGTTATGAATGCCAAGGGCGGTTGTGGCAAAAGCACCCTGGCAACAAATATCGCTGCCTGTTTTGCAAACGAGGGATATTCAGTGGCTCTCGCCGACTACGACCCTCAACGATCGAGCCTCGACTGGCTCGAGCGGCGGCCGGACAAACGCCCGTCGATTGCAGCGGTTGCCGCTTATGACACAGGACTCAAGTTTGCGCCGAGAACGGCGGATATCGTCGTTATCGATGCGCCGGCGCGATCCCATGGATCGGAGCTTACGAGCCTGATTCGTCATGCTGAAACCGTCGTCGTACCGGTACTGCCCTCAACCATTGATATTCAGGCGACGAAGAAATTTCTTGAAGAATTGAGGGCGGTCGGAAAGATCGAACGTAAGGAAGCGAAATTCGGCGTGGTTGCGAATCGCTTTCGGGAATACACCCTGATCTGGGAGGAACTGGACGACTATCTGGCCGGTGCGAGAGTGCCTTACCTGGCGGCACTACGTGAAGCGCAGAACTATGTTCGGGCCTACACCCGAGGCCTCGGTATCCATGAGCTACCCGAGTATCTCGCCTGGCCGGACTGGGAGCAGTGGGAACCGCTCATCAAGTGGCTCAAGAGCGCTCGAAGCCAGCCCTAAATTATTTGGGGACAGACCCCGGGGGCCGCCCCCGGGGGGGGCCCGGGGGGGGGGCCCCGTT
>CAZJFQ010000142.1:2013-3718 GCA_964545335.1 uncultured Gammaproteobacteria bacterium | reverse complement strand
GAGGCGGTATACGTCTAACATATTTCAGTCCGGATTTGCAGACGCCGCGATCCGGCATCAAGATCCCGGCCTCGGTCTCAATTCGTTGTTCAATACAGAACTCACTGATTTGTAAGGCTAAGTGGGAAAATATTCCCGCACACAGCGGTGGGATTGCGAGGTATACTCGCCGCCGTTCCTGGGAGGGAAATGGACATCGCGCCTTTATGGATTCACAGGGCTCTCGTTTTCCGCTCGATATACACCGCAAACAGGCTGCGCACCTGTACCGGAACAAGTTTGCCTCGCCGGTATTCAACGTCGCGGCGGCAGCGATCTTTGCCATTTTGCTGTGGCAGTCTATTGAACCGAACCTGATTCTGATCTGGGTAGGCGTTGTGACGCTGGTCAACGGTGGTCGTCTGGGACTTGCGTTGTATTACAACGGCCTCGAGAGCAACGGGCAATCGCACGTTTTTTGGATCAACGCTTATGTAGTTGCTGCCATCATATCGGCACTGGCATTGACGTCCGTTGTCGTCATAACGCCGCTCGACCAACCATCCAGTCAGATACTCATTATATTCATGGCCGGCACACTGACCGTGCTCGCATTGCCCACACTCGCTATCATCCGGGGTGCCATTAACCTCTATGTCATCGCGCTTATTGTTCCCATTGCGGTCCGTGTCCTACTGACTGGTGAAATCATCCAGGTGAGTGTCGGAGGGCTCGCGCTTTTGTTCGTCGTCGCGATTTATTACACCGGTCGTGATATTCGCTCGGGTATTTCCGAAGCATTCCGTAATGAACTGGCTGTTGAAAAACTTGCCCACAGTGATCCTTTGACGCGGGTCGCAAATCGGCGAATGTTTGATGAGGCGCTGGTCCAGGAATGGGGGCATGCCCTTCGTGGCGGTACGCTGCTATCGCTCGTGCTTGCCGACATCGACGACTTCAAGTCGTACAACGACGGTTATGGACACTCAAAGGGTGACGATTGTCTGCAGGCCGTGGCCGACGCATTGCGCAGTGCCCTGCCCCGCGGGACTGATGTGCTTGCCCGGTATGGCGGTGAGGAGTTTGCTGTAATCCTGCCGTTTACCGATGCCCATGGTGGTATGGTCGTCGCGGAACGACTGCGCCGGGCGGTGGCAGATGTGCGCCTGCCTCATAAGCACTCTACCGTCGGACGTCACCTGTCCATTACTGCAGGCGGTGTCACCTGCCAGCCGGCCCCCGAAATGCAGACCACGCGGATGATCGAGCTGGCTGACCTGGCCCTCTACCAGGCCAAAGCCCGTGGCAAGAACCGGGTCGAATGGGGCGATTGGGCACCGGAGTCCGCGGGTCCGGAATTTACCATCCGTCAGAGAACACTTTCATCCGGCAGCGCCTAGGCGCTGTCCTGTTGCTCCAGTTGCTTGACAGAGTCCGTATCGTCGGCAATGTCATCCTGCGTCCGCGGCCAGGCACGCAACACCGCATGGAATACGGTGGCCAGGGGAACGGCAAAAAACACTCCCCAGAATCCCCAAAGACCGCCGAACAGCAAAATTGCCACGATGATCGCGATCGGGTGCATATTCACGGCACCGCTTAGCAGCATCGGCGCCAGAAAAAAGCCGTCCACAAACTGCAGGATTCCGTAGGCCAGGAGGGCATACAAAACCTCGGAGCTGACGCCCCATTGGAAGAAAGCAGCCACTGCAACCGGGATTGCCGC
>CAZJFQ010000142.1:0-1913 GCA_964545335.1 uncultured Gammaproteobacteria bacterium | reverse complement strand
GGGTATCAGTTTTTCCGTTGGTCAATGTACCGTCGCCAAGCGGATTTAATTCCTGTAAGTTGCGGAATCGATCAGTACTGTGAACATCGACAGAGACGTGGCAGAGGAGCACCTGACAGCAGCAGTGGCATCCGTCCTAAAGCGGAAACTGTTTTTCGTGGCCGGTCAGGGGAAATCAGGGACAACCTGGCTGCAGCTGATCCTCGATGCCCACCCGAATATCTGTTGCCGGGGCGAAGGACATCTCGGTGACATCCTGCTGCCAGGAATCGACAAGTCGCTTGATCAGTACAACCAGTACCTGCAGCACAATAATTCCCTGTTTCGCGAAATTCCTGATTACCCGCCTTTCGACGCCGAACAGCGCCGAATCCTGCTTCGCTGGGCCGCCGGTCTCATGCTGGCGCGGCAGTGCGAAGGCGAGATACCCGCAGTCATCGGTGAACGCACGCCCGGCAATATCGTCAGTATTGGGCTGCTGAACGAGATTTTTCCCAAATCATTGTTTGTTCATGTCATTCGAGACGTGCGTGACATCGCTGTATCGTTGTGGTTTCACGGCCAGCGACTGGACAAGGGCTGGGTAACGAGAGAATTCGGTTCGCTTGATGAGCTTGCGGTAAAGCTTGCCGGTACCTGGATACAGACCATCAAGGCATCGCGTCAGATTGCTTTACGACTACCCGGTCGCTACTGCGAAGTTACTTATGAAAGCCTGCACAACGACTTTGACGGTTCACTCGAGACCTTGCTCGCATTCCTGGGCGTGGATTCAACTCCGGAAATAGTCGCCCGGTGCCGGGAAGCCAGTGCGTTCAGTGCAGTGTCGGGTGGTCGTGAGCCCGGTGACGAGAACCGGGACTCCCATTTTCGCAAAGGCGTGATCGGCGACTGGAAAGTACATCTGAGCAAAAAGACGGTGGCACGTATAAACGAGATAGCGGGACCCATCCTGGCAGGATTTGGTTACACCTGATGCCGGGTTGCGTACCCTGCGCCTCGCGGCGATGATGGCCGGCGATGAAGCTCCTGAAAAAAATACCGATCGACTCGGCGCTCAAACGGGAACTCGTTGTGCTGTTGCGACTACTGTTCGTCGGCCTCGTCCCGTTGCCGATCCTTATCTATTACGTCGGCCGTCAGACGTTTGGTCCCTACACGGATGCCGGATTCCTCGCCTTCCTCGGCAACCTCTACGGGGATTTTTTCAGCGGTGCGCCGTTGGCCGTGCTGATCGGACTCGGGCCCTACGCGCTTTGGCAGCTCACCCGCGGTACCTGGCACCTACTGCGTGCGGGCAAGGCGGATCGCGAGATGCCCGGCTGAGTCGAGCCATTTGCGCATACCTGCTCAACAAGCGCGCAATTTTCGACATAATTCCTTTGTATGTCGCCATTTACCGACAAAATTTGACTACTTATGTAAAAACCAGGCCTATTACCTTAATTTCAAAGGTATATTTTTTTCCAACAGCCGGATTCAGGTCGATCCTCACGTTATGGACGAATATCACAAGCATAAAAAGGACAACGCTGCCGAAGCTACCGCGGACAGCCGGATGTCCGGGAAATCCGATCGCGGTCGCAAGGTCCTTGATCTGATAAACGAGTTGGATGTAAACCAGCGCGATATACCCGCTAACCTGACGTTAGCGACCGAACAGCCTGACATTTCGCTGCCGGAGCAAGACGACTACGATCCGTACAACTCCGGTGCCTACCGCAAAATCAAGACCTGAACCCCCGACGACCGGATACCTCAAGACTGGCATGCCTGCACCGCAAGCCGGCTGGTCGTCGGTCTTTACACATGTTGTGGCCTGACCGGATCGTAGCGTCTTACTCGTGTGCCCGCGCGTAAACACGCCGACCGCCAACCCAGGTTTCGAGCACCTGGATCTGCCAGATTTCTTC
>CAZJFQ010000141.1:0-3909 GCA_964545335.1 uncultured Gammaproteobacteria bacterium | reverse complement strand
CGGCCCTGAACAATTGCTCCCGGTACCCGATTTGCCGTGCAAGCGCTTCGTCGCCCGCGCGTTTGGCCTGCTGCATCGCACGCTGCTCGAGCCTTACTGCCTGATCGTAATTTCCGATTGCGGCGAAAGCCATCGCCGCAAGGTCGGTGTATTGAGCTTGATCGGGTGCTTCTTCGAACAGTGAACGGGCCAGGTTGAGGGCCTCGGGTGCGTCCCGGTCCGCGGGATTGGGTGCGGTAGCGAGTTGGACAGCGAGTCGGTAACGAAGATCTCTGCTTTCGGGAATGATCCGATAACCAGCCCGCAGCAGGCGAATTGTCTCAGTATGCTCGCCTCGCGCGGTAAGTGCGGCGGTGAGGTTGATTAGGGCCGGAAGATTACCGGGATTTATTTCCGCTGCCGTGCGCCACCTGGCAATCGCCTCATCGTGTTGCCCAATCGTATAGAGAACGCCGGCGAGATTGTTCTGGGCCTCGACGTGGACGGGGTCACGATTGAGAGCTTCGCGATAGGCTCGAACGGCCTCGTCCGTTCGACCCTGGCGACTGCGGGCCAGCCCCAGGTTGTGCCAGGCGGAGGCATCGCCAGGGTCGGCGTCCAGCGCCCGTCGGAAGAATTTAACCGCGCTGTCCTCATCGCCCTGACGGCTCCGGGCGACCCCATAATTTATCAGGGTTTCGACGTGTTGGGAGTCGATGGCCAGCGCCATGTCGAAATAATCGGCGGCTTCATCAAGACGATTCAGGTGTCCAAGTGCCGCACCGAGATTGGCAAAGTCCTGGGGTCGGCCGCTGCGGTATTCGAGGACTTTGCGAAACTGGTATTCTGCTTCCTTGTACATCTGGCGAACCACGAAGCGGGCACCCCGGACCGAGAATGATTCGGCGTCAACCGCTTCGATTTCCATAGCCGCCATCACGGGGTCGGGGGCGCGAATCGGTACGCTGTAAAAACGTGCGAGCTGTTCGGCTTCTTTTGCTTTCTGTTCTTCGCCCTGACGTTGATACAGTTGGGCCAGGAGTCGATGGATTTCGACATGATGGCGTGCGAGTGCAGCACCCCGCTCGAGCAATTCGATCGCAGATTCGGTGTCGCCGTCCATCAGTGCCAGTTGGGCCAGACCATAAAGTGCATGCGAACCGCGACCATCGATAGCGCTGGCTCTTTCGTATCGCTGACGTGCTGCGTCCACCCGGTTCAGCCGACTCAATAAATCTCCATAGTTGATGTAAAAGCCGCTGCTGTCCGGATTCAACGTTGCGGCGTGCTCAAAAAAGGGCACTGCCGCAGCAAGGTCAAATTGTTGCTTGGCCAAACCGGCCAAATACGGCCACCGAAAGTCTTTTGGCGCATACCGTGCGGTCAGTTCGTAGGCGGCAATAGCGGGTTCATACATCCGGTGTGCATGAAAGGTTCGAGCCAGTCGCGACCAGTCTCGTGCGGATTTCGGCTGATTTCGGACGGCCCGGTCGAGCCGGTGAATTTTCTCGACAACCTGGCTTTCCGCAGCGGTGAGATCGACGTCGGGTAATTCGAGTGCCGCGCGGTCAAAGTATATCCAGAGCACAGAGGCTAGGGTCGTGGCAACCAGCAGCGCGCCCCCCGCAATCACCGCGTGTTTCACCGCCACAGTTGTCCCTTGGATTCAGGTGACGGCTCCTGGCCCTTGCCGCGTACCAGCGTGATGCTGCGGTCGGCGGTCTGAGCGGGGAATGATTCCACCAGGCCATCCGGCCAGCGCACATGAATATGATCGACCGCGCCTGCATCAGCCAGGCCGAAATGAACTGTCGCATCCGAAGATGACAGGTAGCTGTAGCTGTGCCTTACAGATCTGACCTGCGTACCGACAGCGGTACTTACATATACATCCGCACCAATAGCATCACGATGAAAGCGCGGATCCAGGGCGCGAACCTTGAGCCAGTGGCCCTGGTTCGGCGTGTCGTTGCGGTAAATTCGTGCGGGCGCGTTTGAGTCAGAAATGAGGAAGTCGATATCACCGTCATTATCGATATCGCCGATCGAGAGTCCGCGACTTACGCGCAATGGTGCGCAAAGTTCCGTAGCCAGATCGCAGCGGCGCTCGAATACACCGGTACCATCATTCATATAAAATTGATCCGGTTCAGCGTAATAGCTCCTATGGCTCTGGTCGGCCAAGCCGTCCGGTTTGGTATGCGCTCCGCGGCTTACGCGGCCGTTTACAACAATCAGATCGAGGTCCGCATCATGGTCGGCATCGAAGAAAGCCGTCCCGAACCCTGTATACGCCATACTGTCCGGCCCCAGTCCTGACTTCGCTGTCATGTCCTGCATTCCCTGCGTGTCCAGGGACATGTAAAGAGTGTTGGTTTCCTCGCTCAGGTGAGTTATCAGAACATCAGCCCGCAGATCACCGTCAACGTCACCCGGTGCGATGCCCATGCTGGCTTCCGCCTTGCCGAAAAGATTGACGGCAGTTCCCATGATGATGGCCTGATCGAGAAAGCGACCGTTGCCTTGGTTAAGCCACAGCTCGTTTAATTCGCCGTCGTTTGCAATCAGTAGATCCGGCCAATAGTCGTCATTAAAATTGCCGGCGATAACACCCAGGCCCTTGCTGGCGTTTACGTCAATGACACCGGATCGGGAGACGTCGGAGAATTTGCCGTTGCCATCATTGTGATAGAGCAGGTCCGGAGCGCCTTCAAATGCCATGGGACCGCAGTATTCGATCCGGCCTTGAGCGTCGGAGCAGGATTGTGGTCGCCTGAATCGAACATAGGTTGCTACGAAGAGATCAAGCAGGCCATCGAGGTCATAATCAAAGAACACGGCGGACGTAGACCACACCTGCCCACCGACACCCGCGGAACTGGTAATGTCGCTGAAGGTTCCGTCGCCGTTATTTTTGTACAGGATATCCGGACCCACGTTGGTGACAAACAAGTCCAGATCGCCGTCGTTGTCAATATCGCCGATGGTCGCGCCCATGCCGTAGCCATTGTGCCGGATACCCGCAGCCTTACTGCGGTCAGTGAAGCTACCGTCTGCGTTCTGCTGATAGAGCCTGTGCCCCGGTTCTCCAGCCGAGGTCTCCCGGAAGTCGGCGCCACTGCTTACCAGAAACACGTCCAGATCGCCGTCGAGGTCATAATCGAACAATGCGTTGCCCGACCCCATAATCTCGGGTATCAGATACAAACCAGCAGGGCCGGATTCGTGGACGAAGTCAATTCCGGCGGTAGCGCTGATCTCGGTAAACCATGACGACGGAGTCAGGTCGGGCGGAGGCGCGTTCCCCATCTCGCTGCCGTGCTCCGTTCCAGCGCCGCAGTTGGCGACAAGGAGACAACATCCGAGAACAGAGTATGTTGGTTGTTTGCTTGGACGCATGCCGGCCGGCAGGTCTGAATGCCGCTTTCGCTGCTCCTTGCATGCGATTGCATTATCCATGACGGGCGCTGAGCATACCTGAAAGCGATGTCGTGTTGAACGTAACGGTCTTCTCGATACAGGCGCCACTTGTAAACAGGATTTAAGAGCAGCTTATAATGCGGCCGCTCACCGGTATGAATGCAGCAAAGCCCAAAAATTCATTGCTGGATCGGCGCATTTCCGTTGCGCCGATGAGGGACTGGACGGATCGTCATTGTCGCAACTTTCTGCGCCTGATCAGTCCCGGGATACTTCTGTATTCAGAAATGGTAACGGCTGCCGCGATTCTCAAACGAGATCGGAAGCAGTTGCTCGACTATTTCCCGGCCGAGCATCCGCTGGCGCAGCAACTGGGTGGCAGCGATTTCAAAGATCGTGCGGCCGCCGCGAAGATCGAAGTCGGGACCCGTGTTTCTAAGACTGTTGCGGATGCTGGTGCCGATCTGGCCCGACTGCGCAGCTGTGTCATCGAGGTTGCTGGCCAGTACG
>CAZJFQ010000140.1:0-3937 GCA_964545335.1 uncultured Gammaproteobacteria bacterium | reverse complement strand
CCTGAAACAGCCCGGACATATTTTTCCGGTCGTGGCGCAACCGGGCGGCGTGTTGACGCGGGCCGGGCATACTGAGGCAGGCTGCGATCTGGCACGCCTGGCGGGTTTGGAGTCGGCGGCAGTCATTGTCGAAATTTTGAATGAAGACGGCAGCATGGCGCGCCGGCCGGATCTTGAGAAATTCGCTCGCAAGCACACCATAAAAATTGGCACAATTGCCGATCTGATTCGTTATCGGCTGGAGAAAGAACGCTACGTCGAACGTATTGACAAGAAGCCGGTCCGGACGGCTCACGGTGACTTCACCTTGTACTGCTACGACGATCACCTGAATCAGACAGTCCATCTTGCGTTGGTGAAAGGTGACGTCCAAGCGAGTACCGAACCGCTGGTGCGTGTTCACCTGCAGGATACGCTCGGCGACATCTTGGGGATTCGTAGTCCTGCGCTGGGTTGGCCGCTGGATAGTGTGATCGAGAGAATCTCAAGAGAGGATGTCGGCATCATCGTCGTGCTTAGAGATCAGCAATCATCGCGCGAATTGATGGACGCGGTCGGCAGTTTGTCCGAAGTAAAGGATGACCTCGAAAGCCGGCGCAGCGGCGACGCGGTCCTCCGGACTTACGGCGTGGGCGCACAAATCCTGAAGGACCTCGGCGTGCAACGCATGCGAGTGCTGTCGGCGCCGAAGCAAATGTATGCAATCTCAGGCTTTGATCTGGAAATTTCGGAGTACGTAGAAAAATAACGGTCAATGATTGGCGGAAAAGAAAATGGACAAAGTAAAAATAATCGAAGGCGACCTTATTGCGAGGGATGCGCGGTTCACAATTGTCGCCTCGCGATTCAACGACTTTATAGTTGAGTCGTTAATCAAAGCTGCCGTCAACTGTTTGTGCCGGCATGGCGTCAACGAGACGGATATCGAACTCATACGCGTACCCGGTTCGTATGAAATGCCGCTGGCCGTGGAAAAGGTGGCTGTACAGCGCCGATGCGATGGTATCGTAGCGCTTGGCGCAGTGATACGAGGTGCGACGCCGCATTTCGATTACGTCGCTGGTGAATGCACGAGCGGCATCGCAGCGGTCAGTCGTCAGCATGGCATTCCGATCGGAGTCGGTGTGCTGACAACTGACACGATCGAACAGGCGATTGAGCGTGCCGGTACCAAGGCCGGCAACAAAGGCGAACAAGCCGCGCTGGCGGTCATCGAAATGGTCAACCTGCTGCGCATGCTGGATTAACCTAATCAGTATTTTTTGCACGCCAGTAGCCCGGATGATTCACCACTATGGAATGCCGTCCCCTGCGCTCTCGCTTAGTCTTTGATCGTCCGAGGAGTTTTCTGCCGGACAGGATGTCCGAATGTCGCGGCGCCCGTGGATGGGCAGAAGCGGCGCGTTCGGAAATACACAAGCTTATTCCACGCACTCAGAAAACCCCTCAGCCAATCAGTTTCCTAACCGATCTTACGCAGCAACTGATAAAACATCCGGGCAGGGTGTGGCCCGGGGATGAAAATGGGCAAGGCTGATTCGGCAGGTGGGCGCAGCCGTGCTCGAGAGTTGATACTGCAGGCCCTTTACCAGAAACTGCTAACCGGCCACGACTGTGCGGAATTGTTGCGGCAGTTCAAGGACCGCGACCATTATCAGAGCGCAGATCAGCAATACTTCGATGAAATACTACCGGCAATCTGCGAGGGACAGGCTGCGCTCGAAGTGAAAATTGCTGAGTTGACCGACCGGCCGCTGTCGCAACTCGATCCTGTCGAAATGGCAATCCTGTTGCTCGGTTTCTTCGAACTTGCGGAAAGGCAGGACGTGCCTTACCGGGTCGTAATTAACGAATCGGTCAAGCTCGCCAAGCGCTTCGGGGCCGTGGACGGGTATAAGTACATCAATGCGTTGCTCGACAAGGCAGCTGACAAACTGCGTCCGGCAGAGACATCCGGATCAGCCCGGTAGGAGGGATCTTCCACGGTGGATGAGTTTGCGTTGATTCGCCGTTTTTTCGATCGGCCATTGAAAGATGACAGCGTACGGCTGGGTATCGGCGATGACGGTGCTGTTATCGTACCGGATCCTGGCCGCGAACTGATCAGCGTCGTCGATACCATTATCGCGGGCGTTCACTATCCTCTCGATCTCCCGCCCTTCGACGTCGGATATCGTTCGGTTGCCATTAATCTCTCGGACATTGCGGCCATGGGGGGAAGGCCTCGATGGATGACGCTGGCGCTCACCATTCCGCGAGCCGACACGGCTTGGCTGTCGCTGTTTGCGGAGGGCCTGTTTACCGCGGCGGCCGAGGCCAAGGTATCCCTCGTCGGTGGAGATACGACTCGTGGCGAGACAACTGTCGTCAGTGTGCAACTACTAGGCGACATCGATCCGCATGATGTTATCAAGAGGTCCGGCGCTGGTCCGGGCGACAGCATCTTTGTTACGGGAACGCCGGGCGATGCAGCCGCTGGTCTCTCACTGCTCAAGAGCGGCTCCGATCAGACGGGCGAAAGCGAATATCTCATCGGTCGATTTGTGCGACCGAGAGCGCGAGTCGCATTTGCCTCGTCAATCACAAGACTTGCCAGCGCCGCAATCGACTTGTCGGACGGTTTGTATGCGGATCTGCAAAAGCTTCTGATGGCAAGCAAGGCAGGCGCAAAATTGGAGCTTGCGCAGTTGCCGTTTTCCGCAGAGATTCTTGCCGAATTTGATTACGACGAAGCAATAAACTTCGCGTTCGCCGGTGGCGATGATTACGAGCTTTGTTTTACGGTGCCTCGATCCAAAGATGCTGAACTTCATGCCGTGGCGAAACAAAATCAGGTACTGGTGACTCGTATCGGGGGGGTCGTATCGGGTGATGGCATCGAGTGCACAAAAGACGGTGTACCTTTCGAGTACGCGGATTCCGGTTACCGGCATTTCTGAAAGGTTGGGAGCCTAAAAAAATGGCAGTAGTCGAGGCAGAAATCAGGCGAAAAGTTTTACGTGATCCGGTGAACCTGCTGGCTTTCGGTTTAGGAATCGGACTGTCGCCGGTCGCACCGGGTACCGCCGGCTCTCTCCTCGGCATGGCACTGGCCTGGGTAAGCCTGGCCCTGCCGTTTGAATTACGACTTATGGTCGCAATCACCCTGATACTGAGCGGTATCTGGCTGTGCGGCGAGAGCGCCCGGCGCATCGGTGTGCACGACCACCCAGGTATAGTCTGGGACGAGATCGCCGCTATCTATCTGCTGCTCCTCGTCGCACCGCCGTCAGAGATGGCCTGGGCCTTGGGATTCGGGCTTTTCAGGTTCTTCGACATCTGGAAACCCTGGCCGATTCGCGACCTGGATCACAGACTGAAAGGCGGCCTCGGAATTATGCTGGACGACCTTGTTGCCGCTCTGTACGCCGCATTATTACTGGTGTTCTCGGGGTGGCTGATGTTCTGAATAGTTGAGAACAAATGGCCCGTTCCGTAACAGAACTGCAGCAACGTTCTGACGCCCCCGCGAAAATCGGCAAGTACGTCATTATCAACAAAGTCGGTAAGGGAAGTACCGGCATGGTCTATCTCTCACACGACCCCTACTACCGCCGCGACGTCGCGATCAAGGTCTATAACATCGAGGAAGATTCCGATCCCGACCGTGCCATCGTGTCCCGCAAGATGTTCTACAACGAAGCTCACATGGTGGGCATGTTGCAACACCCGAACATCATGCCGATATACGACGCGGGCGAAGAAGGTGGTAAATACTACGTCGTTACCGAACATGTTCAGGGTGCGCGCACGCTGGCAGCCTATTGTCGCCCGGACAATCTGCTGCGTGTCGACGATGTCGTAGAAATAATTTACAAGTGCGCCAAGGCGCTGCATTACTCGCACGGCAGGGGCGTTATTCACCGCGACATCAAACCGAGTAACGTGATGCTGACGA
>CAZJFQ010000139.1:0-3946 GCA_964545335.1 uncultured Gammaproteobacteria bacterium | reverse complement strand
CCTACGTACATATGGAAGCGCCGATGCACCGCCGCGGCTTGTCAAGGCCGGGGCCAACCTATCGGGAAACAATATTGATGCATGCCGTCGCTCGGCTGGTACTGCATCCCGTGATCACGAATATTCAGGTCTCGTGGGTCAAGCTCGGCGAGGCCGGGGCTGCCGATTGCCTGAATGCCGGCGTGAACGACCTCGGTGGCACGTTGATGAATGAGTCGATATCGCGTGCTGCCGGCGCGAGCCACGGTCAGGAGATGGCGCCGGATGCGATGGACAGACTGATCAGAAGCATCGGTCGTCATCCTCGCCAGCGCAACACGCTCTACGGCGAGACGCCGACGGACCGGGTAATCGCTTCACACAGTGCGGCGGCATTGGTGCCCGTACATAATCCCAGCGCTCGCAATTTTCGACAGCTCGATACAAGTCTGCAGGCGCAGTGATTTCACCTTGATCTGTACGATCTGCTCGGCCGATTATTTGCACTAAACGGCAGAGCGGGATGACGCAGGAAACTCGTTTGGTAGCCAACAGGAAATTCGCCTGGATCGAGACACCGCGAGGTGCACACCTGATACTGACTCTGACCGCCCTGTGTCTGGCGGGCAATCACGTTATCGGCAGAAGCGTACACGGTGAGATTCCCCCTCTGGGACTATCCTTTTGGCGCTGGACGGTTGGCGCACTGTTTCTGGCACCCTTTGTGATGCCGAAAATCCTCGAACGACGCAAAATTTATCGTGCACACCTGAGAAACCTGGCCTTGCTTGGACTTCTCATTGTGGGCAGCACCTCCGTGTTGTTGGTGGCGCTGAACTTTACGACGGCAATCAACGTCTCCCTGATCAACGCGGTTCAGCCGGTTCTTACGGTGCTACTGGCAGTCGTGTTTCTGCAGGATAGGATTTCCAAGAGCGCTGTTGTCGGCATCATCTTCGCGTTGTTTGGTGTCGTGGTCATGCTGTCCGAGGGTGACTGGACTAATGTGTCAAACCTGCAACTAAACGGCGGAGATCTGATTGCTCTGGCAGCCATGTGCGGCCTCGCCACATATGCTTTGAATCTGAGAAAGTTGCCCGGCGATCTCTCTGTCGTCGAATCACTTTTTGCCCTCACGCTGTTGGGCAGTTTGATGCTGCTGCCATTTTATGTTCTGGAATCTTTATTCTATGCGACCGTGCCGATGCGCTCGTCTACGGTTGTGGTGGTACTTGAACTCGCGCTATTGGTTTCCGTGTTCGGCAATCTGATGTGGAACCTCGGCAATCAGATAATCGGTCCCAGCCGTGCGGCGATGTTTATCAATCTGATTCCGCTATTCGGTGCGATGCTGGCCGTCACGTTTCTGGGAGAGAAAATCTTTTTCTATCATCTGATCGGCGGCTTACTGATTTGCCTGGGAATCTGGCTGGTTGTCGGCAACCTCAATCGGCACAGTCGGCGTCAACTTCCCGAATAGCATGCAATCGGCCCCGAATGCCGATCAATCAGTCAGGTTCCCGGATGGCCCCCGGGTCTGCCCAGCATCTGTAGGAGCTGTGCTTTGGCGATGCCCAGCCCGCCGCGGACCACCGGCCAGATCGACGATCCGAACGCCTCTTTCACAACCTGCCTCGCCTTGGCCTTGTCGTGGAAGGCCTCCGTAATTAGTATCGGGTCGTTGAAATTATTGACGAAGGCGTTGGCGATTTTCTGCTGGGGGCTATCGTTCCCGGCTTCGGCCGTACTGCCGTATTGCGCCACGAGAATTATCTTGCCTGCGTCGGTGAGCGGTTCGAGCAGCGTGTTATTGAACATGTCGATGTAGCGGTGTCGTTCCCAGAAACGATCGAACGTGCCCCGCATCCAGTCCGCGTCGAAGGGTTGGTCCTCCCGCTCCAGCACACATTCGACGAGATTGCGCGTCATCTTGTTGCCATTGTTTGCCCCCTGACCCCCAATCGGGTCCAGCGAGTGGGCGGTATCGCCTAAGGCGATCACATTGCGTCCCGATGGCAGTGTACCGACCACGTTTCGGACCTGCGGTGTATAGCTCCCGACCAGCCAGGCATTCTCGTCGCATAGTTCGGCATCCCTCATCCACTCGTAGTCCCAGGGCGTCATTTCCTTGACCATGTCCTTGAAGCGTTCGAGCGTCTGTTCACCTGTTTTACAGTCACGAAAACGATCGAGCGGTCCGCCGTCCTTGGCCTCGAATATCATGCTCCAGGACTGCTGTCCCTTCATCGAGTACCAGGGCACCCAGAAACACTCGCCGAACGGGGCAAAGAAATTGAATTTCACCGGCCGGAAATGCGGGCAGTAATCGAGTTCCATCGGAATCCCGTGCACACATACCATGGCCAGGAAGCGCTGGAACTTATCGTAAGTGCTTCGAGCCTCGTCGCGTGCAAACAGCGCTTGAATTTCTCCACGTCCCGCAGCAACGATGCTCAAATCGTTCTCCGCCGCGATCTCTTCGAGCCGGTCGATCGTCACGTTCTCGATTTCGACCCGGGCACCCTTTTCGATCAACTCGCGCATCCAGGTTGCGCTCTGCAATCTGACGTCGATTGCCAGATAATAATTATCCAGAAGACCCAAAAGCGTCAAAAAAACATTACCCTTCTTCTGACAGAAGTGCAGGTGTACGCCTTCGCCTCGCGGCGCCACGTCGCCCCAGTGCTCGAGCCCCAGTTCCCGTTCAAACTCGAGCGACATATGAAAACGGGCTGCAGTGCCGGTTGGTCTCGCTTTGGTGAGAAAGTCGTCCGCCGTCTTGTCGGAGTACAGCGATACCTCGTACCCCTTCTGGTGAAGGGCATGGGCCGCGAGCAGGCCGGCCTGGCCCGCGCCGATGACAGCGATCTTCCTCACCGCAACCTCTCCACTTATTCGCCGAAGCGGTATGTAAGGCTCAGGCCCCACTGGCGCGGACGACCGACGTTCGCCGAGATCCGGCCCTGGGTCAGGCCGTTGGCGAAACCGGACGTGATGTATTCCTCGTCCGTCAGGTTGGTCGCAAACAAAGCCGCTTCCCAATTTCCCTGCGGCGCGATGTAGGTCAGATAGGCGTCGACGAGGCTGTAGGCGTCCTGCCTGAGTTCCGGGTAATTCAAAGCGTCTTTGAATACCTCGGATGTATAGGCCCAGTCCACTCGCGGGATCAGTTGCCCACCGCCGCCAAACGTAGCGGTGTACTGGACGCCCACGTTAGTCGTCCACTCAGGGGCATTAACCAGTTTCGAAGCCAGCGTGAGCTCGCGCAGATCGGTGGTGAAATTCTGGCTGGGGTCCAGCTTCGTGTATTCCGCATCGAGATACCCTACACCGGCCTGGATCAGCCAGTTCGCGCCGGGCACCGCCGTCAGCTCGAGTTCGAAACCGGTGATCTCCGCCTCCGCAGCATTGCGCGTAACGGGCGCAATGCCGTCATTGACCTCGATCTGCAGGTCTTCGTAATCGGTAAAGAACACTGCGCCGTTGAGCCGGAGCCGTTCGTCGGCCCCCAGCCACTTGAAGCCGAGTTCGTATACCTTGGCCGACTCCGGCTCGAATGACGGGACTTCGGTCTTGGGTGGAAAGACCCGCTGCACGAACCCGCCGGATTTGAACCCCTCCGAATAGGACAAGTAGGTCAGCAGGTCGTCGGTCCACTTGTAGGCCAGATTGACATGGGGACTCCAGTCATCGAACGATCTTTCCGCCGTCCCGCCCGGCATGAGCGGGAAGCCGTTGCCATTGACGGGAGCCTGCGGCAAACCAGTGGTCGGCGAAACATCCAGGCCCGGAATTAACCCGCCAACCGGTATGCCGGCTGCATTGGAAATCGGCAGGCAGCAATCCCGATTCGGGTCGCCCCCGACGATAAGATTAATCCACGGCAAGAATCCGGAAGACGGGTCATTTGCAACAGTTCCGTTCAGGAAACCCGGATCAATGACGCTTTGCAGCCGGGCACAAGTGA
>CAZJFQ010000138.1:1600-4072 GCA_964545335.1 uncultured Gammaproteobacteria bacterium | reverse complement strand
GTGAGTTCTGTATTGAACAACAAATTGAGACCGACGCCGGGATCTTGATGCCGGTTCGCGGCGTCTGCAAATCCGGCCTGAAATATGTTAGACGTATACCGCCTCCGGCCCCCGACAAATAAGCAACAACAAGGGAGCAAAACGTGACCTCAGCGACATCGCCGGCCGCTGCGACCCTGCGAACCGGTCCGTATCCGGAACTCACGATGCCGGCAGTCCTCGTGGGCTACATTCTGGGCGCGCTGATTTCGCTCAGTATCGGATACGCAGCCCTGATTCTCGGTTTCTCGATTGAAGGATCGGAGCTGGCCGCGATTCTGGGATTTGGCATTTTGCGTGGCATGCTGAACCGGTACAGCATCGTTGAGGTCAATGTCACACAGACGGTTGCGAGCGCGATAAACGGTGCCTCGTCGGGGATGATGTTTTCAGTACCGGCACTGTTTATTCTCGGTGAAACCGGGTTTAACCCTTATCTTTTGACCTTTGGATGTATTGCCGGCGCCTTCCTCGGCATCGCATTCATCATTCCGCTGCGCAAGCAGATGATCGACTACGAGCGGCTTACCTATCCCGGGGGAGTCGCTGTCGCGACGATTCTGAAGTCACCGGGCGCGGGTGTTCGTAAAGCAATGCTCTTGATCGGCGCGGCCGCAGTCAGCGCTATTCTGCATCACATCACTCAGGTCAACGATTTCTTCAACTGGGATCTTGGGTCTCAAGTCGGACTGCCGGCTTACATGAACGGCATCTGGTATCTCTCGTTGCTGACGATCGGCGTCGGGTTTATAGCGGGCAAAGGTGGCGTCGCATTCATTATTGGCGGTTTTGTCTGTTACTGGTTTATTGCGCCGCTGCTCGTCGGGTTTGACCATCAATTGCCGACGGTAGCGCCGAACGATCTCAGACTTGGTCTGTTCCGTCCGGTAGGAATAGGAATGCTGATCGGGGGCGCGCTGATGGGCGTCATTCTGGCATTTCCGTTGATCGTGAGCGCCGTACGAAGCATGCACAACGCTGCCAAGGTCGAATCGCTGGCCTCGAAAGACGAAATGCCAATTAAACTTCTTTATATGGCAATCGGTGGCGGCGCCGTTGTCCTGGCCATCATTGCTATCTTCTCTGCTGAAACAGTCGGGATTGGTCGCGGTCTGGCGATGGCGGCACTGGGAATACTATGGATCTGGATTGCTGGCGTGATTCTTTCGGAGGCCATCGGACGAACCAACTGGTCACCGCTCAGCGGTATGACACTGATTGGCGTTACCTTGCTGATCCTTATTACCAGCGGTCTTGACGACAGCCAGGCTATTATTGCGGCGGTAACCGTTGGCGCCGCAACCTGCGTTGCCATGTCGCAGGCAACCGACTTGATGCTGGATTTGAAAACCGGTTACCTGATCGGCGCAACGCCACGTATGCAGCAGGCCGGGCAATTTCTGGGGGCCTGGCTGGGTCCGATCCTGATCATTGGTTTGATTTACGTTCTGGATGAAGCTTACGGTCTCGGCAGCGACCGGTTGCCGGCGCCGCAGGGTCAGGCACTGGCGAGCATGATTACCGGCATCCTGGGTGGCGACGTTCCGGTTGAAAAATATCTGGCAGGAGCAGGGCTTGGCGCGTTGCTCAGCGCTACCTCCGGTGGGTTGGGTATTACTGTTGGTCTCGGTTTCTATCTGCCGTTTAACATCGTGCTCACCTACAGCATTGGCACTGTGTTGCGTATTGTTTCGGATTGGAAAGCAGGCCAGCGATTCAGCGATAACGTTGGCATTCCGATCGCGGCCGGTTTGATAGTCGGTGAAGCGCTGGTCGGTGTCGGGTGGGCTGTTTACTTTGTCATTGTTGGCGGTGCCGGCGGGGGAGGCCACTGATGAAAGCCATCGGATTTGTTTTGGTCGCCGCTGCGTTTCTGGTGGGCGCCTATTTGTCTTCGCTGGACGAGAGGATCGTCGAGTGGATCAATTTCATTCCTGCAATCCTGGCGGGAGTGGTCGGCGTTGCACTCGTTAAAGTGACCGACAGGCGTCACGCAATGTCGGCGGAAACCTTGACCAGCAACAAGGCCGATATCGATGATAGTCTCGCTCGACTGGTGGCGGACCTCGAGAAGCTGGATGCCGAAAAAGAGTCGATACCAACAGCGGATCTGCACGGTGAAATCGACAAGCGACTGCGGGATGACCTGACGCGTTTCGCCGATGCGCGCCACAGTCTTGCGCATATCTATGGCCTGCAGGCCTACGCGGACGTGATGAGTTCCTTTGCTGCCGGCGAACGCTATGTGAACCGGGTGTGGTCGGCTTCCGCGGACGGGTACGGCGATGAGGCAAAAAAATACATTACGCGAGCGTTCGAACAGTTCAAAGACGCGCGTTTGCGTCTGGACGCGCTGCGAGCGGAGCAAGCCGGGACTGGTTAGTCCGCTCGGGCAGTTTTGGCCCGATAAAGGGCATTGATCAGCGAACAGTG
>CAZJFQ010000138.1:0-1500 GCA_964545335.1 uncultured Gammaproteobacteria bacterium | reverse complement strand
GACTGGTAGTACCGAATGGTTTCGACAGCGACGCCGGTCGCCGTGGCCAGCTTACCGATTGTGAGGCCGTTCAGCATCGCCGATCCCGGACTATTGGTGATGTGATTGTACCCGTGCTACGCACACTGTCTCTAGTGAGTCACTGCTTCTTCGTCGATATCGAATGCTTGACTTTTGACCTCTATGTTCGTGAATGATTCGGTCGCGATGAGATCTCCAGAGGCAGTTTTATACTCCACGAGAAACGGGAAAGTGAAGCCATCAACATCTCTGAAATCGCTGGCACGCATGACAAACTGCGGCGTGCCGGTCCCGTCGACCGGGATCGCCTGAATCAGCGAACCGGTGTGGCTATCGATCCACAACTGCCAACGCTGTCCCTGCGCCTGTGTCAATTCGAGTTCCCACGCCAGGACTTTTCCAATCTTCTTCATTCCAACTATTCGGTTGCTATGTTCCTTGTCTTTCCATTCGACCACCGGGCCGTCGAATTCGAACACGTCGAGCAGTTGGGTCTCAATTTCCCGGGGTAGTCCGCGTGGCGCCGAGTCATTGTCGAAACGGGTTCCCGTTTCGTCATGTTCGGCTGACGAATCAGCGACGATTCTGGTGATCCGGTTGGGGCGGGCAGTTTGAATCGAAAGCGCGTACCTGACGCCATCGGACTCGATTGAGCCTGCAAAGTTAATCGCCTGGATCCGTTTCAGGTTGCGATAACCGCCACGGCCCCTGATGTGCGTCCCGATTGCCACCGCAAGGGGCTGAGCGACTTTTGGAATTATTGCACCGTCGGCGTAATCGACGTCGGTTGCATCCGTTGCTCCGGGGTCTGCGAGTACATATTCACCGGCTTTATCGATCATTGTGCGAGCGACGCCGGCAAATCGTTCTGCGTCCAGTTCGCCGTCAGCGGTGAAAACCTCGCCGGCGCCGGTCAACTGGTGTTCCCAGTAATCCGGCATCGGGGGCAGTGTCTGGTCCCAGGTAACGCCCGGCCGATAGATACTCCATGTGTCCCAGACGTAGGCTCTGACTTCAAACAGGTCGTGGTAATGCATGCCGATAATCCCGGAGTCTTCCCAGTAATGGGTAACATTCGGGCCATCAAGTAACGGAATTGCCTGGGCCACGTGTTCCTCCTTCGCCCCGAGCGCCGGAACGTGTACGACGAAGACGTGAAATCGAGCATCGCCCTGCATGGCTTCGATAAACGCGTCGTTCAAATCAGCCATGCCCCGAAGGCAAATCCCGCACGTGGGACCAACGAGAAAGATAAAGCGGACCTGGTCCACCCGCGAGTTGAAATCGTCCTTGAGCTCAGTGAGGGAGTCGTCCATGACTACGTATTTGGCGGCGGCAGGCGCTCCGGCGGTGGCCGCGCTTTGGGCATCATCGTCGCGACCGGAGCAGGCGCCCAGCAGCACGACCGTCACAAACAGGGGGTATCGCATATAACGCATAACATTCACCGTGATGTGTCAAATGGTGTCGATATTGTCG
>CAZJFQ010000137.1:0-4115 GCA_964545335.1 uncultured Gammaproteobacteria bacterium | reverse complement strand
TGATTTCGAGAATCCGCTATCCCAAGGCCATTCGGCGCAAAAGCAATTTCATCAACGGCTTCCAGATCTTAGTTATCGTTTCTGGCTACTATTGCGGCATCACCCGCAGCTATCCCGAGTACTTGTTCTTCATGGGCCTGTTCCTGCTGATCGCGGGAATCATCGCCGGACGGATCAATAAACCAGAGTAAGCGCAACAAATGACGCAAGGCACGCTGGATTCTGATACGGCCGACCTGATCGCACGGCGCAAGAATTTGTTGGGACCGGCGTACCGGCTTTTCTACGACAACCCCGTGTATCTCGTGAAAGGCGAAGGCGTCTGGTTGTTCGATGCGGACGGTAACAAATACCTGGACATGTATAACAACGTGCCGCACGTTGGGCACTGTCACCCGCATGTCGTCAAGGCTTTGCAAGAACAGATTGAGACCCTGAATACGCACACGCGCTACCTGCATGACAACGTCCTCGATTACGCAGAGCGGCTAACGGGCAAGTTACCGGCCGAACTCGATGTTGCCATGTTCAGCTGCACAGGCAGTGAAGCAAACGAGCTGGCACTGCGGATCGCGAGGGCTTATACGGGAGGTACGGGGATCATCGTTTGTGATTTCGCTTATCATGGAAACACCCATGCGATTTATCAGATATCCACCGAGGATGTTCCGGAAGATGAAATTCCCGAATTCGTGCTTTCCGTGCCGGCGCCCGACACTTACCGCGGCGAGCATCGAGATGATGATGCAGGGTCGAAGTACGCGACGCACATCGAGTCCGCGATCGGTGAATTTCGAAACAGAGGAATCAGACCGGCAGCGTTCGTAATCGACACCATCATGTCGAGTTCGGGGATCGTATCTCCGCCACCCGGCTATCTGAAAAAAGCGGCAGGCTTGATTCGTGCGGCTGGTGGGCTGTTTGTCGCCGATGAGGTACAGCCGGGATTCGGGCGCACGGGGAAAAACTTCTGGGGATACGAGGCCGATGATTTTGTCCCGGACATCGTCACGATGGGCAAACCCATGGGTAACGGTCATCCGCTGGCAGCGACAGTTAGCCGAGCGGATATCGTCGAGCGTTTCTCTGCCAAGGGGAGCTACTTCAATACCTTCGGTGGCAACCCGGTTTCCTGTGCTGCGGGCCTCGCCGTGCTGGATGTGCTTGAGAAAGAAAATCTGCAGCAGAATGCGCTAGCCACAGGACAATACCTGATCGACGGAGTGACCGAATTGGCCACGCGTCACGAGAGCATCGGTGACATTCGTGGTTCCGGCCTGTTCCTGGCAGTCGATCTCGTCAACGACCGGGAGACTCGGGAGCCCGCCACCGAACTGGCGTCAAGGGTCGTCAATGGGCTGCGTGAGCGAGGCATATTGACCGTCTCCATCGGTCCCTCCAACAACATCCTGAAATTGCGGCCGCCGATGGTGTTTTCGACCGAGAACGCCGACTATTTTCTCGAAATTGTGGACGAGGTCTTGGCCGAAGCGTAAGGGGCCGGAGTAATGTAGTCTCGGTTTTCTACACCCGGTGTGGAAAAATATGACGGATGCATTACGAATCGATTTCCTGAGCAGGCTTGGCGCGGCGCCCTTCATCGCGACGCTGCGCGGCGTGCAGCACAAAGAAGTCGTCGCGATCGCCGAAGCGCTGGTTTCCACCGGTATCAGCCTCATAGAAATCACGGTCGACTCACCAGACCCATTCATCACGATGGAGACGCTCGCGTTGCGCATCTCCGACCAGGTAATGATCTGCGCAGGCAATGTATTGACTGCAGATCAGGCGACGGATGCAGCCAATGCCGGTGGGCGGGTGATCTTCTCGCCGATATTCAACCGCTCGGTGGTAGAAGCGAGTAAGAACAAGAGGGCGTTGGCGGTACCCGGCATTTTCACAGCAACAGAGGCTGTTGCTGCTGTCGATGCGGGCGCAGATGCGTTACGAATTTTCCCGGCAGATAATTTCTCGACGCAGGCTTTGCGTGAGTTCCGCACCGTGTTGCCGGAGGACATGATTTACATACCGACGGGCGGAATTAACGCGCACAAAGTGAAAAGTTATATGGCAGCCGGCGCAGCCGGATTCGGCCTCGGCACGAGTATCTATACGCCAGGCGCGACACCGGAAGAAGTACACGATCGCGCGAAGGTCTTTACGCAGATTCTCGTACGGGATGACGCTTGATTACCTAACCCTGTCTGGCGGCGCTTTGAATACCAGGCCGCCTTTAACGACCGTGTCGATGTGCTCCAGCACGCTGATATCGTGTAGAGGATCTCCTGCGACCGCAACGATGTCGGCGTAGTAGCCGGGTTTTATCGATCCGATTCGATCACCCCAATCCATGTAACGCGCAGCGACCGACGTTGCGGATTGTATTGCTTCCATTTCGGTCATGCCCCACTCGACCATAGACGCGAACTGCTGCGGATTCATTCCGTGTGGGTAGATGCCCGCATCGGTGGCAAAAACCAGCGGTACGCCAGCGTCGTGCGCTCGCGAGAAGTTCTGGCGCTGAATCAGTGTCGTTTCATCGGTTTTTCTCAGGAACTCTTCGGGCCAGCCCAGCTTTTTACCCTCGATCATCATCCAGTCGCCGGCGAAGATGTCCATTGAGAGTGGGACGTCGTGCTCGATGGCCAACCTGATTCCCTCGTCGTCGATATAGGTAGCATGTTCGATGCTGTCGACACCGGCCAGGATGGCTTCTTTTATGGACTGCGCGCCATGAGCATGGGCAGTCACGCGCAGACCGGCTGCGTGGCCTACTTCAACGACAGCGGCGATCTCTTCCGGTGTCATCTCGGGTGCCGCAGGGATTCCGCCATAGGAGAGCACAGCACCAGAGGCAATGATTTTGAGAAGGTCCGCGCCACCGTCCACGGCGGCCTGTGCCTTTTTACGAAAAGCGTCCGCACCACGCGCTACGCCCATACGCAGATGCAACGGCGTGTCCTCTTCAGGAATATCCGGAATTAGCAGATCGCCACCGCCTCCCGGAATCGTCAAATAAACTCCCGCCACCTGCATCCGCGGTCCGATGGCTTTTCCGTTGCTGATCTCATCGCGCAACTCACGTCCGGTCCAGCCATAGTAAACGCCGACATTTCTTACAGTCGTGAATCCGCTGTTTAACGTGACATTCGCGATTCGACGACCGTTGCTCATTACGTCGTCGAAACTGTGCTCGAACACAACGCGGAGGTTCGTCAGGTCATCGACCGATTCCATGATGTGCGTATGCATATCAATGAAGCCCGGCAGGCAGGTGCGATCGGACAGATCGAGTGTTGCGATGCCGGTGGCCGCCTCAACGTCTGCGGCGAGCAGTTTGATACGACCGTCTTCGACCAGAATAAACGTCGATCCTGTCGCTCCGTCGCTGACACCGTCTATCAATGCGCCGCAATGAATCAGTAGCGTTCCGCTGTCGGCAGCGTACGGCTCCTCAGTTACAAGGTCAGGCTGCTCCATTGGTTTGGCGCATGCCAATAACGTCAAAGCAGCGCCCAGCGCTGCAAGAATTGCAATCCGGGTACTCATGTCGGATTTCCACGTTAGCAAGAAATAGGGTCTAATCGCCATCTAATAAGGAGTAGGGATACACGATGCGCCGATCGATCTTACTGGCAGCTTGTCTGCTGGCCGCCTGCAATAGCCCGGAACCACCCATTTACCAACAACTTCCGAGCTTCGATGAATTCGACGGCTTCATCGACATGTACTGGGATGAATCGAAGGGCAGGCTGCTTCTCAAGATCGAGGCGTTCGACGAACCGTTCCTGTATCAGTCATCGCTGGCTCGAGGCATCGGCTCGAACGATCTCGGCCTGGATCGCGGCCAGCTGGGTTCGACGAGAGTTGTGGAGTTTCAGCGCTCCGGCCCGAAAATTCTGTTGGTGCAGAAAAATCTCAGCTATCGCGCATCGGGCGACAACGCGGACGAACAGCGGGCTGTTGAGGAGTCCTTCGCGCGCTCTGTCGTGTGGGGTCTTGAGGATCTGGGCACTGTCGGCGCGGCAACCATCGTCGATGCCACCGAGTTCCTGATCCGGGACGCACACGGGATATCTCCCCGGCTGAAAGCGGCGGAGGAAGGCGAGTACACG
>CAZJFQ010000136.1:0-4182 GCA_964545335.1 uncultured Gammaproteobacteria bacterium | reverse complement strand
CGCCCGGAGGGATTCGAACCCCCGACCACCTGGTTCGAAGCCAGGTACTCTATCCAGCTGAGCTACGGGCGCGTTGCTTAAATCGTAAACCAAATTCTCAGATCACTGTGAAAAACCTGCAGTTCGACCGTGTCTTTTTTCCTGACATCGCGGTCTTCGTCAAAGAATTGCAAGGCTTGATTCCAATGCCTCAATGAACCGTCCGGTCCGGACGAGACGCGTATATTTTCATTGAGGTCGAGTTCAAACCAGAAGGCCACTCCCTGTACGGTGCCCTTTCGGTTTATTTCACACGTCTTGGTCAGTCTGTGCGGATCTTCTTCCGTACTGGCGGCCGGGAGTTTCCGGAAATCGAAACGGATGACATCAAACGGTTGGCTCAAGGCTGTGTAGCTTTCGTCCCGCAGGTTGACCTCGAGGTTGCGACGCGGGTCTCTTAGCTCGTCGAACGCGGCCAGATCAAACCCGGAGATCTGCCTGATGGGACTTATGTTACGCAGCCGCGGCAGGCTGATGAGCATGGCCTTTATCGTTGCTGATCGTGGAATAACCACCACGTCTTTGGTGCAGAGGTTGGACACCGCATGACGTAATGTCGGCAGCGCGCCTTCGCCGAGCAGGATCAGATCGAAGATTTCGGCAACGAGCACATCAGCAGATCGGGGCAGATCCTTGTCCGGATCGATCAATGTCGATTTCCTGTCGATCAGATTGATTTGCTGCTGGAAACCATTTGCTGCAATGATCCCCCGCGCCACCAGCGCGATCTTTTTGTTCATTTCGCAGGCTGTCACTGTTTCCGCGCCCGCCCTTGCTGCGATCATTGCCAGCAACCCCGATCCCGTTCCAATATCCAATACATGAGAATCGGAATTCACGGCGGTTCTGATGGCCTGCTCATACGCATCGTTGCGCGCCTTATCAGCAAGCATTGTCAGGTGCCATAACGGCACATCGCCGACTTCCAGTGCACGGCTGTTGGCCAGTGCGGGAGCATAGTTCGGATTGATGGCAAGCGCGGTACGGTAGCACCCCTTTGCCTCCGTCAGCCGACCCAGAGTGCGCAGAAGATTGCCGAGATTATTGTGGATATGCGGTTTGTCAGGATCGATGGTCAGCGATCGGCGGAAGGCGGTCTCCGCTTCTGGAAGTCGGTTTTGTCCGTGAAGAACATCCCCGAGACTGCCGAGGGCAGCGGCGTGGTCGGGCTTCCGATCGAGAACAGAACAAAAGTATTCCTCCGCATCCTTAAGGCGACCCAGCTGTTCCAGAAACCGGCCGAACCAATAGCGGGCAAAAACAGAATCCTGATCGAGCTGCAGCGAACGGCGGAAGTAGGTTTCAGCATCCTCGGTACGCCCCAGCTGTTGCGAAATCATCGCCAGGTTCACGCACACATCGGCGTTGTTCGGATCCTGGTGATGAAGATCGCGAAATGCCTGTTCCGCCTGCTCAAAGCGACCGGCGTTGTAGAAATCCTGGGCCTCGCTTACCTTTGCAGCCCAGTCCTGTTTGGTGAGTTCCGACACTGTTCTGATTTTGTTCTGTTCGGTTCGGAGTATTTTAGCAACAGGAACCGGCTTCCGACGCCTGAGGGGCTGTTCGGGGCCGCTGGCCGCAGAATTCAGGCTACTTCCTGCTGCGAAACTGCTTCGACTACTTGACCCTTCCAGCGGGCCATGATGTCTTCCAGCTCCGACCGATTCAGAGTCCAACTGGAAAGCCAGATCCACATTTCCGGCTGGCCCGTGAAATCTTCCAGGCTCAGTCTTAATACGCCGTCGCCGAGTACATCCAACACGACGGCGAAATCCTTGCCGGCAAGCTGATATATAAGTATCGCGGTCGAATTTTCGCCATCGAGTCAAGAAACGGTTCCAGGAACCGTTTTCGACGGTGCGTAATTTGTAAGATGCTGAGTTATAAGAAAAAAACAACTTGAAAAAACGGTTCCTGGCACCGTTTCTGATGGTAGGCGCTGTCTTGAGCCAGTCGGGGGCGATCAGGTGGAGCGGATCAGGTTGGGCACCGGGGAAGCTTTGCGACTGTCGGGAAATACCTGAGTCTCCAGATCAGATTCGCTGACACCCATGTGGTCTGCCAGCATGCCCTTGAATATTGATCGCACGTCGGTGGTCGGCATGAGGTCCCGGCCCTGGTAGAGATCCCCGGCTGCCAAGCCCGGCCAGTCAGCAACAATACGGCCGCCGTCAATCGCACCGCCAACGACAAACATGACGCCGGCAGTGCCATGGTCGGTGCCCTTGGTGCCATTGACCGCGACAGTCCGGCCGAATTCGCTGACGACCACCACCGCCGTATCCTGCCACGTCGCACCAAGTCCTCGCCGAAGTGCGGCCAGCGATTGATTCAGGAAACGCAGCCGCGTCGCCAGTTGTCCCTGATGCGTGCCCTGGTTGGCGTGTGTATCCCAGCCACCGGCTTCGAGCATTGCAACACGCGGCCCATTTGTTTCGGCCAGGAATCCGGCCGCTGCTTCTGCCAATTCAACGATTTGCTGTGGGCCCATACGCCGCCGACCGCTCCCTTGCGGTGCCATGGCTTCCGTTGCCAATGCATTGGCAAGACGAGTGGCAAAAAACTCGTCTCTTGCATACATGTCCATGATCCGGTTGATGGTTTCGTCAGATACCTCGGGCAACATGGATGGTGCCCAGGACCCGATTGGTTCGGAGCCCCGCAACATCAAGGGCACATTCTGACCCAACGCGATACCGTGTTCGTCACGGATGCGGTCGCCGTCAAAGGGCATTGCCGCAATGGCCCGGTTGAGCCAACCGCTACTGGCACCGAAAGGGCGGTTGGTGCCGTTTTCCAGCAGGTTCTGCCCGTCAAAGTGCGACCGTTCCCGATAGGGTGACGCAGCGGCATGAATAATCAGAGCGTCTCCATTCTGGTACCACTCGTGGAGCTGTTTGAGTTCCGGATGCAGCCCGAAGAAACCGTCTAGTTTCAGCGCTCCTTCGGTGGTGCCCGGCTGCGATAAGGCGAGTTCACCACGCACGGATCGATATTTGCTGTCCCCATAGGGCGGTACCGCGGCCAGACCATCCAATGCACCGCGCAACAGGACCACCACCAGCCGCTTGTCGGAATCGATTCTCGCCAGACTTAAACCCGGCCATACGGCAACCAGGACCGAGGTAGTCAGTGCCTGTTTGAGAAAAGTTCGACGCGAAAACATAGTGTTTACCTTCGCTGAAACTCTGGAGAAACAAAAAATAACGCCAGACCCTGTGCCGGACTCGAAGCACGGGAGATTGCGGTTTTGCTGTGGTCAGTCAGCAATGATGCTATCGATCGATCGGCAACTGCGATCGGATTAACACGATTGCCGACGCGATCTCCAACCGCAACCGCCCACTCAATGCGCTTCATCAGTGCGTCCGATCCGCCCCAGTCTCCGGCCGTATCGGGCCAGCCGGCCGGTGACCCGGGCATATAGGGCAGTTGGCCGAGAATCCGCAGTGGCCCGAGCGCATGCTCCATCTTGTCCGGTGTGAAATCGAGTGCACGAAACGTCGACACGACAAAATCCTGCGGCGTCTTGAGTTTCGATTGCGGCGGATCCCAGGCTTCAGGACTGACTACGAGTGCTTCATATACCGCTGGCAGATGGCCGTCCCCGTCTTCGAACACAGCCGCCAACCGATCGACAACCGACTTCGGCGGATCGTCGGCGATGAAATGACGTGCCAGTTTTGTCGAAATGTGCCGGGCCGTCGACGGATGACTCGCCAGATCCTCAAGGACCGAGATACCCTGCCCGAAACCGTCATCCGAATACCTTTTACCCAGAATATTCCGTGAACCCGGCTCATGCATTTGCTCACGAAAAATAAAGTGGCCCGGCTCTCCATCGTGAAACGGACCGCGCAGTCCGGCAACGGTCCAGCCGGTGATGGCGTAGGCAAAAGTCGTCACGTCCTTTTGCGTGTAACCGCCATTGACGCCGAGTGTATGCAGTTCGAGGATCTCCCGCGCCAGGTTCTCATTGATGCCCAACTCCTTGCGACGCCGCCGCTTCGCCCAGCGAGCCGCCTGCGAGTTTGGTCCGACGGACATCTGGTTGTCCAGGTAGCCGATCATCGCCGGATGCTGCTCCACGGCGAGGAGCATATCGACAAAATGGCCGTTCACATTGGGCCGGATCGCTTCGTT
>CAZJFQ010000135.1:0-4263 GCA_964545335.1 uncultured Gammaproteobacteria bacterium | reverse complement strand
GGTCGAGCATCATCAGCGCGGCCCGGTCGTCCGGATCGGAGCCGGCAATCATCGCATCCAGAACGTCGAACAGGTAGGTACGGTTCGGTAATTCGGTCAGGGGGTCATGTGTCGCCTGATGGATCAGTTGTTCCTGGCGTGCCCGTCGTTCACGGATATCGCGAATGATGGCGGTGAATGCCACTTCACTGTCGAGCCGGATCTGACTGAGCGAGAGTTCCACCGGTACCGAGTTTTGGGCACGGTCACAACCGTCCAGTTCATATACATTGCGGTCTTCGGAACGGAAAGCTTCGAGGTCAGTGCGCCAGCTGTCATCGGAAAGAGTCGGGATGATCTGATTGATGTGGCGTCCGACTAGCGCCGCCGGAGACCAGCCGAAAATCGCTTTGGTGGCCGGGTTTGCGCTGCTGATCAGGCCGTCCGCGTTGACGGCCACTATGCAGTCGGACGTGCTTTCAACAATGCTTCGGACCAGGGCGTTTTTTCGGCGCAGCTTGAGTTGTTGCATAAACAGTCGGATCGTTTGCTGATCCAGTGTTGCGATCAGTGCGGAAATGGCGGTGAAGGTGGCCGCTGCGAGCAGCGGAACGATGTCGAGTACCAGTCGATAATCGCTTTGCAAAAACATTGCAGCAGCGAACACGGCGCCGATAACGGCGCCGAGGGAAATCATCGTTACCTGCCATGCCACACGTACAAAGACTATTCCACAAGTGATCGCAATCACCAGCATGAGAGCAAACACTATGGATGAGGGTACCGGAAGTAGTGGACCCTGGCGGAGCGTTTCAAAGGAAAGTGCCTGAACAACGATTCCCGGCAGGCTTCGGTGCACCGGCGTCGGCAACATATCGCCGAGTTCAACCGCACTCGCACCGACAAGGACAGTTTTGCCGGCGAGGACATCGGCCTCAATTCTGTTTTTCACCAGATCGCTGAAGCTAATCCGCTCGAATGATGACGGAGTAATGCTGTAGTCAATAAGGTAAGAAGCAGAAGAACTCGAACCCGACATGCCCGCCAGGGCGGAAGCCGCAGTTGGTATTTTGCTGAACCCATGCGGTGCGACGTAGTCCATCGTCCGGATCAACCCGTCCGCAGCGGGAAACACGTTAACGGCCGCAAGTAACACGGATCCTGCAAACCGATCCAGTGGCCGGCTGATCAGGATATCGGCGGACTCCGTGCTGGCAGCCCGCTGCCAGAAAACGGGCAGAATCAGCTGGTTCGGCCTGGTGGTCGCAATTGCCGCGGCGAGGATTGCGTCGTCCTCTGGAGACTGCGGCGAGCTGAAATCGACATCGTAAAAAATGCGATCCACGTTTGCTGCCACGAGCGACTCCAGCACCGTGGCGTGATAACGGCGCGGCCACGGCCAGGTCCCCAGTTCGCGAAGACTGTGAGGGTCAATCTCAACCAGCACGACATCCGATTCAATATCGTGCTCCAGCAAACTGAACCGAAAATCTGTGCTTGCGAAATCTAGCCGCGAGAATGCGCCCAACCAATACAAGAAGACTGTCAGCAGGAAAGCGGCACCGATCGCTAGCAGCGATGATGCCCGGTTATCAGCCATCGGGTGGTTCCGGATCCAGAGGGACGCCACCTTTGGTAGTGCCCGGCACAGTGACGATAATATTGCCGCCACCGGGATTGTTGGGAACCACTGGATTAGGCGGCAACGGCAACGGTAACGGCAACGGCGGCAGCGGCAGCGCTATTATTTCCTCGGTACTATCGATGTCGATAAGCGTTGGTGTCAATTCGACCGGCTCAAGGTTGTTACCGTTCCCGAAATCGGGATCACCGTCGATACCGGTCGGTAGTACCGGCATTGGCGAGGCCACGACGTCAACGGGCTGGCCGGAAAGCCCCGAACCGATAGAAACAATATCCGTCTCCAGCGACCCGACATTGTCGTCGTAAATGCGAATTTCACTGCCGCGACCTCGTACTGCGATCTGTCCGGCCAGCAGTTCGACCTCATCGCTGAAATCTGGTGTGCTTATCGCCAGGCGTCCTTCCACGAGTGCCACAGTCGTCCGATCGGAACTGACGGTGACGTTAAAACTAGTGCCTTTTACAACAGAAACCAGGTACGGCGTCTCGACGCGGAAATTCGCTTCACCACGCGCTTCGATGTCGTAAAACGCGCTGCCCAGATTGTGCAGAACCCGGTTGAGCCATCCCCTGCCCGTAGTCGTCGACTCTGGAATGACAATCGAGCTGGCGGGAGCAACGGATATCACATCGTTGTGAACACGCAACGCAATACTGCCGTCCGTACCCGTTTCTATGGTTAACGGTGGATCAAATACATCGCCCACGTTGGGCGTTATGGCGTCATCGCGGGTGTTCTTGTCGGAAAGATAAACGAGGACGCTACCCGTTACGGATTCGACGATTACTTCGGTCGAATCCGCATAGGCACGACCGCTCAGTGTAAGAACGGACGCCAGCAAACATAGTGCTGCAACTCGGATCCTGAACATATTCGCCCCCATGCCTTGCAGATCCATATTCCATCGCAGGGCATCACACATTATATGTACCTCCAACAACGAATGGACCAGTAAACGATTGTTCTGTATGAAAAATGTGAACTGCGTCACACCAATACCCCAGAGAAGGTCAAGAATCACAGGTTGTGAATGGAGAAACCGGGGCGGCACCGCCAATCGGTTTTACATATTGCGGGCAAGCTGAAATATGCGTTGGCAAATCGGAATTACCTTTATATGCCTGATCATGGCAGCGCCTGTTTTTGCCGCCGAATCTGACGGTTACGAGGGCGTCGACAGGATCGCCGGCGTCGTTGTAACGGGCAGTTCCATCTACTCCGATTATGATCTGCTACCTCTATATAAGGAGTTCTTCGGCCGCGCACTCGAGCCCGATATCGTAGTTGCCATCCGGGAGCGCATCGCCGGCCGCTACCACGACGATGGTTTCTTTCGCCCAGGCATATCTGCCGGCGTCATTAAGGACGCCGCCGGCCTGATCGTTTTCCGGGTCAATGAACCAGTCGTTGATGAAGTCGTTATCGTGGGTGATGCATCGGGGATCGAGACGAGGCTGGAAAAGTATGCGGCACCTATAAAAGCGTCCCGCCCCTTGTCACGTGAGCTGTTCCAGAAAAACCTGTTGCTGATGAATAGACTCTCCGGAGTCACCGTCAATCCATCGGTAGAGCTTCGATCCGATACTGCAGACGGCTACACGCTCACGCTGGATGTCGTCCGGAACCCTGTCCAGTTTTTTGCCAACCTTGACAATCGTGGTAACGAGCGTGTTGGCGAGGAACTCGTCTACATGCAGTTGTCGACGCGTGACCTGATCGGTGCAAATGAGAATCTCGATTTCATCGTCGAGTCGGCCGCAGACTTCGAACGGTATCACTACTTCGGATTTGCAGCAGAACGGCCTGTCGGTCGAAACGGCAGTTTGCTCCGCATGCTTATCAGCAGTTCGCGGGCAGCGCCCGAAGAATTGTCGCAGCCGATCGATGACAAGTTTGCCCGTAATCTGATCAGCCTTCTCTATCGCCATCCGCTGGTGCTCGACGGGCTACGTTCGACCTATATCGAGAGTGAACTGACGGCCTACAACCTGACTAAGGACATAGACGACCTGACGGTGCGGGACGATCGCGTCCGTCGAATCGCCGTCGGGGTTGTTCAGTCGGGCTTCACCGACAGGTCAAGGACCAGTTTTTCGCTCTTTGTTACGAAAGGCTTGGATGCACTTGGTGCCGAGCTCTTCGACGCCACGCAGCTTGTTCCCCGCAACCCTAATTTTCTGCGCTGGAACTTCGGGCTGATCAGCCAGAGGTTGGTATCTCAATCGTGGTCGACCCGACTTGACCTGCTGGCGCAATACTCCAACGACATGATGCCGGATACCGAGAGATTTCTATTCGGGGGCGACCTGATCGGTGGTGCCTATGATCCGGCCGAGCTGTCCGGCGACAGTGGTCTGGCGGGCCGGTACACCGTGCGACGTGTGTTCGGGCAAAGGTCCAGTTCGTACGGCCGCTCCTCGCTATACGCTTACTATGACCTTGGCACCACCTGGCTCAACAACGTGCGCGGCTCCACCGGCGACTCCGCCGCCTCACTCGCACTCGGTTACTCGTACAACCGGGGGGGCTTCTCCGGCGACATCGAAATCGCAAAGCCGCTCACCCACGACGTAAAGCTGCAGGGCAACCGCGACCCGAGACTCTTTGTCAGGCTGTCCTATCTGTTCTCCGGATGACGA
>CAZJFQ010000134.1:0-4268 GCA_964545335.1 uncultured Gammaproteobacteria bacterium | reverse complement strand
CGCATCAGCGCATTGCTGACCAGGGCTATGGCCAGCAGTACGGCCATCAGGATCATGGTCGTGTTGTAAAGACTGCTGGTCGGATCAACCGTCCCCGGGGGCGCAATCGCCATCAACTTGGCAATCGTAACGGTTTTCTGTTCGATCAAAAGATCGAGCTGGTCGAGGCCTGCGCCAAATGTTTGCTGGAATACCGCAGGGTCGCTTCGCGATACCAGATCGGATAGTGCGTTTTGGATGGATCGCTCCCGCAACGATGTGATAGCCCACGGACCAAGGACACCGGCGGTGCTCCATGCGGTCAGGAGACGGCCATGAATACCACCGACGAAACGTGTGCCAAATATATCCGCGAGGTAGGCCGGGATCGTCGCAAATCCGCCACCGTACATCGTGAAAATGATCATGGTGGCTGCATAAAAATAAACCAGCCATACGACCGCAGGCGCGACACTGACCTGGTGAGCAGTGAAAGGAATGGAAAGATAGAGAACGATTCCGAGCGCGAAGAATATCCAGTATGTATTTCGACGCCCCATGTAGTCTGACGCACTGGCCCAGATAAAACGGCCGATCATATTGAAGACACTGATCATGACGACATACGTTGCGGCAAACGTCGCATCAACAATGCCAGGCAAGGTCGTGCCAAAAATTTCGGACATCATCGTTTTTGCTACACCCAGAACTCCGATACCCGCGGTGACATTGAAGCAGAGTACGATCCACAGTTGGTAGAACTGTGGTGTTTTCAATGCCGCGTCGATATGCACGTGATTTTTGGTAATCATCCCGCCGGATTGGTCACCCGCAGGCGGTGTCCAGCCTTTCGGTAGCCAGCCCGGTGCTGGCAGCCGATAGGAAAATGCCGCGAGGACCATTACTACGAGATAAATCGATCCGATTGCGAAAAAAGTTTCCGCTATGCCCACGCTCCCGGTACCGACGGCGTAAACACCCTCCGGACCGGGAATGATCATGTCTCGTGTCTCGGCAGCCGTGACGACGACCACTTCCTTCATTTCACCAGCGATGTCGACAAACCGGCGGCCCGCTTCAGTTATGAGATTTATGTCTGTGACGGTGCCGAGGTATTCGGGCGCCTTGTAAAAGGTTCGGATAAAGAACTCCTTCAGTGGAGCGCCTATCATCGCACCTCCGCCGAATCCCATAATCGCCATGCCTGTCGCCATGCCTCGCCGGTCAGGGAACCAGCGGATCAACGTACTCACGGGTGAGACATAGCCCAGACCGAGACCGCACCCGCCGATAACCCCATATCCCAGGTACAACAACCATAGCTGATGGGTAACGATGCCGAGTCCGCCAACGAGATAGCCGCCACCCCAGCAGCAGGCCGCGACAACGCCAACCATGCGCGGACCAACCTTTTCGAGCCATTTGCCGGCAAAAGCGGCCGAAAATCCGAGGAATACGATTGCAACTGTGAAAACCCAGACTACCTCGCTCAAGGTCCAGTCGTCCGCGGCAGCGGCGGCCACGCCGAAGATCTGGGTCAGTGGCGGGTTATAAATACTCCACGCATAGACAGAACCGATACAGAGGTGGATCGATACAGAAGCCACGGGTACCCACCAGCGGTTGTAATCGGGTGGCGCAATAATTCGCTCTCTGGATAAAAGCGCTGCCATGACACTCCTTTTCCGGCTTAGCCTCGCGGATCATTGGGTATCACAACTGTGTGAGGATCCGCAACCCGTTTCGGAAAAACAATGCTGCGACGCTGTTAGATGGAGTCGAACCAGGTGATCATGCGACGCCGCTCGGACGCATCCGGCAAGCGTCCGGTGCCCGCACCCATGTTGTCTTCCAGATGGTGAACCTTTGATGTCGCCGGAATCACCGCGGTCACTGCGGGGTCCGAAAGAATGAATTTGAGGAAAAACTGCCCGAAAGTCGCGCAATCGAAATCACCTGTCCAGGGCGGCAGTTCAACGTCGCGGACACGGCGAAACAGAGATCCTTCGGCATACGGGCGATTGATGATTACCGCGATTCCTTTTTCCGCTGCCAGGGGTAACAAATATCGGTCGGCATTTCTTACCGCAATGTTGTAGTTAACCTGCAGAAAATCCAGTGGCTCAGTCTCGATGATACGAGCGAGTTCATCGTGTGAGCTGGCGGTGTAATGCGTGATCCCGATGTAACGCACGGCGCCAGCTTCCTTGAGCGTGCGGAGTGTTTTGAGTTGCGTGCCCCAGTCGACGAAATTGTGAACCTGTTCGAGATCGATTGGATCGGCATGCATGAGCATACCGGAGCGGCGAACCTGCGATTCACCGGCTTCCCGACCCCGGGTCCAGACCTTGGTGGCAAAGAACAATTGATCTAGCACGCCAAGTTCACTGCCAATTTTGCCAATAGCGTTTTCCGCATTACCGTACATCGGGGACGTATCGATTAACGTGCCTCCGAGTTCTACGAAGCGTGACAATACTGCTGCGGATGTCTCACGTTGCGACATGCTGAATGTTTGCCAGGTACCGAGGCCGACAACCGGAAGTTTCTCCCCGGTCGAAGGAATGGAACGATGTCGAAGATCGGGCGCCGAGTTGGCGGCGATAAGATTAGGAGCCATGGCGCAGGCCGCTGCGGTGCAGGAGCTTTTCAGGAAATCACGTCTCGAGAATCTCAAGACTTCAGTCTCAATCTTATGGATCAGCCTTGTGTGGCTGCGAGAATTTCTTTGATCTGCTGCGGGTGGATACGAAACCGATAGGACAACTCATGGACCGTCATTCCGGCCCGATGCATACTTCGGATAGCCCGGAACTCGTGATGATGAGAATTGGATTTTGGCTCGAGGCAGTTCGCCGCTGATGAAACAGTGGCCGTTCTCTTCGCGTTCACCCAGGATCTCCAACAACGCCGCGATGGCGTTATTGTTTTTGACCCTGTATCGGAATCACGGTTCCATCAAAAAGTATATATAAATCAAGGTATTAATATATGACCCACACGAGCAGCATCGATTCCATCATTCGAACTATGTACGCGACGATTTCGGGTCCGGCAGGGGTTGAACGCGATTGGGAGATGATGCGCACGCTTTATCATCCGCGGGCCCACCTCATCAGGACAGGGATCGATGACGACGGTCGAGCGACTGCACTTCTTATGGGTGTGGACACCTACATAAAGAATGTAACGCCTTTTTTTCGGGATCAGCCGTTTTTCGAAGTGGAGGTTGCCCGTCGAACAGATCAGTTTGGCAACATTGCCCATGTACTCAGCACTTACGAGGCGCGTCGCGAGCAAAATAACGGTGAGCCGGTCAAACGCGGCATCAACAGTATTCAGCTTTACAACGATGGTGAGCGTTGGTGGATCATGAACATGATCTGGGACAACGAACGGGAGGATAATCCACTGCCCGAGAAATATTACGGGTAGTCAATTATTGACAGAGACAGAGACAAGGTATGTTCCGGTCAGCTTCGTGCGTTGATGCGGCCGCGACGTATCTAATGACCTCGATCCTGGGCGTCCATATGATTCTGAAGTTTTTGCCGGAGCGCCGGGTCCAGTTGATAGTTTTGCAAAAATACGCGCGCTTGATTTCGATCCTGTTGCACCATTCTGTAGAACACGTTGGAGATCGCCTGATTGCGCGTTTGTTCGGTGTTGATCAGGGCGATCATCGACATCTTGCGCTCTGTTGAGAGATTTTGATGATTGATCATGTTGGAGATGGCCATGTCTCGATCGGTGCCGGGATCGAGACCGGTTACCCAGCGGCTGGCGCTGTCAAAATCAATGCGTGCCCACCGCTGCGCAACCGCACTAATTGAGTTTGTACGAATCTGCTCATCCTGCTGGGCACCGGCCCAACGCGCCGCACCTTCCGGGTCATTTTGAGCCCACGCGTACACAACGGAGTTAATTGCACCCGGGCGACGCTGCGGTCCCGCCACCTCTTCGGCAAGGGCTATGGCTGCCAGCGGATCGGTACGCACCCAGCTAGTCGCGACATTGCTGACCAGCTGGTTGTAGTAAGTTTCGGATTTGAACTGGGAAATCCAGTTGGCTGCGTACCGCGGGTCGTTTTGTGCGTACGCCGAGGCAATACTGCTGATCCAGTCACGTTTTGCCGACGAACGGATACGGGGCAACAGCCGGGCGGCGGCATCGGGGTTCTGACTGGCAAGCTGAGAACCGAGCGTCGTCATGGCGCTGTGATAAGCCTGTCCGTCAAGACCGGAAACCCACTCGAACGCTGCCTCCGGATCATGTTGCGACCACGTGCT
>CAZJFQ010000133.1:0-4369 GCA_964545335.1 uncultured Gammaproteobacteria bacterium | reverse complement strand
CCCCGCCGGTTTATCCGTATCCACCGCTCGGTCATCGTCAACAGTGAACGAATCGTTGAGCTGGAAAGATGGTTTCATGGCGAGTACCAGGTCATTCTGGAAAACGGCAGACGATTCGCGTCGGGCCGCAGCTACCGCAAGAAACTGCTCGGCTATATCCACAATCGCCGTGAGGACGCGTTGACACCCGCGTAACGGCTTCTCGGCCACGTATTGACACAACTTACCCCTGTCCGGTCTCTCGGAGCCTCCGGGCAGGGGTTTTCTATGGATATCCATGGGTTCAGTCAGGATATCGATATCCAATTTAACATAATATACATTATACGCATAAATTGAGACCTGAGGCGTGAGCCTGGCGTCCTGGGGGCAAAGCGTTAGGCACAAGAAAGCGGCATCGCAAAAGCGACTTTTTCCGCTTCCCGCTTATTGGTCAGAGATTGGGGTCGAACTCGACGACGTCCCAGCGCTCGACATCTTCGCCCCGCGCTTGTGCCTTCACGGCATCGACAATCTCGATCGTATTCCAATCGACCACGACGTCGGCCTGCTGCCGAATTTCGGGCGCCACGTCCTCCGAGCCGTAAAGTTTTATGCAGATGATTGGAATCGCCATGGCCTTAGCCATCTTGATCAGGTAATCAGCCTGGTCGCGATGCTCCTTGACCATGCTCGCAAGCAAAATCATGACTTCGGCTCCATTGGCCTGATCACGCAGCGCGGCCCGCAGACCCTCTTTGCTCACGTCATCGGGGATATTCTCAGGATCGCTGAAATTGAGATAGAAGAACTTGTCCGTCGCCTCCAGGTACTCAAACACCCGCAGATAATCATCGTTCTTCTGCCAGTTATGGGTGACAAAGATCTGGTATGGATTACTTTCGGACACCGGACGGCCCTCAGGTCACGATCCGCCCTACAGTGTAACCAAACCGAAGCAATGTGGCGTACCGTCTGTCCGGCAATCGATACCGTCCGACCCAGGCAGCAAGCGTTATGTCAATCTTTTTTAATAAAACAGTGAGTTAAGGACGCTAAATAATGTAATTTCTCTTTTCGGTTCCGGTTCCGATCTTTTCGGTACCAGCAAGGGCTCCGATCAACGAACAGCTGTTGGCCTGCGACGTCGTGCGGCAATCATCGATCAGGCTGTCCAGGACACGACGAATCGCCGTCAGGTCCTGAATCTGATCCGAAATCTGCTGCCGTTTCTCTTCCGCAAGACTGCGGACGTCCTCACAGGGGGCACCATCCATCGCCAATAGTTCTTTGATTTCTCTCAGCGAAAACCCCAGAGACTTGGCGCGCTGTATGAAGCGCACTCGGTTGACGACATCGCTGGAATAACGACGATGCCCGAAAGGCGGCCTCTCAGGCTGCTCAATCAGCCCGATGCGCTCGTAAAACCGGACAGTCTCGACGTTGACGTCCAGCGTTCGCGCCAGCTGGCCAATCGTCAGTCCGTTGGCCCCACTAATCACATACGCATTACACAATGGCAGTATCCTCCAGTCCGTTGTGACAAAAAAGCCGCCTGGCCCCTGTCGCCCCGCCCCCTGCGGAACCCCAGATCCTGACAGCTTGATTGTTGTTGTTCCGTGTCTGCCGCAACGCCTACCCGATACGGCCGCGGGAACTCTACAGGGCGCCCGAAACCGCTTGAATCGGGCAATCCCTGAATTGCGGTCCGTTGTGAACCCGGTCGCTCCGGCGGCGTCCAAATAGCTCTACAATCGAGGATATCGTGCGTTTTCTGCTCTACAACATCCGTTACGGTGCGGGCGCCGGCCGGGCGTTCACCCTGCCCTTTCCAGGCTCGGGCTTTGTCCGTGGCAACAAGTTGAACATTCACCGCATCAGCGAATTCATAGAAGCGGTGGATCCGGACGTCGTCGGGCTGATCGAAGTCGATACCGGATCGATTCGTTCGGGCGGCATCAACCAGGCCGAGACCATCGCACGCAGCCTCGGACACTATTCGACCTACCAGTGCAAATACGGGGTCACGTCGCTCAACAAACGGTTGCCGGTAGTCCGAAAACAAGGCAATGCTTTCCTATCCGCACCGAGAGTGCACGGAGAACGGTTTCACTATTTCGATACCGGGATCAAGCGGCTCATCATCGAACTGGAGCTGGATGAAGTTGCGTTGTTTCTTGTGCACCTTTCGCTGAAATACCGACACCGCTCGTTTCAATTGCGGGCGTTGTACGAGTTGATAAAAAGTGCAACCAAGCCGGTTATTGTCGCGGGAGACTTCAATACATTCTGGGGCGAGGACGAAATCTTCCTGTTCATGGAAGCTGCCAGACTGTCCAGTGCCAATCGCCGACGCCAACCCTCGTATCCGGCGCGCGCACCGCGGCGCGAACTGGATTTCATTCTCTACGGACCCGGTGTAAAGGTTACGAATTTCGATATGCCCCGGGTGCAGTATTCAGATCACCTGCCGCTGATCTGCGATTTTGAAGTCCAGGATGTGCGTCAGGCAGCGGCTTGATCGTTGCTGCCGGCCTGTACTCGATCCCCGGGTACCGGCATACTGCATCCCAACAACTGTTTGAATCTGTCCCGGACGACTCTGTTGCCTGTTGAGACCGGTACCCGGATCCTGGATGCCGCGGAGCGATTGTTCGCTGCCAGTGGTCTGGCCAGCGTGACCCTCCGCGACATCACTGCAGCGGCCGAGGTCAATCTCGCTGCAGTCAACTACCACTTTGGCTCCCGTGAAGCGCTGATCGAAGCGGTTCTGCGACGCCGTCTCGAGCCTCTCAATCGGGCACGGCTGGATAATCTGCATCATCTGGAAACGGCGGCGGCGGGCCAGCCACTGGATCTCGAAGACATTATCCACGCTTTTATCAGTCCCCTGATCCGTATGAGCCAGGATGTTGCGAACGGCGGTACTGCAATGCAGCTGCTTGGGAAGGCAAGCATGGAAACCACACCCCGCTGTCGCGAGTATTTCGTGGACGCTCATGTCGAGGTGCAGCACAGGTATCACATGGCCTTCGTGAAGGCGGCCCCGTACCTGTCAGCCGAACAGGTGTACTGGCGGCTGCAATCCATGATCGGAGCATTGATATACCCGCTTCCCGAGTTGTTCGCGACCAACAGCGAAGGCCGGGCCGGGGTACAGCGCTACATGCAAAACCTGGTGCCGTTTGTCACTGCTGGCTTCCGTGCCCGCAGCGGAGATTTCACTACGCTGACACTGCGGCCGTTGGGCGGCCGGTAATTGAAACTTTTCGACTAATTTCAAAAATAATAAAAGCTTACAAGATCAACTGAAGAAATAAGCTTACGGAGTCATACCATGAGCGACGATGCCGGTCATACGGACAACTGGACCCTTGATATCGACGGCGACAACATCGGGTGGCTTTGCATCGACAAGGCGGACGCCAGTACGAACGTATTGTCCGGCTCCATCATGCTGGAGCTTGGCGAAAAACTCGCCAGCGTAGCCAGCAGCGGCGTCCGAGCGTTGGTAGTTACCTCCGGTAAGAAACGCGGATTCATTGCCGGAGCCGATATCAAGGAATTCGTGGATATTGACGACGTGGACAAGGCCTACGAACTGATCAAACAAGGTCAAGACGTCTTGCAAGCCCTGGCCGACCTGCCCTGCCCCACCATTGGTCTGATTAACGGTTTCGCCCTTGGCGGCGGACTTGAAGTCGCGTTGGCCTGTGATCACCGGATCGTAGTCGACGATCGCAGGGCCACCTTGGGCCTCCCGGAGGTAAAGCTCGGAATTCATCCTGGCTTTGGCGGCACAGTCCGGTCGGTCGCGATTACCGGTGTAATTCCGGCGATGCAGATGATGCTTACCGGCAATCCTGTGAATCCGGCGCAAGCCGACCGCATTGGCCTGGTTGATCAGGTCGTGCCTGTGGATGATCTGGTGTCGGCAGGACGCAGGCTGGCACTCAATCCGCCCAAACCCAGTCGTGCCGGCATCGGCCAGCGCCTGCTCAATCTGGGCCCGTTGCGGGGCCTGGTCGCAGGAAAGTTACGGCAACAGGTATCGCGCAAGGCGCGTCGCGACCATTACCCGGCGCCTTACGCGATCATCGATCTGTGGCGCCGGTATGGCGACAACGCGAAGCGGATGCTGGACGCTGAAGCCCGCTCGATCGCCGAGCTGATGTTCGGGGAGACTTCGCGAAATCTCGTCCGCGTGTTCATGTTGCAGGACCGGCTGAAATCTCTGGGCGGGAAACAGCGTCACGAATTCAAAACAGTCCACGTAGTCGGTGCCGGCGTCATGGGCGGCGATATCGCGGCCTGGTGCGCCCTCCGGGGACTTGAAGTGACCCTGCAGGACCGGGCAGAGGAATACATCACGCCAGCGCTCGCGCGGGCG
>CAZJFQ010000132.1:0-4393 GCA_964545335.1 uncultured Gammaproteobacteria bacterium | reverse complement strand
CGGCGCAACTGACCGGCAGCAAGTAGACGCGCGAATCTATTTTTGCAGTCGATGTCGTCGATGTTGCACGTCATCGACGCTACGGTCATATTTCCAGCGGCGGTATGCCCACAGCCATTCTGTCGGGTACTCCCGAATGTGGGATTCCAGCGCGTCAATGAAAGCATCAATGACCTGCGTATCCTTGCCGTATGGCGGCGATGCGATCTCCTCGAGCGTCACTTCATAGTAACCACGTCGAACACGGATGACGCGCGCAAACACAACCGGGTACCGGAGCAATGTGGCAATGCTCTGTATCGACTGGAAAAACGGCGTGTCCTGGTTTAGAAACTGGGCCCAGTACTTTCGCTCCTCGAGCCCCGGGCCCTGATCCCCGACGATGCCCACCATTCGAACATTGGCGTCGGTCTTTATGAGGCCCTTGATGCCACCCTTCGCTGATACCAGGTTGGCACCGAACCGGGATCTGACTTCCTTCAAAATCGAATCAAAAACAGAAATATTCAAAGGTTCGTAAAGCGCATCGAATTTCACTTTGTATGACAACGATAGTGAAAGTAGCAGCCATTCCCAGTTGCAGTGATGTGAGGCGAGTATGAGTACCGACTTGTTATCCTCGTGATATCGATGGATGACTTCGGGGTTCCGGAATTTCATACGTCGCCGGATTTCTGTGTCGCTGATCGTCATGGCTTTTACCATTTCGATCAGAATTGAGACTGTGTGTCTCGCGGACGGTCGAGCGACTCGATCGATTTCGCGCCGATTCAGATCCGGAAATGAACGCGTAAGATTGCGCAGCGTCACCTTTCGGCCACCTCGGAACAGGAAATACGACAGCACAAATAGAACATCCGCTATGCCGTAAAGAATACCGAGATGCAGGCGCGATATCATGCGCAGAATAAGTTCCAGCAGCTTTGTCATTTCGAAAACGTCGGGGCAGCATCAAGTCTCGTCGACGTCACGGCCATACTTCCAGCGACGATAAGCCCATAGCCAGTCTTCGGGATACCGTCGAATGTAGGCTTCGAGATTCTGAATAAACTGACCGAGAACCTCTGTGCCGCGGTCGTAAGGAGGATATCCAATCTGTTTGAAGTCGAGTTCGTAAAGACCGCGTTTGATTCGTCGCATCTCGACGAAGAACACCGGGTAACGGGTCAGGCGGGCGATCCTCTGAATCGCCGGATAAAAGGCCGTATCCTGGTTTAGAAATCGCGCCCAGTGCTTGCGCTCTGACCGTCCCGGTGCTTGGTCGCCCGCGATGCCAATGACCCGCACGGCCTTTTCAGATTTTATAAGCGCCCCAATTTCACCCTGTGAGGACATCATTGTCGCTCCCAACCGCGCCCGCATTTTGAGAAACGCATAATTGAACGCGTCGATTTTCATCGGCTTATACAGCACGTCAACCGGCGCCGTCATGTACGTGCAGAGAGACAATATGATCCACTCCCAGTTACATTGATGGCCTGACAGCAGAATGACTGACTGCCCGTTGTCGAGGTGACTGGTGACTACTTCGAGATTCTGAGTGTGGACGTGCCTCCGAACTACATTCGGAGTCATCGACATCATTTTGCCGGTTTCTACGGCGACAGTCAGGAAGTTCCGACTTGATCGCGCCGCCAGTTTGTCGATAGCTGCTTCGCTCAGTTCCGGAAACGAGTTGCGAAGGTTTGTGAGCGTTACCTTGCGGTTGACACGGAAGACGTAGTACGCGAGGAGATACAGGCCGTCGGCCAGAAAATACAGGACCGGCAGCGGCAGCCAGGATATTACTCTGAAAAAGAGAAGGATAAATCGCCCACCGAGAGTTGCGCTTGCCTCGATGTCCGAAGGAGCGGTTCGTGAGCGCATCCGCGTGAGACTACGGCATGCCACAGACCCGTTCAAGAACTGCAGCTTACCGAAACAACTGGCGCGGGAAGTGACCCCGGTTTCATGACCGGGATACGGGTGTATGAGATTACTCGCAGGTAGTTGTAGTCACTCGGTTAATTGATCAGGGCTTTCAGTTTCAGCCGCCTCGCCCGGTTCTTGTTCTTCGGCTTCTTCTGCGTCCTCATCGTCGGTGACATCCTCTGCTGTGACTACCGCCTCCTCGCCGGTTTCATCGATTGTGTCGATTTCGTCCGCCGGGACCTCGGCTCCTTCGCCGGTTGAACCGCCGTCGCCGAGGAGTGCCTCGAGATCAGCAAGCATCTCGTCTTCGCTTTGAGTGGCCTCCGGCTCCTTTCTTGTATTCTGCGGCCAGGATTTCTTGACCTTTACGGTTTCTCCGGTCTTGGGAAACTTTTTAAATGTCTTCTTTGAAACCTTTGCCATTACTTTTTCGGGCTTTTGCACAATGTCGTTGTCGGACGTGCCGGAAACCAGCCCATCAAAATAAGCTTCGACATCGCCGGTGTCGGCCGCAAGAATACTTATATCCATCGTGGTATAGCCGGAACTGCCGCCAATCAGCGCAGCCATCATTTTTTGTCCACCGGAAGCTCCGGATGCGTGGATGCGTACCACCACGATGCCGTCAACGCCCAGCTTCGTCGCGAGGATTTCCGCTTCTTCGCCACAGGTAAACCGGCGCGAACGAACGTCCTTTTTCCTTTGCAGGATTTGTTGCCGCTCATCGTCATAGCGTTCGTTAAAACGGTGGGTCAGATCCTTGAGCACAGGATCTGAATTGATTTCATCATTCGTGAACGGGCGTATCTGGTAGCCTTTGCCTGTCAGGGTATTCGTCACAACAACCCCGGCCGCGTCTTCGATTTTGGCCCCCTCGTGGATCATCTGTTCCATGCTCGCCACTTTGTCCTGCACAACTTCGGCACGGGGTGGCAACAACGCCAGCACAAGCGGCCGCTCTTCATCGCGGCTGAATTCGGGTGTCATCCAGTAACCGGCCTCGGCCGGCAATACGATTGCCAGCAGGCTCACCGCCAGACCGACTCGGAGACACAAGGTGTTTGCTAACAGTTTTCTGTGGGCCATTGACTATTCCTCTTGCTGAGCTTTTAGCTTGCGCGTGACTTCGCGTAAATCGTCCATAACGATCGGCCGGTCGGGCGCATCCGGTCGCAGTTTCAGATATTGCATAAACGCCCGGGCCGATTCCTGGTACCGCTCCTGCCGCAGATAAGTTTCGCCAAGCCCGAGGTAAGCATGGGCAACCTCGGAATCCAGCTCGAGGGCGGTGTTGTAAGCCTTCTCTGCTTCAGCCATGTTGTGCTCGAGATTGGCTTTGGCTTCCGGCGATCGTTCCGCTTCTGCAACCAACTCGGCGCGGGTTGATTTCGAGCGAATCCTGGCCTGTTTCTTCTTTTCCTTGTCAGTCAGCACCAGGTCTTCCGAAAATTCCGAACGCGCGCCGAGTGCGATCAGCGAATGACCTACCGCGACGTACCCGATCGGGTCATTGGGGGCTTCATCGACCAGTGTTTGGGCCAGCTCAAGCGCACTCTTCGGGTAATGGTCGAGGATGTAGTCGTGCACGGCCATGATCGCGAGTGGCCGAACACGGGCACGAAAATCATCGTCGCCCAGTGTCAACTCCGCTATCTTGTCCTCCGGCGTTTTCTCAACCAACGCTGTCGTGTACTCGGAACGAATGACCAGGTCCGGATGCGTGCTCCATTTGCCGCGTGACCGGGGCTGCAGTCCCTCGTAGTCCTGGCCAAGCACCTCAAACAGTTTTGGCAGCTCCCTCACGTCATATCCCGCGTCGAGCATGAGCTGGTAGCCCATACGATCGGCTTCTTCTTCCAGGGCCCGGCTGTATCCGAATATTGAATACGCGAGTCCGGTATTAAACAGATAGGCGCCCAGTCCGCCCCAGCCACCAACGGCAGCTCCGGCGATGTTGACGAGAAGCCCGGTAATTGCCTTGCTCTTTTGCGATCGGTAAGCGATCAAGCCGTGGTGTCCGGCGACATGGTTGATCTCGTGGGACAGTAAGGCAGCCAGCTGTGCCTCGTTCTCAAGCCGGGCCAAAAGGCCGGTGTTGACATATATCTGCCCGTCCGGCATTGCGAACGCGTTTGCCGATGGGTCACGCAGCAGGTAAAACCGGTAGAGCTGATACTCGTCGGTCGTCGCCGGAGCGAGACTGTTGCCGAGTTGCATCAACCAGTCGTCGAGCGCCTCATCCTTGTAGCGGAGACCGCGGCGATCCATCTGATCCTCCATCTCATTGGCGGTGTCCAGAAGATCGTATTCGCTCTTCCTGAGCGGCACCGAGTCATAAATTCCCTTCTGTTTACTGGTTTTCTCGGTGGTCGCGGCCGTGGCCGATGTGGCTAGCAGAATTGCCAGGCTGACTACAGAGATATATCTGAACAAGATGTTCATGATTTGTGCCCCGCGCGTGCGAGCGCCTCTCTTCCGGTCT
>CAZJFQ010000131.1:0-4549 GCA_964545335.1 uncultured Gammaproteobacteria bacterium | reverse complement strand
GTTCTCGAGAATCTGGCGGGCAGCTTCGCCGCGGTATTCGAAGTATTGACCCGATCGAAGGTTGAAAAACGAACTGTTGGCTGCGGCCAACGGATTTCGCAGTAGCTGAGTCGGAAACCCGATGATTCATGTCACTGCCGTTGTAGCAATTACCACACTAACGTGGCGCTTTATCTGCATACAGATATGCGCGTTCGCGAGAAGTGATTATGTTGACTTGAACGGCAGGCGACGTCGGGCTGCGTGGAAGTGCCGAGGAATGGTACTTGAATATTGATGACTGCCTTAAATTACCAGAGTACAGAACTCCATCCGGAGGACGAATCGCCGCGGCGTTGCCTCATTCGCAGATGCAGGGCTGCTCGTTTATCGGTTAGCCAATCATCCTTGTGCACAGAAGCTTCTTCTGCGCCTTCCTTTGCACGCCGTTCCTCTTCAGCGGTTCGGTATGAACAGAATTCTTCGTAAGCTTCGATTTCGTGTTTGAAGTCTTCCGCCACCAGGTCGATCAGAATCGCGTCATCGAGAAAACCGAGCGCCGGAATGCGGTCATCGATAAGATCGGCCGGATCGCAAAAGTATGCAACGGTGCTGAGTACCCGTCGTCTCTCTTCATCGGGCAACTTCCACTCATCGTCAGTAACCATTCTTGCAAGTACCGCCACCTTTTCAAGACGCTCGGCAATGAAATCCGGCGGGTCTTGACGTCGGGCGGCATCGAGATCTTGCAGAACTTTAGAAACAATCTTGTCCGGATCGAGACTTTCGACCGCGCCGTGGGCCTTGTTCATCATGGATCGAAAACGAACGATGTCTTCGTCGGAAACGTCAAAGCAGATCCTCATGGACACGAACCGATTTCCTCTTATTGTTGATACACCGGCAGCGTAAGTATAGCGATTGCGCCGCACAGGAGTTGCTGCGGTGCAACAAAGGACAACACCGGGTGCCGCCTGAGATAATCTGTCCTTTCGTGCTCTCAGATACTGCTGCAGTGAGCAGGTATCTGTAGCTCCAGAAGGTTCTCCGAACATGCAGTCAACCCGATTAACCGCCTTGCTTCCTGCCGCTCTGATTTCACTTGCGTTTGTTCCGCATGCACTGGCAGAGCGCAACGACCATCGACCGGTGTTCTCACCGGACGGCTCCCGTATTGTTTTCATGTCGAATTCGAATCGAACCGGTGGTGACTGGGAATTGTTTCTGATGGACGCGGATGGCAGAAATCTCAAACGTCTGACAAACCGCAAAGGTTGGGACGGTTACGCCGTCTGGTCGCCTGATGGGAAGCGGATCGTATACGATCGAGGCGACGAAGGAAAAAAGAGTCCGTGGTTTCTCGATCTCGAAACCGGTGAATCGAGTCGCCTCGGCGATTTCGATGGCTGGCTATCAATCAGCGACTGGTCCAGGGACGGGGAAACCCTGCTCGGATTTCAGGAGACCGGCGGTCAGCGTGATCTCGTGCTCGTTAACCTCGATGGTTCAATAAAAAAGCGACTGACTAATACGCCAACCCGTAGTGAACACGACGCTCATTTTTCTCCAAACGGCACGCTAATCGCATATGCTAACGGTCCTGTTGACGGCTCGGAAAGTTCGCTGGAGCTATTTCACGTCAAGACGGAGGAGGGAGCAATTCTTCACATCTCCAAAGGCAGAATATACGGGTTGAGCTGGTCGCCGGCCGGGACACTGCTCGCGTTCACCGACACGCCCCGCGGCGGCGATGAGGAATCGGATGTTTTCCTGGTCGCGTCAACGTCGCGACTGATTACCCGAATGACTTCTGATCCGGCCCTGGACCACATGGCTGTTTGGCGACCGGACGGACGCTCGCTTCTGTTTACTTCGTATCGAACCGGAGAAGAGCGAATCTACAGCCTGGATCCCAAGTCCAAATCGGTTGCGCGAATCTGGGCTGGTGACGGCGAGTAGCCCGGGGTTTTGGTTCCACTCTCCAACTTTTCCCGGTTTTACTATTGCGGTTGCTTGTAAACGACGCCGCCTTTCATCACGAACCGGACGTCCGCGAGGAGCGTGATGTCGTCGAGGGGATTCCCTTCGACGGCAACAATGTCGGCGAGTAAACCTGCTTCAATTTTCCCTCGATCCGGCGTGCCGAACAGTTCCGCATTGACGACGGTCGCCGACCGAATCGCGTCGATAGTCGACTGGCCGTACTTTACACGGTCGATAAACTCCTGCGCGTTTTCACCGTGTGGAAAGACGCCGGCGTCAGTGCCGAATGCCATCTTGAGATCATAATTCAGGGCGCGCTCAAAGCTCTCAATGACAAGCGGCTGCAAATACCGGTCCTTCTCGGCTAATGCAGGCGGCAACGAGTCCAGATCCATGGCCCTGTTCAGGTACAGGTTGAAAACGACGAAGGTGCCGTTGCGCTTGATAATTTTGGCCGCCTCATCGGTCATGATTGAGTTGTGTTCGATGCTGTCGATACCGGCCTCGCTGGAAGCAATGATGCCTTCGGTGCCATGAGCGTGTGCGGCGATCTTGATGCCATGGCGGTGTGCCTCATCGGCCGCCGCTCGCAGCTCTGCCAGCGAATACTGCTGCGCTCCAACCGGCCCCTCAAAGCTGAGTACACCAGCTGTGGCACAGATCTTTATTACTCGGGCACCATGTTTGATCTGGTAGCGAGTCGCCTTGAGAACCTCATCGACCCCATCCGCAACTCCGGATAGAAAGTTGGGTGGCTCTATACCGGGACCGAATCCCGTGATGTCGCAATGGCCACCCGTGATTGACAGCGCATGCGCCGCCGGAATAATTCGCGGGCCAATTATCAGACCCTTGTCGATGGCGCGCATCAGGGCCACGTCAGAAAACCCGTAGCCCGTGCCCAGATCCCGAACCGTGGTGAAACCGGCAAGTAGGGTACTTTTCGCATTCGGCACCGCGCGCAGAGCAAAATCGCCGGCAGTAAAACGGATCGGCTCGGTATCCCAGCCCTTGATCAGTTCGTAGTTGAGATGCGTATGAGCATCCATCAACCCGGGCAACAAGGTGTGCGCACCAAGCTCAATCGTCCTGGCGTCAGTCGGGCGGCTGCTTGGATTGATGTCGGAGATTTTGCCGTCTTCGATGACGATGACGGCTGGAGCGACCAGCCGTCCCGCCTCGACGTCCAGATAATTCACCGCTTCGATGATAATTGTTTCGGTGGCAGCGAGGCCGGGAAATACAGCAGCTGCAGTTACAACCAGCAAGGCTCGAACAGAGAACATGAGTGTTTCCTCATATCAATTTGTTTCGGTTACGAAAATTTCGCGTATCAGGAGCCCGCGATCCACGGCGGAAATCTGGAATTTACGACGCTCCTTCATTGCCAGATAATCATCCGAGCCAATTGCGTCCGTGAGTTCTTTCGCGTGTGACACGGTATGGTCGACCAGAGTCCGCAAGCACTGCCTGTATGCCACCGTTGCGTCGATGTGCTCCAGGACACTCCAACCGGACTCGTGGAGCAGACCAATGTAATCTCCCGGGACATCCACAAACGGCGGACCGGCTTCTATCGCCTCTGCATAGTCCGTCTCGGACAAAGACCGTGCGGGAGCAATCACCGAAAACAACATGCGACCATCGGCGCGCAAAACCCTTCGGCACTCCTGCAACATGGCCAGTTTTTCGGGCATACAGCACAGGACGTCCGAGTGACTTACTGTATCGAAAGAGCGGTCCCCGAAAGGGAGGGCCGCGCCACTTGCCGCTATTGCCCGGGTTTGCTGTGCCAGATCATCTTTGATGGCGCGCTCAGCGGCCAGTCGAAGAGCGACGAGCGGGATGTCCACCAGCGTCACATCACAACCAGTAAGGCCAGCCAGAAATAGCCCCGGCCATCCCGTGCCCGACCCGACATCGAGTAACCGGACGCCTGCGCCGAGCCCGAGAGTGGCCGCGATCTGATCAGCCTGCGATCGGGTCGTCCAGCTGGTGCCCCCGTAATCGCATCCGAGCACAGACCGCTCCATTTCTCGCATGGCAGGCAAACTTCCGTGCTCATAGGTCTTTTCGAAGTCACAGGAACCAGCGGTTGTATTTGTTTGACCGACCATTTCAAACTGTGCCTCCGCCAGGATTTGCCGCACACAGTCGATGCGTCGCGTTAGTCGTCAGTATCATCAGTTGTCTTCAGAATCAGCCTCTCCAGGATCGGTTTGAGTAGCCGCTCGAACACGAAGTATCCCACGATGAGTAAAGCAAGACCCCACAGTTGTAGCTTGCTGATCAGCAAGAACGGCCAGGCCAACGCAACGAAGCTGTTGATAAAAGACTCAATGAAAAATCGAAAGATTAGTTCGAGCAACTGTTGCCCGAGAAATTCAACGACACCTTTACTGTCCTGCCAGTCTCCCAGCAACATGCGGATTTCGAGCACAAGAAATGTAACGACATAGCCCAGCCCATAGTATCCGCCACCTCTGCGGCGCCACATTCGGCCCAGCCATTTTCGGATCAACGTCGGCAATACACGCCGAATGTCCGGACATGTGCGCGACGTCTCCCGGAATCCCCGTGTATTGCC
>CAZJFQ010000130.1:0-4580 GCA_964545335.1 uncultured Gammaproteobacteria bacterium | reverse complement strand
CGTTCGGCCAGAGTGCTTTGTTATATACAGGGCGGGGCAGGTATACTGCGCGTCCACCCGAAGCTGCATTACTCCAATAACACATGGTGAGCGCTCGGGGTTTTCCGCAATCTTCAGTCTGTCAGGGGGATACCACGATGGAATTCTTGGAAAAACTATGGAGTCTCTGGGGACCGGTAATCGGATCCTGGGGGCTCAGGGTACTGATCGCTCTGCTCATTTTTGTAATCGGCAAATGGATCGCAGGATTCCTGATCAAGAGACTGCTGCAAGTCATGGAACGCGCGCATGTCGACCAGACGCTGGCGAAATTTCTGACCAATATTGCCCGCGCGGTGCTCATGATTGCAGTCCTCATTGCCGCTATTGATCAAATGGGCATACCGATTACTTCATTCCTCGCGGTTTTGGGCGCTGCCGGTCTGGCCATCGGACTTGCCCTGCACGGATCGCTGTCAAATTTCTCATCGGGGGTCATGCTGATCCTGTTCCGGCCGTTCAAAGTCGGTGACTTCGTCGATGCCGGCGGAGTCAGCGGCACGATCGAGTCCATCCAGATTTTCAACACGATGCTGAAAACACCGGATAATCGCCAGATTACGGTCCCGAATTCACAGATTTTTGACGGCCCGATTACGAATTACTCGGCAAAAAGCACGCGCCGGATTGATCTTGTGATTGGCATCAGCTACGACGATGATATCGGCAAGGCATTCCAGATCATAAAATCCGTAGTGGAAGCCGATGACCGCGTATTAAAGGATCCCGAGGTAACAATCATGGTGCTGGAACTCGCCGACAGCAGTGTCAATATTGCTGTCAGGCCGTGGGTGAATCGATCAGACTATGGGCCGGCCCGAGGTGATCTGTTGCACAACCTCAAAGTCGAGCTGGGACAAGCGGGCCTCAGTATTCCGTATCCTCAACAGGACGTCCACATGCACCAGGCCGCTTAGGCCGGTGGGCTATACCGGATTTCTTCCGGCGCATCCATCCAATGGGTACTGAGACTATAGACACGTTGATCCATGCTCGGTGGATAGTTCCCGTGGAACCGGCCGGGCTCGTCCACGATCATGCGGCGATTGCGATCCGCCAGGGTCGCATCGTCGCGGTGCTACCATCTGCGGCTGCAGATGATGCGTATTCGGCCAGCGAGGTAATCGATCGACGCGATCATCTGCTCGTGCCCGGTTTTGTGAACTGTCATACGCATGCCCCGATGTCGCTAATGCGGGGCATGGCAGACGACCAACCGCTTGCGGACTGGCTTCGCAAATACATCTGGCCAACGGAACAGAAGTGGATGTCACCGGACTTTGTGCGGGACGGTTCGCAGCTGGCAATCGCCGAAATGCTCCTCAGCGGTACGACGACGTTCAATGATATGTATTTCTTCCCGGACGTCGTTGCGAAAGCGGCCGCCCAAGCTGGAATCCGCGCTTGTATTGGCATTATTGCAATCGACAAGTCCACCGCATGGGCGGACACAGGCGACGAATACATAGCCAAGGGCCTCGCTTTACATGACGAATACAAACGTGACCCGATCATCAAAGTCGTTTTTGCACCGCATGCCCCATACTCGGTTTCGAACGACCTGCTCAAACGAATCCGAAAACTGTCGGATCAGCTCGAATTGCCGGTCCACATTCACTTGCACGAAACATCAACCGAAATCCGCGACAGTATTGAGCAGTACGGGCAGCGACCGTTTGCCCGCCTCGAGCAGCTCGGCTTGATCAACAATCTCCTGCTTGCCGTGCACATGACGCAACTGACTGAAGATGAGATCACAACCGCGGCCGATAACAGCGTCAACGTGGTGCATTGCCCGGAATCGAACCTGAAGCTGGCCAGTGGCTTCTGCCCTGTGGGCAAACTGATCGACGCCGGGATCAATGTCGCTCTTGGGACCGATGGCGCCGCAAGCAACAATGACCTCAGCATGGTGGGAGAAATGCGCACCGCCGCCCTGCTGGCGAAAGGTGTCGCAGGCGGCTCGAGCCGGGTCGACGCCTGGCTGGCTCTGCAAATGGCAACGCTCAATGGCGCTCGTGCGCTCGGCCTGGCTGACGACGTTGGTACACTGGATGCGGGCAAGTGGGCGGACATCACCTGCATCGACCTGGCCCGGATCAATACGCAACCGGTTTTCAACCCCGTATCGCAGCTCGTCTATGCCGCCAGCAGGGACCAGGTATCCGATGTCTGGGTCGGTGGTCGGCAGCTGGTAGCGAACGGCAAATTGACGCGCCTTGATGGGAACCAGATTATGGAGAAGGCTGCGGCGTGGCACAGTCGTATCGTTGATGATACGGCGCCGTCAGTAGCCGGAACGCCATCATGAACCCAGGACCTTCTCGAAACATCGATACGGCTGAAGTCGCCCATTTCGATTCCGTTGCGGCGCACTGGTGGGACCCGGCAGGTGAAATGCGAGCGCTGCATGAGCTGAACCCATTACGTCTCGGATTTATCCAACGCAATGCCGGTCTTGCCGGAAAAAGCGTCATCGACATTGGCTGTGGTGGCGGAATTCTCAGTGAAGCGATGGCAGCAAGCGGTGCTGCAGTTACCGGTGTCGATGCAGCAGAAGGACCATTGACAGTTGCCCGGTTGCACGGCAAGGAGTCGGGGATAAAAATTGATTATCAACAGGGGACCGCAGAAGAGATGGCAGCAGTGCACCCGGAACGTTTTGATATCGTTACCTGCATGGAACTGCTGGAACATGTCCCCGATCCGACATCAGTCGTCAGTGCCTGCGCCCGCCTGGCTCGACCGGGCGGCGATGTGTTTTTCTCAACGATCAACCGCAACCTGAAGAGCTTTATGTTGGCAATCGTGGGTGCCGAATATCTGCTGGGTCTCCTGGCTCGTGGCACACATCACTACGAAAAATTTATCCGACCGTCGGAACTCAACCGTTGGGCGGGACAGACCGGGCTGCAGATTCGGAACCTTACCGGCATTCACTACAACCCCCTGACCCGAAACTTCACGCTCGGTGATAATGTCGACGTCAACTATCTGGCACACTACCACGCCCCCCGACAGGATCCGGCAAATTGAGCAGCCGCCGTACGTCGGCTGTTGTTCTGGTCGATCTCGACGGCACGCTTGTCGACACGGCTCCGGACATGGGCGCCGCATTGAACCTCCTCCTCAAAGAAAACAACCGGCCCGCACTGGATCAGTCGACTATCCGGCCTAGCGTATCCAATGGAGCCCGCGCCCTGGTTCGGTTAGGTTTCGGGTCTCATCTTGTTCACGCCAGTGAGAAGTCACTGGTCAATCGTTTTCTGGAAATTTATTCCCGCCACGTCTGTCGTGGCAGTCACATCATGCCGGGTTTCGACGCAGTACTTACGACACTTTCGGATCGCGCTGTGACCTGGGGCATAGTGACCAACAAACCGGGCTGGCTTACCACACCACTATTAAAAGCACTGGGGTTGAGTACGCGGGCGGCCATTGTTGTTGCGGGAGATACGGTAGCAAAAAGAAAGCCCGATCCAATGCCGTTAGTACACGCCACGGAACAACTTGGAATTGAACCCGGCGATTGTCTTTACCTCGGAGACAGTGAACGAGACGTTGAAGCGGGTCGCACTGCAGGCATGACAACTATCGTCGCACTATTTGGTTACATTCCTGCGGATACAGATCCGAAGACCTGGAACGCTGACGGTATGATTGGCGAGCCCGGCGAGCTCCTCGACTGGGTGTAGCCGGGTGCCCCGCGTATACTGTTGGCACGGACCCGTGCCATGCCGATTACGTCGCAACTTATTCCTTATCTGATCATCACTGCAATCGCCGGTCTGGCTGTTGGGGCACTGATTGTCTGGCTGCTGTCCGGTCGCCGCGTGCAACTTATGCGAACCGAGACGGCGGTGCTGCAGTCGCGCCTGAAAGCCCAGCACGACCTCGATGCAGAACGCGAAGCGGCACTAAAGCTCGCCGGTGAGCGTCTGTCGGCCTCGTTTGAAAACCTGGCCGGAAAATCCCTGAAAGCCAACATGGAATCTTTTCTGACACTGGCACGGGAAAATCTCGGCCGCCATCAGGAACATGCTAAAGGCGAACTGTCACAACGTCAAAAAGCTATCGAAGATTTGCTCAAACCGATCAGCGACGCGTTGGAAAAGACCGAAGTGCAGATTTCGGAAATCGAAAAGGAACGGCGTGAAGCCTACGGACGGATACAGACTCACCTCGAGACCATGTCGCGCGATCAGCAGGCTTTGCAACTGGAAACACGTAACCTGGTCAAAGCGCTGCGGCGACCCGAGGTTCGCGGCCGGTGGGGCGAACTGACATTACATCGGGTCGTCGAACTGGCAGGCATGGTCGAACATTGTGATTTTGTCGAACAACAACACATCGACACCGGTGAGGGTGGTATCCGTCCGGATATGATTATTCGCATGCCCGAACAACGCGAGCTGGTCGTTGACGTCAAGACGCCGCTGGACGCCTATCTCGAAGCCATAGAAGCGGACTCGGACGAAGCGCGGGACGCAGCTCTTGCCCGTCACACGCGGAATGTCAAAGAGCGCATTCGTGAACTTGCC
>CAZJFQ010000129.1:0-4598 GCA_964545335.1 uncultured Gammaproteobacteria bacterium | reverse complement strand
AACTTTGAGGCATGTCTACCGCCGGCCGGTCGATGATACCACTTCATAACCAAATTAGGCTGTAATACACCTCGATATCCCCATATAAACCCACGAATTTGCTAACCCTGGGCTTATGCTCCCACTATGCCGTGTTGTACATAATAGTGGGTAACATGTGAGCCAAAGTGAAATTCGAAAATTCTACGAAGCTGTCAACGCTCAAAAAGTGGGACAATTTAGGTATGGGCAAGAAGACAATTGATTTCACGACGCCGTATTTTCACTCCTAGAGCCTAGGGCCTAACGCCTGGTTTCTTGGGCCTAACGCCTAGCGCCTGTGTCCCGGTAGTCGGGCGCTCGGGAGAGCACAAAAAGAGCCCCGGGGGTTGCCCGGGGCTCCAAGCGCCGTAGTGGCGGAAAGCCGCTGGGGGACGGGCATCGCCTTTCCTTTGGCGAGGATCCTGCGGCCTCTGGCATCCGTATCAGCTACCCGTGGGATGACGGCCTTCGGGACAGAATCTGCCACAGTCTTGAATCGCACTTTGTCAGTGAATTTGGATAAAAGCTGTCAGAATATTCGGACAAATAGTACTGCGGGAGGGATGGTGGCCTGGCTGTGATCGCCTTAATACAAAGAGTGACGAAGGCGGCGGTAAGCCTCGGCGAAGACTGCATCGGACAGATCGATGCCGGCATACTGGCGCTCGTAGCTGTGGAACGGGATGATTCCGGGGCGCAGGCAGAGAGGTTGCTCGAGCGGTTGCTGAGTTACCGTGTCTTCGACGACGGTGCGGGCCGTATGAACCTCAGTTTGACCGATACGGCTGGCGGCCTGCTGCTGGTGCCACAGTTCACGCTTGCCGCCGATACCCGCAAGGGCACGCGGGCCGGCTTCTCGAAAGCAGCCGATCCTGAGCACGGTAAGAAACTATTTGAGTACCTGGTGGCGGCCGCCCGTAGCCGATATGGCGACGTTGCCTGCGGCCATTTTGGCTGCCATATGCAGGTCACGCTGGTCAATGACGGCCCGGTGACGTTCTGGTTGCAGGCCCGGCCGGAACGTAGAAGTTGAGACCTGCTCGATGGGCTTTCGGAGAAATTGGGCTATAGTTACGGTCTGCCCGTGTGGCAAACGGCGTTTAAACGGTTGAATTTCTTAGGAGAATAGTATGGGTTTCGGAGCCAAGGAACTGATCATCGTCCTGCTGATCGTCTTGGTCATTTTTGGCACCAAGCGACTGAGCAGTGTCGGCTGGGATCTCGGCAAAGCCATCAAAGGTTTCCGCAAAGCTGTCAACGAAGCGGAAGAAGCCGAAAAAGACATTGATCCGAAGCAGCTTAACGAATCGGCAGAAGACGCTACCTTTACATCTGAAGACAACAGTCAGCGGACCGAATCGACCGGCGAACAGCCCCGCTGATTCCGCGCTTCCGCGCTACCGTTCGACATCATGTTCGATATCGGCTTCTGGGAACTGGTCCTCCTGTTTATCGTCGGCCTGATTATCCTCGGCCCCGAAAAACTACCGCGAGTGGCAAATACCATCGGCCGTTGGGTCGGACAGGGTCGTACTGTCATTCGCAATCTCCGCCGTCAGATCAACGTTGAACTGGCGCTGAAGGAAGACGAAGAGCACCAACAAGAGAAAGACGAAAAACGTAAACACAACCACGAATCCACCGTGCGTGAAACAAGTACCGCATCAACTCCACCCCGTGAATCAGAATGACCGAATAATACAGGACACCAAGTCGGGGACATTGCTTTCCCACCTGGTTGAATTGCGAAACCGCCTGCTCCGTATTGTTGCCGTAGTACTCTTTCTGTTTCTCGGCTTGGCTTTTTTTGCCAATCAACTGTTTACACTGGTCGCAAAGCCGCTGCTCAGACATCTTGGTGACGAAACCACAATGATCGCGACGCAGGTCGCATCGCCGTTCCTGACACCGTTCAAACTCGCACTCGTTGTTGCAATTTTTGCCAGCATGCCATTTATTCTTTATGAAATGTGGGCATTTGTTGCGCCTGGCCTCTATAAGCAGGAGCGCCGATTCGCGATGCCATTGTTTCTCTCCAGCATCTTTCTCTTCTACGCTGGCATGGCTTTTGCGTATTTTGTCGTTTTCCCTCTGATGTTTGGTTTCTTTACCGCGGTTGCCCCTGACGGTGTAGCCGTTATGACCGATATCGCGCATTACCTGGACTTCGTTTTGATGCTGTTCCTTGCTTTCGGACTCGCGTTCGAAGTACCGGTAGCGACTGTGTTGCTGGTATGGGCCGGCCTCACGACACCGGCCAAGTTGTCGTCGAAGCGACCGTTCATCTTTCTAGGCGCCTTTATCGCCGGGATGTTGCTTACACCGCCGGATGTCGTGTCCCAGGTCCTGCTCGCAGTGCCTGTATACCTGCTCTACGAAGTTGGAATAGTCATGGCACGGATCGTAGTTACCGATAAAAAGAACACCGGTGCGCCCGAGGAAGACAGTCAAAGCGAGACCGAATAACTATTTTGCCAGTTTGAACAAAAGATGGGGCAGCATAGGCCCCAAATACATAATAGAATAACAAGACGCGATGAACCGAACGATTTTATTTGCCTTTGTTTTGATGCTGCTACTGGCGGCATGGATCGCCGTGGCGCAGGACGAAAGGGAACCGGCCGAGGCTTTCTTTAGAAATATCGAGTTTTCTGACGTTCAGATGTCACCAGACGGGCGTGTGCTGTCGGCGTTGTCATACTCGCGCACAGCAACCGGGGTCCGCAATATAGTTGTGATCGATATCGAAACCGGTGGCGGCGGTTCGGTGACGAACGTCGGTCGTGATGCCGACACTGCCGATATCAGTTCATTTTTCTGGGCCAACGATGAACGGCTGGTCATGAAAATTGATCGTTACCTGGAAGACCCAAACAAGCCACGTCAGTATCTCGGGACCTTTTCGGTCAACTACCTGGGTTCGGACACAGTTGCTTTACACAGACCGCAGTCGCTGGCCCGGATTGATTCCGAAACCGGTACCGCCGATCCAAACGCCATTGGCAACGCACTTCTGGATATGGCCCGCGTTCCCGGGCAACCAGATTTTATCACTGTGTCACCAACGGGCCCTGGAATAGATGCACCACATTTGCACCGGGTCAACGTCAACAGCGGTGAGATCGTTCAGATAGCCACCAACCCCGGCAACGTACGGCGCTGGCTGGTTGACAACCAGGCACGCTGGCGGGGGGCAATTCGCGACACGGGATCACGGCATCAGCTTACCGTTCGCAGCGACGATGACGAGGGCTATCGCGTACTACTCGAATATGATCCTGGTGATGTTCATGTCTACGGTTTCGACAAGGGTGATAATGCGCTCTGGATCGCATCACGCATCAACCGCGATCGCTTTGCGCTGTATCGCCTGGGATTTGGCGACTCCGGTCTCGGAGAACCCGTGCACGAAGATGAACGCTACGACGTCTATTTTCCCGACAGCCGGACAGCAGGCCTAGTGCAAGACGGCGATGGCGAGGCAATTTATTTTGAGTATATGGGCGCAACACCGATCACTGTCTTTTTGTCCGATGACCCGACATGGCGGCAGTTACAACTGTCGCTGAACAAGGCCTTGCCATCTACCGCGAACTCAATAGTGCAATGGACTGAAGACCGGTTGCGGTTTCTGGTACACGTTTGGGGCGATCAGCAACCCGGCGAATACTTTATTTACTCGCCCGCGGAGGAAAAACTTGTTTTTCAACTTGCCCGCGTTCCCTGGCTAAGATCAAACGACCTTGTTCCGATGCGTCCGATCGAGGTCGAGGCTCGGGACGGAATGCCACTCGAAGGGTACCTGCTGCTACCCAAAAGCGGAGGCGACAGCCACGAGATGATCGTCCTGCCACATAACCGACCATTTGCAGGGCGCAGTGAATGGGGTTTCGATGCCGAGGCGCAGTTTTTCGCCAACCGCGGTTATGCGGTGTTGCGCGTGAATTACCGCGGATCCACCGGTTATGGCAGACAGCACCTCGAGGCCGGATATCGTGAGTGGGGCCTTAAGATGCAGGACGATATTGCCGACGCAGTCCGGTGGGCAATCGAACAAGGTCACGCCAATCGGGAGCAGATTTGCATCTTCGGCACCGGCTACGGCGGCTATGCGTCGATCATGGCCGGAATCCGGGATCCCGATCTCTTCAACTGCGTGATCAGCTACAACGGATTTGCCGATCTCTGGCTGCTCCACCGCCAGATTCTTGCCGGCGAACGATTTCCCGATCCGGTGCCTGCCGCGACCGACCTGGACCTTGTTCTCGGCGATCCTGTTGCCGACGCCTCACGTTTTTCACAGGGATCGCCGACGACCAATGTCGACCGGATCGAGGCCGATATGTTTTTGATTTATGACCGCAAGGGCCTGCCGGCACCGCGTCAGCATTTCGATGATTTATCCGATTCTCTGAAAGCTGCCAGACAACGTTTCGAAAAGTTTTCCAAGCGCAGAGTTGGCAAGGACGTCTGGGGAGAAGACAACCGGGTCGAGTTGTATCTCAAGCTGGAGCAGTATTTCCAACGCAAACTATAGTCCGCCTGTCGGCCCCACAATTCACTGCACCTTAGTGCAA
>CAZJFQ010000128.1:1165-4748 GCA_964545335.1 uncultured Gammaproteobacteria bacterium | reverse complement strand
TGCACCCGATAGCTGCCGTCGAGGTGGTAGAGTAATGAACGGCGGGCAACGACCCGAAGCGGACTAAATTAGGATTGCGGGACGCGCATTCAGTACTTGCCTCTATGACACTTACAGTAACGATCATAAATCAGCACGGAATATGGCAAAGCTCGGACTTTCGGTTAACCGATCCTAAGACTGGCAAAAGTGTTGACGAATACTCTATGAAGCAGATGGCGTTCCGTTGTCGGGACGGGGCTTTTTTGCTTACATACGCCGGCGGCGGCAGCGTTCACAACATAGACTTTTCCGATTGGATTCGGAAGTTCAGCCGAGGCGAGTCGCGGACTGTGGACGAAACGCTGATTCTCATTCGCGAGCGCGCGACCACGGACCTCGGCAAGATACTTCACAAGGAGACCATACGTCACATGTTTAGCATCGGCGCGTTCTTGATGGGTGTCCCCTGGATTGTTCAGATTCGCAATTTCAAGGTTTCCGCAGAGCACGGTGTTGAGCCTGTCGATGCGGAGTTCCACACCTTTGCTCAAAAGATACCGGAAAATGGCGGTGCAGTTGTTCCATGGCCTGCATACGTCAGCAAAGACGACTTGATGCTGCTCAGGAAAATTTCGGGAAAACGTCCACGCAAGCCCGAAGAGTTCAGCAATTTGCTCGCAGAAGTAAATCTTCGTACGTCGAACCATGTGGCGACGCAGGGCTCTGTTAGCCCACATTGCGTTACGACTTATCTCCCTCCAACAGGTGACGGCATGAAGATCCGCGATCACAACATGCCGGAGGGCGCACCAATTTCGGCCAAGCCGTTCATATTGTTTGGAATAGACCTAACGGAGACGATGAAGTCGATGCTACAGGGGAATATGGATCAAGCTGTGGCCGGGCGGTCCGCGGTGACCCCGGAAAACCCGCTCGATCGCAAGTCAACTAGTGAGACGACGAAGAAGGCCGCTCAGATCACTTCAAGCGACCCAAATGGCGAGGATCTTTTCTAAGTAAGAGCCGCCAGAGAGCCCACGCATGACCGCAATTGGCCGTTCTCTGCCTGTCACGGGGTCGGTTTTCTAGTCGGTTGAGTGACTGCTCCTAGGCGAGAGCTGCCGTTCGCTACCCGGTCTCAACCTGCGGGGCTTTTGCGGGAGTAAGTCCTGCCTCGTCATGCATGGTGCTGCAATTTTGCCTGTGGACCCCTCCTGATTAATCAGTGAGTGGCATCCAAGACCGGGATTCTGGAGTTAGCGAGCACAATACGGCCTCTCGCTGCGATTTCGTTCTGGATCAGGTTTTTTGTCAGTCACGGTCCCAGCACAAGCTAGCAGTCGCACGGAACGATTTTAAAAAATGATGAAGCGTGTCCAGGATCGCAAGTTTGCGGAATATGAGAGGTAGCGAACGCACGGTGGACCTCAGGGTGTATGGTCGCAGTGGTGCACTAAGCTCGGACTTACTGTGGACTTACACGCGGTCGAGTGTTGAGTTTCTCATCCCGAAACTTGCATTAAGTAGCTGATATTATTGGTCGGGGTGATAGGATTTGAACCTACGGCCCCTGCCTCCCGAAGGCAGTGCTCTACCAGACTGAGCTACACCCCGATTTTGTTTAAGTCTGTGGCGTCAGGCCGTCCTGCTGACAGCACAGTCAACCAGGCCATCCAGCGCCTCAGTGTACTGCGATGACGGCAGGGCAGACAGTGCCTCACGTGCGTGTTTCGCCTCGTTTTCGGCGAGCGCGGCAGTGTACTGAATGGCCCCGGTCGATTCAATCGCGTTCGTCACAGCGGCCATGTCTTCCAGACCACCGTTGACGATCGCGTGACGGATCGTCTCCGTTTGTTGCGCAGTTCCATTCTTGAGGGCATAAATCAGCGGCAATGTTGGATTACCTTCAGCCAAATCGTCGCCGACATTCTTGCCCATGATGGCAGCGTCCGACTGATAGTCGAGCGTGTCGTCGATCAGCTGAAAAGCGTTGCCGAGGTGGCGACCGTATGCGATCAACGCAGCTTCTGTGGACGGCTTGCAGTCGGAAAGAATGGCAGCGATCTGGGCGCCCGCTTCAAACAGCTTCGCGGTCTTGCAGTAAATTACCTTGAGGTAACGTTCTTCTGTCGTTTCGGGGTCATGGCAATGCATCAGCTGGAGCACTTCCCCCTCGGCAATGGTGTTGGTTGCATCCGCGAGCACGTCCATAACCCGCATGCGATCCACACCGACCATCATCTGGAACGCCCTTGAATACAGAAAATCGCCCACCAGCACACTTGCCGGGTTCCCCCAGACGTGGTTGGCCGTATCCTGGCCCCGGCGCAAGTCGGACCCGTCGACGACGTCGTCGTGAAGCAGCGTTGCCGTATGGATAAACTCGATAATTGCCGCGGCTTCGATATGCCGATCCCCGGAGTAGCCGCAGGCGCCTGCCGTAAGCAGGACCAGCACTGGCCGGAGGCGTTTGCCGCCACTGTGTATTATGTAAGCTGACACCTGATTGACCAGCGCGACATCACTGCGGAGCCGCTCAGTAATGAGGCGGTTTACGGCAGCCATGTCATCGGCCACCAATGTCTGTATCTGGTCCAGGTTCATCGACAACTAGGGCGTTTAGCGAGGCATGCTAGGAGGCGTCTGCGCCAGGTGTCAAGACATACCGTAGCCCGCCTACGGTCCGCTCAGGGCCTCTGGCGGGTGTTTGACCGCCAGCGCCGCAGTCTATAAAATTCGCGCTCCTTCGGCCCGGATAATCCGGCCGATATTTCCGGAAGTAGTTGTATGTATGCGGTTTTTCAGACCGGTGGCAAGCAGTATCGGGTAAGCCCGGGCAGTACCCTCAGGATCGAGAAACTCGATGCCAAAGAGGGTGGCGCTATAGAGTTCGACCGCGTGCTCCTGGTGGGTGAAGGCGATTCGGTGAAGATTGGCGCACCCTATGTGCCGGGGTGCAAGGTCAAGGCCAAAGTGCGGGCACAGGGCAAGGCTGATAAAATCGTCGTTACTAAATTCAAGCGGCGCAAGAATTACAGGCGTACGCTGGGCCATCGCCAGCGATATACCGAAGTAGTCATTACCGACATCAGCACGAGCGCCGGGTCGGTTACGACGAAGAAAAAGGTCGCAGCGGTAAAGAAGACGACGGCTAAAAAAGCACCGGCAAAACAGACGCCGGAGAAAAAAGCAGCAGCGGCAAAGAAGTCGACGACCAGCAAAAAGACGGCCACCAGGAAAAAGGCCGCAAAAAAGACGACATCGAAACGCTGAGGGTTTAAGTCATGGCACACAAAAAGGCCGGCGGCAGCTCAAAAAATGGCCGCGAATCAGAGTCCAAACGCTTAGGCGTCAAACGCTACGGCGGCCAGCAGGTACTGGCGGGTAATATTCTGGTGCGCCAGCGCGGTACCCAGTTTCATCCCGGCGTCAACGTCGGTCTTGGTAGGGACCACACGCTGTTTGCCAGGAAAGACGGCCAGGTTCGCTTCGAGACAAAAGGTCCCAAGAGTCGCAAGTTTGTAAATGTCGACCCGAGCTGACAGCGACGCAAGCTTTTAAGAAAAAAGCCCCGGCCCTGTCCGGGGCTTTTTGGTTTCAG
>CAZJFQ010000128.1:0-1065 GCA_964545335.1 uncultured Gammaproteobacteria bacterium | reverse complement strand
CCTAGAGCCTAGAGCCTAGACCCGCAGGATCGTTAACGTGATATTTGTTGATGAAGCCATCATCCGTGTCCGCGCCGGTAAAGGCGGTGACGGTTGCGTCAGTTTTCGTCGCGAGCGATTCGTCCCCCTGGGCGGGCCTGACGGTGGTGATGGCGGCGACGGTGGCAGTGTCTGGCTGGTTGGTGACGCGGCATTGAATACGCTGGCCGATTTTCGGGCACAGCGTGCGTTCCGGGCCGACCACGGTCAGCCCGGGATGGGTCGCAACCGGACCGGTCGTGGCGGCGACGATGTTGAGATCCCGGTACCGGTGGGTACGATTGTGCGGGAGGCCGATACGGATGAGGTGATCGGTGACGTTACCGGCGACGGGCAGCGTCTCCTTGTAGCCGGCGGCGGCGTCGCCGGGCGTGGCAATACCCGGTACAAGAGCAGCACCAACCGGGCACCACGCAAATTCACACCGGGCACGCCGGGTGAAAAGCGCCGGCTGCAATTGGAGCTGAAAATCCTGGCCGATGTTGGTCTTGTCGGAATGCCAAATGCCGGTAAATCGACCCTGATCCGGACCTTGTCGGCAGCGCGGCCAAAGGTCGCTGACTACCCGTTTACTACCCTGTATCCGAATCTAGGCGTCGTCGACGTCGGCCGGCATCGCAGTTTTGTCATGGCCGATATCCCCGGTCTTATTGAAGGCGCGGCGCAGGGCGCCGGCCTGGGCCATCGATTTCTACGCCACGTTCAGCGTACTCGCCTGCTGTTGCACCTGGTCGATATCGTACCGACGCAGGGCGAGACGGATCCCGCCGACCAGGTAACAGCACTGACAGCTGAGCTCGAAGAGTTCGACCCGGAGCTCGGCAAGCGGCAACGCTGGCTCGTGCTCAACAAGACGGATTTGCTCGATGAAGAACTCGCCGATCAACTTTGCGAGGACATCGTGCAATGCCTGGGCTGGCCCGGCCCGGTCTACCGGATCTCGGCGTTGAAAGGTGCGGGAACCAAACAGCTGGCAGGGGATGTAATGACGTACCTGGAACAGCTGCGCAGCGGGAAGCGGGAAGC
>CAZJFQ010000127.1:3522-4803 GCA_964545335.1 uncultured Gammaproteobacteria bacterium | reverse complement strand
CGGATCGACACGGGCGGGGATCGCAGTTGCGAAGGCCGCGGCCGATACGGTGAAGCGTGTCGCGCAGGAGCTTGGGGGCAAATCACCCAACATCATTCTCGACGATGCGGATTTTGAAAAATCCGTCAAAGCCGGCGCTGCGATGTGCTTCTTCAACAGCGGTCAGTCCTGCAATGCGCCGACACGGATGCTGGTTCCCGAAGATCGTGTTTCTGATGCGGCTGAAATCGCCAGAGCAGTGGCTGAGAAAACCACAGCCGGCGATCCCGCGCACGATGATTCAAGGATCGGCCCGGTTGTGAGCCAGACTCAGTTCGAGAAGATCCAGGGTCTGATTCAAAAAGGGATAGACGAGGGGGCGGAGCTTGTCGTCGGCGGTCCGGGAAAACCGGGAGGGCTGGACAAAGGCTATTACGTGCGGCCGACCGTCTTCTCGAACGTTCGCAATGACATGACGATTGCACGGGAAGAGATTTTCGGGCCCGTATTGTCGATCCTTCCATACAAGGATGAGGATGACGCCATCCGCATCGCCAATGACACACCGTACGGTTTATCGGGCTATGTATCTTCAGGCGACATAAATCATGCGAAACGTGTCGCTGCTCGAATGCGTACCGGTATGGTGCACATCAATGGCGCATCGTTGGACAGTGATGCACCCTTTGGCGGGTACAAGCAATCGGGCAATGGTCGGGAATGGGGCGCCTACGGCATTGAAGAGTTTCTGGAGATCAAGTCTGTTTACGGCGTTGCAGCCTGACGGCAGACTTAAGTCTAAAGTTTTTGGTCATCAGATAAGTTGCCGTTGACGACCTCAGATTCCCATCGACAAATTACTGAAGACGACGCGACATGCGCCGTTTTCTCGTTGATGCTGCGATTTTTAGCGGCGCTTGTACTCGTATCGGCACTGGCGTCATGTTCGGGTGCTTCGGAACGTGGCATAGCAGCAGTTGCGATGCCGGACCGTTTCGGTGCTGAAGCCGCAGTCGATATTCTCGCGGCCGGTGGTAACGCCGTGGATGCAACCGTTGCGGCCGGCTTAGTACTCGCGGTGACGTATCCGGAGGCGGGTAACATCGGCGGGGGTGGTTTTATGACCCTGCTGTTCGAGGGTCAGCCAACGTTTCTGGATTACCGAGAAACGGCACCGGCGGCTGCTGCACGCGATATGTACCTCGATAACGCAGGAAACGTCATCGAGGATCTGAGTCTTATCGGCCACCAGGCCATTGGTGTGCCCGGTACCGTAGCCGGCCTCTGGGAGGCTCATCAGCG
>CAZJFQ010000127.1:2333-3422 GCA_964545335.1 uncultured Gammaproteobacteria bacterium | reverse complement strand
GGGGGCGGACTGCTGAACTCATCGTTGCCGAGATGAATCGCGGTGGCGGCCTGATCACCCGGTCGGATCTCGAAAGTTACACGGCGGTCTGGCGCAAGCCGATTGTCAGCCCCTGGCGTGAATACACGATCGTGTCAGCGCCATTGCCAAGCTCGGGGGGGTTTGCGGTAGTTCAGCTTCTCGGGATGAAGGACTTTCTGGCGCAGGAATTTAAAGGACTGAACCACAATTCCGCCCAATATGTGCACGTAATTGCCGAGATGGAAAAACGGGTTTTCGCTGACCGGGCCGAATACCTGGGCGATCCGGATTTCATCGACGTCGACATCGGGCTGCTGGTCAGCGACGACTATATCGGGCGACGAGCTAAAGAAGTGAAGCGCGATTCGATATCGCAACTGGATGAAGTACGCCCTGGTTTAAAAGAGCCCACGGATACTGCGCATTTTTCTATTGTCGATCGATGGGGTAACGCCGTCGCGAATACCTACACACTCAATGGCTGGTTTGGCAGTGGAGTCATCGTCGAAGGCGCAGGATTCCTGCTCAACAACCAGATGGATGATTTTAGTGCCAAGCCGGGTGTGCCGAACTACTACGGTGTTGTTGGTGATACCGCAAACGCGATTGAACCCGGCAAGCGCATGTTGTCATCCATGTCGCCAACAATCCTGTTGCATGATGACGAGCCCGTTATGGTCCTGGGCACACCGGGTGGCTCGACAATTTTTACCTCCGTCTTTCAGGCGATCGTAAATGTCATCGACTTTGACATGTCGCCGGAGGAAGCTGTCGAGGCGACTCGTTTTCATCACCAGCTACTACCGCCGGAAAAAATCACCTATAGCCCTTGTTGCCCGTTATCGCGAGCAACGATCCGGGAACTCGAGGAAAAAGGCTACAGTCCGCAACCGCATAGCTATGAGTACGGCGATCTGCAGGTTCTCTGGAATGATGGCACCGGATGGCAGGCGGCATCCGATCCGAGGCATCGGGGCGAGAGCCGAGTCATAAACTAAGCCTGCGGCTTGAAGCAAAAAGCGCAAGAGCAAAGACCGTTTTCGGCCATTAGCAGACGATTAAGGCACC
>CAZJFQ010000127.1:0-2233 GCA_964545335.1 uncultured Gammaproteobacteria bacterium | reverse complement strand
GACCTGCCAGTGACCGAAATCATTCCGATTGCTGACACGGTGGTGGTCAGACCTGACCCTGAGTAAGCCTGCCGCTGCGAAACGTGAAGTGATTCCCTTACGGCCTTGAGCCTTACGCCTCAGGCCTCAGGCCTCAAGTCTTCTTTCTATGGTTGCAGTCGCTCAATCTCCCACGTGTCATCTTTCTGTTTCGTGTACAGGAACCTGTCGTGCAGCCTGTTTGGTTGTCCCTGCCAGAATTCGATGTTGACCGGGACTACGCGATAACCTCCCCAAAAAGAAGGTAACGGGATATCGCCTGCAGCATATTTTCTCTTCAGTTCGGCAAATTTTGTTTCGAGCAAAGATCTTGCGGAAACCCTGTGGCTTTGGTGCGATACCCAGGCGCCGATCTGACTGCCGCGCGGACGTGTAATAAAGTACTTGACAACTTCGCTGACAGGTAATTTTTCTGCATGCCCGCGAATGCTGAGCTGACGATCGACATGCGGCCAGTGAAATAACAGCGCCACGTTAGCGTTGTGTTTAATATGCCGGGCTTTAGCACTCTCGAGATTGGTGAAAAATACAAATCCGCGCTGGTCGAAATATTTGAGTAATACCGTTCGCAATGCGGGGCGATTGTCGGTGTCAACGGTGGTCAGGCTCATGGCATTGGGTATCGGGAGATCAGACTCGCAGGCATCCGCAAACCAGTCTTTAAACTGTTTGAACGGGTCGGAATCGAGATCGTCGCGGCGTAACGGCCCGGTATCGTGCTCGCGCCGCAGGCCTGTGACATCCATTCCTACGTCGCTTTTAGACTGATTCTTGCCCATACGAAGAGGCCTGTACCCAGGTGCCGGCATCGGCACTTTGATCCTCTGGCAACAAGTTAAAGGACAGACAGGCACACTGTCGAGGCCAAATAGCTTCCGTCACCAAAAAATCAGGATTTTCGGGATTGATACCTGCCGGGTTTCTCCGTAGTCTTTGGCGCCGCTGTGCTTGAAATCGAGGCGGGGTCGCCAACCGACGTGCCACCAACTGCCGCTATGGCCGCTTTGTTATGAATACGTCCATCCAATCAAGGGCCTTTCATTGGGTCAGTCTCGTTCTCTGCCCACTGCTCGTGTTTGGCAGCCACAGCGCGCTGGGCCAGGGGGCTTATGAATTCGGCAATCGATTTACGGCGCTGGGATTTGGCGAAATCGACTATCGAGAAACAGACAGCATGGGCCTCGACGGTTTCGTAATCGGTCAGTTCGTCGGGCATTTGAGTGGCCAGATCGATGATCGGCTGAGTTTTTTCACGGAAATGACCGCGACTTCAACTCAGGATGACGGCTTCAACTTCGAGATCGAGCGCTTGTTTGTCCGTTATGAGTTTTCCGATTATTACAAACTATCGGCGGGAAGATTTCACACACCGCTCGGTTATTGGAACGGAGCTTTTCACCACGGCACGTGGTTGCAAACGACTGTGGGACGTCCCCAGACAGTCAAATTTGGCAGCAACGTGGTGCCGATTCATTTTGTCGGCGCAACACTCGACGGCCGGATTGGCCAGTCTGATTTCTTGTATCGTGTCGGTGTTGGCAACGGCCGGTCGGATCGGATTAACCAACCCGGTGATTCGGGGGACATAAATGACAATCGTGCCTGGTTCGTTTCGGCCCGGTATCGCCCCATTTCCCGATACCTGCTTGATACTGGAGTCAGCGTTTATGTAGACAGGGCGACGCCGACGGCGGGTCCTGAAGTTGACGAAGTATTGTGGTCTGCTTATCTTGCGTTGCAAAGTGAAACTCCGGAAGTCATCGTGGAATACCATTTTGGCGATCATGAGCGAACGGATACGGCGGGCCCCAATGGCAGTGTGGACGGAGGCTACGCACAATTTGCCTATCGACTTGCCAGCGGTAGCAGCAATTTCAAACCGTACATCCGTTTCGAAAAACTCGATGTCGATGACAGTGATCCATTGCTGGGTACGCTCGGTCTGGACTACGAGGGATTCCTGGGTGGCGTTCGTTGGGACTTTTCGCGCTCAGGCGCGTTAAAATTCGAGTACCGAAACGAAGAGTTCGACAATGCGGGGACTGAAAACAGTTTTTGGATACAGTTGGCATTCGTGCTTGATGGCAGTCAGAAAACAGCTCCGCCTGGCGTCGAAAAAATGAACAAAGACGGCTATATGGCAGCGCGATCGGGGCATCGATGAAATGAAACTCTGCGACTGCAAGAATCCGAT
>CAZJFQ010000126.1:0-4809 GCA_964545335.1 uncultured Gammaproteobacteria bacterium | reverse complement strand
ACCGGGGTCGCTGTATCCTGCCTAAACGATTTCGTGTTTCCAGCGCCCGCGGCGAAACACGATCACCGCACCGATAGCGAGCAGGGATTCCGAAATCAGGATCGTGATGAAAACGCCGCGCGGGCCAAGCTCCGCATAGCTCGCCAGCGCGTATGCGAGCGGTATCTGCAGAACCCAGTAACCCAGAAAGTTTATCCAGCTGGGCGTACGTGTATCTCCGGCGCCGTTGAATGCCTGAATAATCACCATGCCGAAGCCGAGCAGGCCGACACCGTAGGAGATAAATCGAAGACAGTCGACACCGTACCTGACGACCTCGGGCTCGCGTATAAAGATCCGGACAATCGGTTCCGCAAACACAATAAAGACGACCGCGATGGCGGTCAGGAATACGGCGCAATAGCTTGCCGTCTGCCAAACTGATTTTTCAGCCCGATCAGGTTGGCCTGCGCCGAGATTCTGACCGACCAGGGTAGCTGCCGCATTGCTGAGCCCCCACGCTGGCAGGAAGGCGAAGTCGATTACGCGAATGGCCACCGTGTAGCCTGCGACGGCGGCGCTGCCATAGGCCGCAATAATCCGGATCATGATGATCCAGCTCGATGTGGCAATAAAAAACTGCAGCACGCCACCGGCCGACACCCGGAGAAGTCGCAAAAGAACCTGTGGTGCCAGTGCGAGGTGTGCGAAGACCATTGGCACACGTGCCGATGCCTTGAACAACCGGTAGAGTTGGTACACGACCCCGATTCCTCGCCCGATCGTGGTTGCTATCGCTGCTCCTGTAACGCCCATTTCCGGAAATGGCCCGAGACCGAAAATCAGCACCGGGTCGAGCACGATATTGATCCCGTTCGCCAGCCACAGCGCACGCATTGCGATGGTCGCATCACCGGCACCACGGAAAATCGCGTTGATCAGAAAGATAAAGAGAATCGTGACCGAGCCGGCCAGCATGATGGTCGTGTAGCCGGCACCGTCTTTAATGACCGCCTGCTCGGCGCCCATCAGGCGCAGAATATCCTCGGCATAGAGCCAGCCGATAGTGCCGATGCCCGCTGCGGCAATCACACCGACCCATAGGGTCTGGCCAGCAACAACTGCGGCGTCATCCGGCTTCTTTTCACCGATACGGCGCGCAATCATGGCGGTCGTGCCCATACTGAGGCCGATCGCGATCGCATAGACCACGGTGAGAACTGCTTCAGTAAGCCCGACTGCCGCGATAGCATCGGCTCCCAGGCTGGACACAAAAAAGATATCCGTCACTGCGAATATCGATTCCATCGACATTTCCAACACCATCGGAACCGCGAGAAGTCCGATCGCCCGCCGGGTCGACCCGCGCGTGTAGTCGATGTCGGAACCGGCTATAGCCTCGCGTATGAGCTGAAGCAACTCACGAATGCGTGGCAGGCCAAAGCGGCCAGTTGTTTTCAATTCAGTTGGCATCGCGAAATACCTTACCAGTGCTCATGCAGCTTGTTCGCTGCATTGCTGTGGATCTTCTGGAGCCGGCTATAGCCGGTACAAACCGGCGCGGGAACAGAAATGCGCCGGGGCAACCCGGGCTAATGCACGGCCATCTGCTGGCCTATCGTTTCGCGATGATGCCGAGGATGACCGAGGCAGGTTGCCCGACTATGCCGGATGTATCTGACACATTGTCCATGGGCTTTCCTCGATCAATGGCAAATTTGAGGGACGGCAAGCGTACCGGATTTTATATACATGTCAACAAGAGTCGCGGGTCGTAATTCGTGGAATAATTCTTTAACCAGGCCGTGATATCACCGGCGACACTGTTTTTCAGCGAAAGGAAGGCGCGCCAGTTTCACTGGCGCGCCGGGAAGTATGTCCGAGATAAAAAGCCGACAGAATCGACCGACGTTTTGACAGGGCCGGTCACGATGCGACACGTCAGGGCGTCGTTATCGGAAAGTATTACTTTCGCTCTATGCGAACGCTTCCGTTGGCGTCGATGTTGAGGTTGGGACCGCCGCCATTCAACTTACCGCTGAGGTTTCGTTTTGATATCTGCGCATTGTCGAGCTCGAAATCGCTCCAGATACTGCCGCGATCAGAGTGCGCATCAATATTGACGCCTACATTTTCCGCCAGGTAAACGGTAACCCCGCCGCCGCTGGACCGGAGGCTACTGGATTCACTTGGTTGCTGCGAGAAATAGGCCGAGATGCTTCCGCCGGCCGTCGATGCGTTTACCGCGCCAACCGAATCTCGGACGTTAATAGATCCTCCGGCTGTCCGTGCCTCGACAGTTCCTGCAGCGCGTTCGATGTTTATGGACCCTCCCGCGGTGTTTGCGGATACGTTGCCGTTCACGTCACCAATCTTGATGGAGCCGCCTGCTGTGCTGAGTCTCGCGCTCGCATTGCTGCCGCTAAGCGAAATACTTCCGCCGGCAGTCGAAGCATTGACCGTTCCGCCGATCTGACCGAGCTTTATGCTGCCACCAGCGGTGTCCACACGTGCTTCACCGTCGATATCGTCGATTGTGATAGACCCACCACGGGTGCTGATGTCGACATCAAAACTCTTCGGAACTTCAATCGTAAATTTCACACGACCATTTTCATAACGATCTTCATTGTCATCGTATTCACCGCGAACGATCAGGGCGGGGCTTTCGCGTGAGAATTCGACATCAAAATGATCTGCGGCCCAGCCGCTGCGTTCGACCTGCACCCGAATCTGGTTGCTGTTGCCGGCCTTGACCCTGACCGACCCGGCGTCCGATTCGACGACCAGTTTTGTGAGACCTTCAGCGTCAAACGACTCTTCGATGACACTGGCCCCGGCAGTCACCCACATGACCAGGCCGGCGAGCCCGAGTATCAGCGCCGCGGTAATCCGAATTCTGCTTCTCATCATTTCCCTCCGGGTGGTGTCACCACTGTCATGAACTTCGATGCCCCACCAGCCCCGCAGGTTTAATGCAAAAAACGGTTCCTGGCACCGTTTTCTTATGAGGCGTGGCGGGGCCTCCAGAGCCAACAGCACCCAAAAACGGTTCCTGGCACCGTTTTTGGGCTCGGGAGCGGTGGTGCGGAAGGGGGTAATCGGGGCTATTTTGGGGTGGGTGCGTGGCGCTGGCCGGCGGTCACGGCGAGGGCGACTCCGCTCAGAACCAGGGCCGAGGAGAGTATGAGGCGAACGGACACTTCTTCCGCGACAAACAATACACCGCCGGCGGCGGCAATAACGGGGACCGAGAGTTGGACCATGGCTGCGCGGGTTGCGGTCAGGCCTGGTAAGGCGGCGTACCAGATGACGAAGCCGAGGCCGGAGGCGAGTGCCCCCGATAAGACCGCAAAAACTATGCCCCGCGTGGAAAGATCGACTTTTGACAGCATGGCCAGGCTGACTGCGAGCACCATGGGGACGGAACGCACGAAATTACCGGCCGTGGCAGCGATTGGATCCGATGCGCCCCGTCCTTGCAGCGAGTAAATGCCCCAGGCGACACCGGCAATTGCCATCAACGCCGCACCGATCGTTGACGGCGCTGTGATTCCCGGAAACATCAGATAGATCAGGCCGGCACCGGCAATCACAAGGCCCAGCCACTCCAACAGGCCAGGCCGTTCACCGGCTCGAATGCCAGCCAGGATCATCGTCAACTGAACAGCACCGAAAAGAATCAATGCGCCGGTTCCGACATCCAGCGTGATGTAGGAAAAAGAGAACGCAACCGCGTAGAGAAAAAGCATAAAGGCCGAATTCCACGAACCGGCGCGAACCACGCTGCCCGGGCCGGATCGAAACGCCATCAGCAACCAAAGCGTCAGTGCGCCGGACACCAGGCGGATCGTAGTAAAACTTGCCGCATCGATCTGGGCGTCACCCAATGCCAACCGACACAGAACTGAGTTTGCGGCAAAAGCGATCATGGTGACGACGGTGAGTGTCGCCGTCCTGACCGGGCTGGTAGTCGTTGGTTTCAAATCTTCAACCTGCACTGTGTCCTGGACGAAATTATTCCTTATCCCGACGGTCAATCCCAGATAAGATCAATCGAAATATCACGCTGTATTCCAGTCAGGATTCGAGCAAAATGAAGAAAATCATGCAAGCAGTAGTGATATCGGCCGCTATAGGCGTATTAGTACCTGTTGACCTCCCGGCCCAGTCCGATGAAGAAATCGTGGTTGATTGGCTGCGGCAGGAACGGGCGTCGCTGATGACGGTGGGTAATCTCAAGCTTGAGCTGTATTTGCAGAAGCAGATTGGTCAGGCGGGGGCCGGAGTCCGGCGCAATCTGGTTTCCGTTCATTTTGATCCGGCCAATGAGCGAATCGTCATTGAACGGGAGATCTATCTAGATGGAGTTCGTGCAGTCAACAAGGCCTGCACGGGCTATCTGAATGAGGTTCGAAGGGAGCTCGGCATTGACAGCAAACGCGGTGCGCCCAGGTTTCCCTACGAAAGCAAGGTGGGGGACATCTACGTGCCGCCCGAGTTGCTCACCGTCAAAGTCGGGCGCTCCATCGAAAACCTCATTTGGATTTCGGTAATCGTTGGCACTGACGATTCCGAATACGCCTGCGCCGGCAACCTGCTCGGCTCAGAAGTTACACGGCAATAGCCGGTGCAGCAAAAAAATTCAAAGCTCGCGACCTGCTTCTGCCGAGTGTGTTTCAAAAGAGCACTGTTACATCGACGATATCGTTGTAGGCACCCGGTGACGGATCCTGGTTGGCGAATATCCGGCCGTAGATAAAAGGTCGGCCGACAAACGGCGCTCGGCCGGTGCGAATGCCGCTGTAGGTGCCGGTGCCCCCGGTGCCA
>CAZJFQ010000125.1:0-4945 GCA_964545335.1 uncultured Gammaproteobacteria bacterium | reverse complement strand
TGAACGCTTATGGAGTCGAAAATAGCGCCTTCCATCAGCGTTTCGAAATCCGCTGTACTGACGCCAATCAGTTCTTCATGATCGCCAGCTTCGAAGTAGACCATCGGCTGTTTCAGCAGACTCGCATCAACGATTGTGTCGAGCTTGTAAGGCCGGCCGACCGCAGGGACGGCACCCAGCTCACAATCCGGAAAGACGGCCTCAAGCTCTTTTTCCCCGGCGATTTCGAATTCTCGCTGGTACTTTTTCTGCAGGTCGCCCAATGCGAGTGTGTGCGAAGCGGGCAGCACGGCCAGCGCAAACCCGTCACGATCTTTCACCAGAACGCCCTTTGCGATTCGGTCTCCCGAAATGTGGGCCGCCTGAGCTGAGCGAGACGCCGAGGCCGTTCGCGGGTGTTCAACGACCTCGAATTGCACGCCTCCGTCGGCCAGGTACCGTGTCACTGTCTCTGGAATTGCCACGGCTTGTCTCCTCAGTCGTATCAGATAGTCATGGTTACGCAGTAAGAAGTGGGGGCATATACAGGGGCGGATTCCACTACTGCGCCGGGTATGCACCTAATCCGATTCGGGCCACCCTTTCTTAGTGTAGCCGGGCTGTGGCAGAAGGACAGCCGAAATAGCGGGGCTGTTTTCAGGCAGATAATTCGGCTTCGGTACCAACAAGAGAAGGCCCGTGGCCGGGAGGTCACGGGCCTTCATGAGCGCGTCGCGGCGGCGACGGCTCAGTTCAGATGCACGAAGATCTTCCGTGCGTTGAACACGTTTTGACCCGCGTCATAGCCACCGGCTGAGTGCAGGGCGCGTACAAAAGTCGCCCCATCCAGCCGCAATGTCAGGTCATTGACGAAGTTTCCAAAATCCGAATGGATGGAAATCGTGTTGCCTTCCTTAATGGCATAGACGCCCGGTCCCCCGGCAGGCTCGATGCTCGGAGATGCCGGCAGACTATTGAGATCAGTGATGACGCCACACTGTTTGATGTGGTGGCGCTCTCCGATCTGGGGATTGGACAGATCCAGCACGATGCTGCTGGTACTGATAACGATGAACGGGGCTGCCGTTCCCGGGCTGATCCAGCCGATCCCCAGTTTTGCGCGTGAGGCGGCGCAATCGATCAGCGTACGACCTTCATAGTCCGGTGGCGCCGTTCCATAGTCCTTGAAGAACCCGAATACCACGAGGGGCGTTCCCGGCAGAATGCCGTCCGCAGACAGATTACCGGTGGCTATCTCCATGTTGTCCGGATCGACGTTGTTTTCCGGCGTGATACCGGTTCCGGTCCAGTCAAATATGCTGATACGACTGAGATCGATACGCTGGCCGGTGATGTCGAGCTGTCCCGGAACGAAACTGTTCAACGTACCTGCAAGGTGTGTCAGCCGCATCTGTACGCGTCCTTGCGTGGCGTCGAGCGTCACGTCGATGCTTGCAGGGTCCTCAGCCAGTTCGCCTATAGCCAGGATCCGCTGGCCGACCGAAATGGAGTCCTTGTCCAGATCCATCGCCATGTCGCTCATCTTGGTCACTTGCGTATTCGGACCGATGAGAACCGTTACAACATCATGAAAGTTCCAATCGCCGAGACGCCGCATGATCGTGGCGCGTTTGACTGTCAGAACGTCCCCGTTCCGGGCAATGACGTTACCCAAAACGGCATCGATATCGATCCACGGCACGCTGGTGCCAGCCAGCACCATCTTCGCGGTAAACGCACGATCCGATACGTCGAGAATGCCGAAGGCAATTGTCGGCGTACCGAAACCCGCGAGATCCAGCGCTTCCAGCCCGGTCTGGCCTTCAGACATTGCGCCATTCACTTCGTAAACCGTCTCGTTCGTGGTGTGAACCACAAAGCGGCCATAATCCGTGGCCAGTAGCCGGTGGAACGGGCGGATTGCTATGGTGTAGCTGCTGTTGTTGAGATCGACGCTCAGTAGCGGGCCGCGAACCCGTCGGTCCTTGGTATCGACCGGGTCGATTTCCGCCACGATAAAGGGATCAGCGGTTACGACGGGCGGCGACGAATTCAAATCAACCGTATTCGATGCGCCGAGATCGAAATCCAGCGTGATCAATGAGGGCAGCCCCCGCCTGACGACTAACCTGTTGGTGTTGTCGAGTACGATATCCAGCGTTGCCGTAGTCATCGGATTTCCGTCCGAATCCACGACGTCGGCTTGCACCGCGTCGCCATTGACCTCGACAAAAATCTCGGCATTGGAGTAATCGAGGCTGATGCTGCCGCTGACATATGTAGCCGGCGGAACCGTCGCCACGGTCAGAAACTCTGTCAAATCAACCAGTTGTGCAAAATCCACGCGGGTCGAGTTGGGCATCGTTGCGACGACCGTGCCGTCGGCTGCGGTCAGCGTCAGCGATTCGACGTCGACAATGTAACTGGCAAAGTCGCCGTCGGCGTCCGTGAGTCCGATAAAGACTTCGCCGCAGTTTTGCGGGTTCGCGGCGTTGCACGTTTGTGTGCCCGCGATTGGCGTAATGCCACCGTCCGAGCCGCTCCCGCCGCCACAGCCCGCAAACGCAAAAGCAATGGCAGCGATCGCTGTCCAGCGCCAGAGATCGCGCTTGCGACGAGTCCCTGTCGGAGCAAAGCTTTCAAGCTTCAAGTCCATGATTGTTCTCCCTGAAGTGTGGGGTTTCCAGGGGATAGAACGCACCAGGTGCGGCCTCGTTGACAACCGCGGATGCGAAAAGCGGGAAGCGGGAAGTGGCAAGAAGCGCTGGCGCGAAAAAAAATGACCACAAAGAACACGAAGAAGAAAAAAACTAGAAAAGACAGAGTCTCCGGCACGCTGGACCTAGCGCCTAGGGCCTAGCGCCTTAGTCGGTTCACGGTTAACGGTTCACGATTTACGATATTTCAACAACGCGAGTCGTCGAAATCTAGTTATTTCATTTACTTATCTTGTTTTCTTAGAAATCTATGTCACAATTGGCTGTAACTGCTTGCATCGTTGAACTAAAGGGCAGGACCAGAAAACCCGGTCGGTTCTTCCGCAACGAATCCGTACCAGGTTGAGTCCTCACAGGGGGAAGATGGATCCCAAGACCACGGGCGGCAGCGCGCCGAAGGATCCCGCCGTGCAGGACAGCCTTCTCGATACCGGTACTCGCCGAAGTATCGGGCTCGACATCCTCTATACAAAAGTTTCCGTTGATTTCCAGAACCTGACGCAGGACGGTGCGGACGATTGTGTGCGGCAGAGCCTCGAGGGTCTGCGCGAGTCGACGTCGGTGGATTCAGTTTGCCTCGGTCTGCTCGATCCGAAGGGCGTGTACATAGAAAAGATCAGCGTGTCTACCGGAATGTTTGCCGGATGCCGGCCGGAAAACCTCAAAGACGTCGAACTGGAGACACTGCCCTGGCTGAAAAAAAGCCTGCAGCACCTGCGATTGCTGGAGCTACCCGACACGACCCGGGTGCGCAAGGACGCCGTCAAGGATGCCACCTTCCTGCGGACCCTGGGTATCGGCTCAATCCTGATCGTCGGTTTTTCGGTCGGCGAGAAACCCGCCGGATTTATCGCTATGTGCGAATCGCGGCCACAGGATTCCTGGGACGTCAATCTGCGACTGCTGCTGAAGCTGGTAGGAGCCAGCTTTGCCAGCGGATTGGCGCGGCTGCGTGCCGAACAGGATCTGAGGGACTTTAAAGAACGAAATGATCTTGCCACCTATGCTGCCAATGATGGCATGTGGGATTTTGATGTTCGCACTAACTCGGTCTATTTTTCGCCGCGCTGGAAGACCATGTTGGGTTATGGCCAGGATGAACTAAATGACTCGGTTCCTGACTGGCGCAACCTGGTGCATCCGGATGACATGGCGCGGGTCCAGGCCAAGATCCGGGAGCATCTGGAGAGCAAGACGGAGATTTTCGAGAGCATTCATCGGATGCGGCATCGGGACGGCAAGTGGCGTTGGGTTCTGAGCCGCGCCAAGGCGCTACCGGACGAAAACGGCCGTCTCAAACGCTTAGTCGGCATCGAACTCGATATCACGGAACGCAAGCTCTACGAAGAAGCACTGTTTCGTGAGAAGGAGCGGGCGCAGATCACGCTGCAATCCATCGGTGATGGCGTTGTTACCACGGATGCCGGCTGTCTGGTGGAATACGTGAATCCGGTCGCTGAAGAACTAACCGGATGGAAGCTTGACGATGCAGTAGGCCGACCGGTGGATGAAATATTTCGCGGCTTTCATGAAGAAACCTGCGAACCGCTGGAAAATCCGCTGTCGGTTGCGATTCGCCGTCAGCGACCAATCAAATCGGTCCGCCCGACTTTGCTGATTCGCCGTGATGGCAATGAACTTTATATAGAGAGCACGGCATCACCGATTCAGGACGGGAAAGGCAAAGTGTCCGGCGGCGTGCTTGTGTTCCACGATGTCAGCGAAGCCCGTGAACTCAACCGCCGGCTAAGTTATCACGCCAGTCACGATATCCTCACCGGGCTGGTCAACCGTCGGGAATTCGAAAACCGCCTGGAGCGTGCATTGAAGAGCGCGAAGGCGCGTGAAGCCTCTTACGCTATCTGCTATCTCGATATCGACCAGTTCAAGATTATCAACGACTCCTGCGGTCACGCGGCGGGCGACACATTGCTGGCCCAGATTGGTGCGTTACTTAAGGCCAAGATTCGATGGCGAGATTCGCTTGCCCGGCTGGGTGGCGATGAATTCGGCGTTCTGTTGGAAAGTTGTTCGCTGGACGAGGCCATGAAGACCGCCGACGTCCTCCGTGAAGCCGTACAGGAATTCAAGTTCGTGTGGGATGATCGTACGTTCCGGCTCGGCTGCAGCATCGGTGTCGTTCCGATCTCGCTCGAGAACGATGACGTCGCCAGTATCCTGAGCGCGGCCGACAGCGCGTGCGCCGCGGCCAAAGAGGCCGGGCGCAATCGCATCCATTGCTTTCAGGA
>CAZJFQ010000124.1:0-4975 GCA_964545335.1 uncultured Gammaproteobacteria bacterium | reverse complement strand
GATTGCCTGGCTCGAGGTTGCAGCGTCGACAGAAGTTCGGCTGTAAGTAAACTCCTGCCCCGGATCGATCGGTACCGTAAGCGATTTTGCGTTGAGCCAGAGAGCGGCGCTCGCGGCGGCGAGCACCACCAGGCCTGCAAAGACCTGTAGCAGTCTTTTCAACATAGCCGGTTCGTGTCACCCGCTATCGACAAAGCCGCTGGATGTTTTACTGTATCATTTGCTGAATCGTCAACGGCTTTTCGGTAATCCGGGCTTTTGCGCCGTCGCCTGCACCGGTAAGTTCCATGCGTGCATTGGGTCCGACCGCCAATACCATGCCCGGCAACGATTGGGATACGTAGGTTTTGATGGCCTTGCCGGAAATCTCCGACTCGTAAACTGTGGTTTCGAACTCGCCGGCCGGGACCGTAACCGTTTCGGTTCCCGTCACTGTCGGAGCAGCGCTGGCGGTTTCCGGTGACGCGAATGAGTTGCCGCCCATCATATTCATCGGGATCTGCATTGCCGGCTGGTCGCCGACTTTGACTATAAACTCGAGCGGCGGGTCGCCGTGAGCCTGAGGATCAAACAGCATTTTCACTGCCGATTCGTCTCCTGCCAGGGTGGCATACATCTCCACCCAGCGATATCTCGTACCGTCGCGCTCTTCCGTCCCGAGCCAGACCCATTTGAATACCGTACCGTCAACCTCTCCGCCGACCATCCTGTATTCACGCCACTGACCATCCTCCATAGCCTGATCCATAAAGGCCAGTGGATTCATTCCGGCCGGTGCGGCGGTGCCACCAGGTCCCTGCGCAGCTACCGGCCCCGTTATGATCAGCAGGCTGATCGCAAGAAAAATCGATCTCGTTCGAATCATGAGCGTTCCTTCTGTGTATCCGCAAGGCAACAAAGTCTAACGCAGGTTGGCCATCAATGTGCCGAACGATTCATTGCAAAATCAGTTGGCGCATTGCCGGGAGGGGCAACGATATGCGTTCAGCACTTGTGATGGAAGTTGCAACGGAGTTTCTTGCCAGCCGTATATACATACGCTGTTCCGTCGCGAGTGTGCGGTTTACGGACCTGCAGCTGGAAGAGTTCGACGTAATGCCATGTGAGTGGCGATAAAATTCTCAGATCCAATTATTAATCGATCAGCCTTGCTGACTGCCTATGGGGCGCTGACATCGGGCCGCCTTCACCCATCAGGATCAGCGCACCCCAGCGCCGCGGATCACTGCTCTCCGCCACAGTGGTATCGTCAATCAGTGCATTGAAAGCTCGCCGCATCGCTTCAGCGCGATACAGGGTAGGATCCGCGACGAGCTCAGCGGACAGTGTGCCAGCGATGTGCGCGATGGTATCCACGTCAATGGGGTAGTACGCCATCAGAAGCGAACGGGTGCCATTGAACAAAAATGCACGGGCCAATATGGAGATGTCCTCAAAGTAACCATAGCCACGAATCATCACCGGGCAATTGACGATCAGCCAGTCCGGGCGCATGCCGAAGCCCGGAATCTCAGTCGCCTCGGTGTATTCTCTCTCGGCAAAACGATTTCTGGGATTGGTCAGCAAAATAGCCGGCTGGGCAGTTGCGAAATCGGGTCGATCATAGAATTCCCCATACGGTACGGGGCTTGAAAATGTAACGATGTTGAACTTGCTGAGGTCGGCAATGCGGAAAAAGGATTTTACGATTCGATTAGATCCGAGAGTCCTGGGTTCCGGTGCGTCAAAGGCCACCGCGATTTTTTTGAGGTTGTCCGATCCCGCCGATCCTATGCCGAGGTACTTGTTCGTATCTGGATAGGGCCTGTCGATATTCCTCACTGCCAGCAAAGCTGCTGGGGAAGGCACGATTGTCAGGGCGAACTCCCGCGCCAGCCATGGCGCTGACCTGAGTTCTTCGACATCTCTGCTGGCTGGAATCCAGTCGTCGGTCAACAGGACCCCGAACGTCAATCGCATCAATACGCCATGTGGGACTATGATGATATGTTCAGTTTCAGAATGCTTTTCAAGGGCCGGCTCGAGCAGAATCTGATACAGCCAGTACCCGCTCTCGAACGGATAAAAGTTTGTCGCGAATAGATGTTCGTTTTCTTCGAAGACCATGTGATCGTAAATTGCTTTGGCGTGCGCGCTCAACTCAACTTCATTGGTGTGCAGTACCTCGACGGCCACGCTGTCACGTGTCAATGTCCAGACGTGCACTTTTCGGTTGTGCAGCATGTACTTTATTAACAGTTCTCCTGGCCGAAGTTTTTCCTGCAAATTTGCAATCGAAACAGGTTCCTGTCTTACCAGGGCGGCGTACCCGGGAAAGCGCGTCTGAAACTCGTCATCGAGTCGCATGACCTCTGAGTCGAGCTCGCCAAGCTGCACGGCCATGATCTCAGCATCCTTCTTTTTCAATCTGCCTTTGCGTTCAACTGCTTCAGTCAGCCAATCCGATCTGATCTGATGCCGCTCGATTCTCGCTTTAGCGAGGTTTTTCAGAAGTTCCGCCATCTCGCCATCCCTGTTACGGAGTCGTGACTCGATGGTCGTACGGCTGGCGTGTGTAAATTCTGTGTAAACCTGCTGGCTCAGCAGAAAAGCCTCAGCCAGGAATTGATCTCGCATCGCTTCGTTGTTTTCTGCCGCTTTGATCGCGTAACTCGAATGCGCTGCAATGATCTCGCCGTAGGTGCGTAGTCCTTCGGGCCAGCCGACCAGCGTCACTTCCCCGATCGTCGATGGGTTTGCAAGGTAGATTGCGGTGGCTTCGCGGGCCGGCCCAAGCGCTTCCTCGACAAGCCCCTGTTCAGCGTACAGGCGTGCCAGCGATGCGAGGAGGAGTGCGCGCTGTGGGTGACCAGGTGGGAAGAATGCCTGATTCATCTCTATGGCCCGGGCCAGATAGTTCTGAGCTTCCTCGTAATTGCCTACAGATGCATATGCCAGACTCAGGACATGAAGACCCTGGGCAACAGCGGGATGTTTGTTGCCCGAGTTCAACTTGTGTGTCGCCAGCGCACGTTCAGCCTGTTCTATGCCTCTCTCCGTCCTCCAGGTCTGGCCGTGCAGTAAGGACAAGTTGTCCAGAATCTGAGCACCATAAGCGTCGTCTTCGCCACTGTATTGTTGCACCAATGCAAGCGCACGCTGGTAATAATCCTGGGCTTCCCTGATCTGGCCCAGAAAATGATAGGCCGTTCCGGCAGAGACAAGAGGCACCACCAGCCACGCTTCCTCCGTCGCGTTCAGTTTTTCAAAAATAGCGATAGCGCCATTGAACAACTGCAACGCCTGCTCGTGCCGGCCCTGGTACTGAACGACAAGGCCGAGGGACAAAAACGCTTCTGCTGCTAAACCTGAGTAGGCATTTCTACCGCCTGACAGCATGGTGGTGATGCGGCTCAATATCAGTTCAGCTTCCTGGTATCGCGCCTGTTCCAGGTAAAACCGGGCCAGATTCATTTCGCCTATCGTTAGTTGGTAACTGCCCGGCGCAAAGGCCTTGGCAGAGACCTCGACGGCACGCGTCGATAAAGTCACGGCCTCGTCCAGTCGGCCGGCTTTCTGGTAGACGGTAGCAAGGTTGTTATATAAGGCGGCCAGTGTCGGCGTGTTTGGTCCCTCGGCACGAATGCTGAAAACGATCGCCTTCAAGAGCAGCTTTTCCGCGTCGTCAAACCGAAGCTGACCTATATAGACATTGGAGCGCGTATCCCAGATCGTCACCCAGGCCATGTTGTCGGTGTCGAGCGTTGCGCCGGCTTCCTTTTCGGCTTTTGCAATATATTCTTCGGCTTCTTCAAACTCATGCCGATCGATAGCGCCGGAGGCAAGATCGCGGAAGAGTTCCCAACCCTCGGAATTTTGTTCTGCTTCCTGTTCTTGCGTGATGGCTGAATCTGGAAGAACAGCTGCCGCAACCACGCTGCAGGCGATTAACAGCCGGAAGTATTTCGCGCATGATCTTATTACTGTCATCGGGAATCCGTATCGTCGTCTGCGACCGTCGTCCGGTGCGCCTGGCGTTGGAATAGCCACGTGAGCGCTAACATGCCGATCCCGGCTACTGTCATAGCAACAACTTGCTCGATCGGTGAGTGCATCGGTAGCCGGCCATCAGGGAGAATTTTCGATGCCTGGTCGTCAACAAAGAACAAAGTGGTTGATACTGAATTAAATGCTATATGAGCAAGGATACATGGCCACAGCGACCGTGTTCTGGCATATAGCCAACCCAGAAACAGACCCATCATAAAAGCGACCGGGAGCTGATAAACATTCATATGGGCAATCGCGAAGATCAGGGCGGAATAGATCAACGTTCTTTTGAGTGAGTACATTTGCAGAAAATTTCGAACAAATATACCTCGAAACAGGAGCTCCTCGATCACAGGCGCGACTATGCACACCATAGCGATGGAGGGGAATCCGTTGCTGTATAGGTCGGGGAAGGATGCAACAGCTGCCGGGCTCAGCGGAAAAAGCCAGATGACGATGTTGGCGAAATCAGAAATGATGATGTTGCTGCCGTAGATGACCAACAGGATCGGTACCGTGAGTACCAGGAAGGTATTTAAAATAGACGTTGACGACGAGTGAAATAATTTTCGGTAGCTCAGCTTTTTGTAGTGCATGAGCGATGCCAGCACGACACCGGTAGGCAAAGTCATGATCAGACTATCGAGCGCAGCCGGATCGATGACTGCTCCGAACCCAATTCCATAGAGAAAGATGGACAGGCTGATTTCCAGCCCAATCAGCAGTGCGGTGATCACGCTGATTTCGACAATGTTTAGCTGTGTGCCGTCCTGATCCATGCAGGCCCTCCTGTCGCGACGTACCCGGCATGAGATTTGTACCGGTTTGGCTTCGGCCGGGTCGCCTTGTGCCGGGTCAATTTTATCAAAGCCGGGGGCGCGGCAGCTCTAAATCGATCATTGACGGAAAGCACGATCGGGCTCGCGAACCCGTATTTGCGAAACCA
>CAZJFQ010000123.1:0-4981 GCA_964545335.1 uncultured Gammaproteobacteria bacterium | reverse complement strand
TGAAGCATTCCGAAGTTCTCACCTCTCGTGCAAAACTGGCCGGAGCGGTTAACTGTATGTGCCGGGACGACGGCGGATGCATCGAAGGTGACAACACCGACGGCGCCGGGCTGGTTCGCGATCTTGTATCCAATCACGGCATCGATCTGACGTCGTGCCGGTTGCTTTTGCTCGGCGCGGGGGGCGCGGCCCGTGGTGTGCTGGCTGAACTGGCCAAACTCGGTTGCAGCGACATTACTATCTACAATCGTACCCGGTCGCGTGCGGAGTCTTTACTGAAGGACCTGGGTGACAACGTTACGGCCTCGATTACTGATGCCGGTGCTCCGACCAAACAGCCCTTTGATCTCGTTATCAATGCCACGTCTGCAGGCCTGAGCGGTGAACGACCCGCCGTGCATCATTCTGCCATTAGCGATCAAACGATCTGCTGCGACCTGATCTACGGTTACGATGCCCAGACTTATTTGCGATGGGCGCGTGACCAGGGTGCCGCCAAAACCGTCGACGGCTGGGGCATGTTGGTGGAGCAAGCCGCCGAATGCTTCGAGCGTTGGCACGGTACCCGCCCGGACACGAGTGAACTGATCAATAACCCGCCCTATTGATTTCGGGCGAAGCAGTGATCAGCGTAGCAAGACCAGCTCCTCGGCGCTGGTGGGGTGGATCGCGACTGTGTCGTCGAAATCTTTTTTAGTGGCACCTATATGGATTGCCACTGCAAATCCCTGCATCATTTCGTCCGCACCGTCACCGATCACATGGCAACCGACAATCTTTTCGTCAGCACCTTCCGTGATCAGCTTGATATGCGAGCGGGGCTTGTTTTCCGATAACGCGTACAGCATCGGGACGAATACCGTCTCGTAGACCCCTACATCGTCTCCAAACTGTTCCCTCGCCTGGTTTTCTGTCAAACCTACTGTTCCTATCGGCGGATGGCTGAAGAGCACGGTGCAGATGTTGCTGTAATCGAGGCGGCGTCCTTCCATGCCGCCGAAGATCCGGTCGGCGAGTCTGCGGCCGGCGGCTATCGCCACAGGAGTGAGGGCCTTGCGTGCCGTGATGTCGCCAATGGCATAGATTCCTTTAACATTTGTATTCTGGAATTCGTCCGTAGCGACAAAACCGAAATCATCGAGATCGACGCCGGCTCGATCGAGGCCCAAGCCAGCGCTTCTTGGTCTCCGGCCAATAGCCCACATGACCTTTTCATAACTGCCGAAGCTTCGATTGTCCTTGCCGTCCAGAACAAAACCGTCTGACGCCTGGCGCAGTGCTCTGGGGATGAAGTCGGTAACGATCTCAATGCCGTTGTCTCTCATGGCCACCATGACTTCATCGCTCAACATATCGTCAAACGAACGGAGGAGCCGGTCATAGCGTGCGAATACGGTTACTTTCGCGCCGAGACTGTGTAGCACGCCCGCCAGCTCGACGGATACGTATCCGCTACCGGCGATACCAATCGACTCCGGACAGTCGTCCATTTCAAAAAAGCCATCCGACGTAATACCGAGCGAGGCGCCGGGCAGATCGGGAGCGATCGGCTCACCGCCGGTAGCAATGACTATATGTTCCGCTTCATAACGGTTTCCTGAAACCTCAACCCCGTACCGGTCCGGAAGACGGGCATCGCCGCGAATTAAGGTGACATTTTTCCGGTCCAGGTTGTTTTTGTATATTTCATTTAACCTGGCCACATAGGCATCGCGCCGTCGTTTCAATGCGGCCCAGTCGTTATCGCGTGCGGATACCTTAAAGCCGTAGTCGCCGGCAATCGCCATACGGTGCGCCATATCTGCAGCGTTCCACATTACTTTCTTCGGCACACAGCCGACATTGACGCAGGTCCCCCCCAGACGGCCGTTCTCGGCTACGACCACGCGGGCACCGTGTTCAGCTGCCCTCTGTGCCGCAGCCAAGCCACCGCTGCCGCCTCCGACAACCACCAGATCGAACTTCTCGGTCATAGCACCGGTTCCTTGCAGATCACTGGTCCAACCGTGCCGGCTTGAAATCCGCCACTTCCCCGGACAAATCGTTGTCCGATTCTAGCCAAGCCGGGCCATGCTGGTAAGCTTTCGTGCCTGCGTAGTTGCTCGGAATCGACGCATGAAGATCGCTAGCTGGAACGTTAATTCACTCCGTGTCCGGTTGCCGCATGTGATGTCGTGGCTAACCCAAACCGGGACGGCCGTTATCGCGCTGCAGGAGACAAAAACACGCGATGAGCAGTTTCCGCTGGATGAATTCACCGGGGCCGGATTCGAAGCCGCTTTCAGCGGCCAGAAGACCTATAACGGCGTCGCGGTAATCGCGCGCGACGAACCGACCGCAATCGTCACGGATCTGCCCGGTTTCGAGGATCCGCAGCGTCGGGTTCTGTCGGCAACTGTCGGTGGCATTCGTGTAATCAACCTCTATGTGCCAAACGGGCAGACAGTTGGCTCGGAAAAATATAACTACAAGCTGAGATGGCTCGATGCACTGACCGATTACCTGGTGGATGAACTCGACTCCCATGAACATATAGTTGTGCTTGGCGATTTCAACATTGCACCGGAGGATCGCGATGTTCACGATCCGAAGGCGTGGGAAGGATCAGTCCTGTGCAGCGAACCCGAACGCGCCGCGTTGCGCCGGATTCTCGATCTGGGTTTCATTGATACGTTTCGGCTGTTCGAACAGGAAGAGAAAACCTTCAGCTGGTGGGATTATCGGGCCGCCGCTTTCAGACGAAACCGGGGCTTAAGAATCGATTTGATACTGGCCAGCGCAAAATTGAGCAAAACCTGTACCTCGAGCCTGGTTGACCGCGAGCCCCGTACCTGGGAGAAGCCTTCTGATCACGCGCCCGTGGTCGCGGAATTCGCTTTTTAGCGACAAGCCACTGTCGATTTTCTATACAAAAGTCATATGGTTATGTGCAATTGATGGCTTTCGGAGAGTTTTTTACCTAGACTTTACCGCCAGCAGGATTAATGATTGAGGCCGACGTGAGGGAAGTGCGCTTGCTCAGTCATCGTCGCAGCGATTACGACGTAACCAATACCGTCCAGGTAAGTTCGCCTGACGCTGTTCGCAATGCAACAGCGGAACTCTACGGTAGTGTTTACGGGGAAGCCTCGTTCGACAAAGTCGATCGGGCTTTCCAGGATTTTGCCTTGCTGTTCACCGGCAAGGCGCCGGGCTATCTCGGCTGTGACACGGTCTATCACGACATTCAACACACGCTGGACATGACGCTCGCGATGGCACGCCTGCTCGCGGGTCATGACAAGATTCACGAATCCTCCGAAAAGATCGGACCTTACCGGGCAACAGTCGGCCTGATTACGGCGCTCTTTCACGACGCCGGTTACATACGCCAGGCCGACGATGAAGACCATAAGAACGGTGCCGAGTTTACCCGTTACCACGTAAGCCGAAGTGCTGGTTTTCTCGCGGATTACCTGCCGCGCATCGGACTTGCCGAAGCCGCACCGGTGGCCAGCCGCATCGTTCATTTCACCGGCTTTGAAATCAAGTTCGACGACATCATCGTCGACGATCCCATGGATCGAAAAGTCGGGCACCTGATCGGAACGGCTGACCTCATTGCGCAGATGGCCGATCGATGCTATCTGGAAAAATGCCGTGACCGCCTGTATCACGAATTTGTCTTAGGCGACATTGCCGTGCAACCGGACACCGACGGCGGCCGTAAGGTCAAGTACAAATCGGGTCTCGATCTCCTGAAAAAGACACCTGCGTTTTTCGCCGAGATTCAGCGCGATCGTCTCGATGGTGAGTTCGGCTGCGCATACCGATACGTCGAACCGCTTTACGATGGCAGGAATCCTTACCTGGACGCGCTCGAACGCAACCTGGCTTATCTCAACGATGCTCTGAGTTCAGACGACTCGCCGGTATTGCGCCGCGAGCCGCCTTGTTTTGCCTGGGAGGACGAACCGGTGGAAAACATTCGGCGCCTGAGCGAAGAACATCTGTTGAATCTGAAAAAGGCCAGTTAGAGTTCGCGCAGCGGAAAGTGTGAAAATTTTATAAAAGCCGGTGATAGCCGGCTTTTTATTACCCCGCAACAGCGACAAGCTACTTATTACTTCCCGCTTCCCGCTTTGTAACGGTCACTCGACCGTTACAGATTTCGCCAGATTTCGCGGCTGATCGATGTCGGTCCCCTTCAGAACCGCGACGTGATAGGCAAGTAATTGCATGGGAATGGTGTAAACGATCGGCTCCTGGATGCCTTCCACGTGCGCCGGCACGTGGAGCACCTCGACGCCCTCATCGGCCTCGATGCCTGCTTCCGGATCAGCGAACACATAAAGTCTGCCGCCGCGCGCGCGTACTTCTTCGAGGTTGGATTTGAGTTTCTCTAAAAGCTGGTTATTCGGTGCTACCGTGATAACCGGCATGTCATCGTCGACCAGTGCCAGCGGGCCGTGTTTTAGCTCACCGGCCGGATAAGCCTCGGCGTGGATATACGAGATTTCCTTGAGCTTGAGTGCCCCTTCCATCGCAATCGGATGCATGATGCCCCGACCAAGAAACAGTGCATGGCGTTTTTCAGCAAATTGTTCAGCCAGATCCTGGATTTTCGAGTCCATATCGAGGGCCTGTTCAAGCAACTTTGGTACGGCGGCCAGCTGCGCAACCAGCTTCCGTTCATCCGCCTCGGCAAGCCCCTGATGCCGCGCCAGTGACACCGCGAGCAGCGTCAGTGCCGCCAGTTGTGTCGTAAATGCCTTGGTCGATGCGACGCCGATTTCCGGCCCGGCTCGTGTCATCAGCACCAGCCCGGACTCCCGGACCAGCGAGCTTTCAGGCACGTTGCAGATACCCAGCGTGGCCAGATAGCTCATCTCTTTTGCAGCCCTGAGGGCGGCCAGCGTGTCCGCCGTCTAGCCGGACTGAGAAATGGTGACAAAAAGCGCATCGGACGGCACGACAGGCGACCTGTACCGGTACTCACTCG
>CAZJFQ010000122.1:2104-5048 GCA_964545335.1 uncultured Gammaproteobacteria bacterium | reverse complement strand
TGCACGGTACGAATCATTTCGCGTGCAATGCCTTCGCGAATTAATTCTTCAGTGAGTGAGGTATCGAGCGCCGTCAGGTAGCCGGCATCCGCCCCGCAAGCGTAGCCCTCCGCCGAGCTGGTCTCGATGAGCAGGTCTTCGCCGGTCAACAATATCTCTCCGGAAGGTATTGAAATCGTTATGTTTTCGCCGCGCGCAACCTTGCCCGCAACCTCGGCACCGTCTTCCTTTTCCAGTGCCCGCCGGATGTCTGGCAATTCCTTTCCCATGCCGCGCTCCTTGCCGAGCCTCGGCAAGTTGGGTTTGATGCGGTAGTTAACCAATCCTTCATCGCGCGCGATGAATTCAATTGTTTTGACGTTGAGTTCTTCGAGAATTTGTTCTTTGTGATCTGCTAGCGCTTTCGCGGCAGCATCATCCGGCGCACGTAGCAGGAGGCGTGACAACGGCTGACGCGTCCGCACCCCCGACTGGCCGCGCGCGGCGCGGGCCAGGCCCACGACTTTCTGCACCACGCCGATATCGAACAGCAGTGAATCATCGTCATAGGCTTCGTTTTCCGCAGGCCAAGTGCTCATATGAACACTGATTGGCGCATCCTCATCCACTGTGCGGACGAGGTTCTGGTATATATGTTCCGCGAGGAACGGAACAAACGGCGCCATCAATTTGTTCGCAACCTCCAGGCACTCGTACAGGGTCAGGTAAGCTGATCGCTTGTCGTCGGGATCCGTCGATTTCCAGAAGCGCCGCCGATTCCGGCGCACGTACCAGTTGCTTAATTGGTCGACGAAGGACTCTATTGCTTCGCCTGCCCGCTTCGCGTCGTAGTCATCCAGCGCGGCCGTGCAGGTCCTGACCGTCTGATTGAGCAGCGCCAGCACCCAGCGGTCGATTTCCGGCCTGTCGGCCGGTGGGATCTCCTGACTGAGATCCACGTCGTCGAGCCGCGCATACAGCACGAAAAACCCGTATGTGTTCCAGAAAGTGTTGATAAACGAGCTCGCGACATCCTGCACGATCTCGACAGAAATGCGTTTCAGGACTTCGGGCGACAGCCGTGCCAGGAAATACCAGCGCAGTGCGTCAGCGCCTACCGTGTCGAACACGTCATAAGGGTCGACGATATTACCGACCGACTTCGACATCTTCTTGCCGTCCTTGTCGACGATCAGATTCAGGCACACGCAATTCCTGAAAGCGACGCTGTCCGAGACCAGCGTGGCGATTGCGTGCAGGGTGTAAAACCAGCCTCGGGTCTGGTCGATTGCCTCGCAGATGTAGTCCACCGGGAAACGATTCTCGAAAGCGTCCCGGTTCTCGAACGGGTAATGCCACTGCGCATAGGACATTGCGCCCGAGTCGAACCAGCAATCGATGACTTCCGGGACGCGACTGAAGGTCTTGCCATCTTTTTCAAAGGTGACCTCATCCACGGCCGGCCGATGCAGATCGAGTTCACTGAGATTGCGGCCGGTCAATGCTTCAAGCTCGCCCACAGATCCAATCGCCACGTAATCACCATCGCCATCGGTCCAGACCGGCAGCGGCGTGCCCCAGAATCGTTCTCGTGACAAGGCCCAGTCGACATTGTTTTCGAGCCATTTGCCAAAACGACCGTCCCTGATATTTTCTGGCACCCACTTGATCGTCTGGTTGAGTTCAACCATACGATCCCGGAAATCCGAGGTGCGTATGTACCAGGCATTCTTGGCGTAGTAGATAATCGGATCGCCGGTGCGCCAGCCAAACGGGTAGCTGTGGCGATATTTCTCGGAACGGAACATCAGACCCCGTTCTTTGAGAATCCTGATCAGCGGTTTGTCGGCATCCTTGAAGAACATCCCTGCCACCGCTTCGATTTCCGGTAGAAAGTGTCCGTCCTGGCCAACGGTGTGAATCACGGGCAGGCCGTTTTCCTGCCCCAGTGCCAGATCGTCGACACCGTAGGGCGGCGCAGTGTGAACGATACCGGTACCGGTGTCTGTGGTGACAAAGTCTGCTGGCAGCACCCGGAAAGCGTCGCCATCAACCTCAAGGTATGTGAATAGCGGCAGGTAGCGCAAGCCGACAAGTTCGGAACCTTTAAGCTTGCGCAGCACCTTATGTTCGAGTTCCCGCAGCACCTCTGTGCGTAATGCGTCAGCGAGGATCAGGGTTTCATCTTCGGTCTCAACATAGACGTAGTCGACGTCCGGATGCACCGCCAGCAACAGGTTCGCAGGCAAGGTCCACGGCGTAGTGGTCCAGACGAGGAACGAGGTGTTGTCCTCACCTTCGACTTTGAAGCGAACATAAATTGACGGGTCGTCAACTTCCCGGTAGCCGAGCGCAACCTCATGTGATGACAGGGTTGCGCCGATGCGCGGGTCGTAGGGCACCACTTTGTAGCCGCGGTATATAAGCCCCTTGTCCCAGATCGTCTTGAGCAGGTACCACACACTCTCTATATAGCTGTTGTCCAGCGTGTAGTACGCCTCATCGAGATTCACCCAGAATCCCATACGTTCGGTCATCTTCTCCCAGTCGCCGATATAGCGCATGACCGATTCGCGGCAGCGACGGGTAAAATCGTCAATACCGATCTTTTCTTCGATTTCCTTCTTGTCGAAGATTCCGAGTTCTTTTTCGACCTCGTGTTCAACCGGTAAGCCATGTGTATCCCAGCCTGCTTTCCTCGGCACGTGATAACCACGCATGGTCTTGTAACGCGGGTACAGGTCCTTGAAGCTGCGCGCGAGCACATGATGTATACCGGGCTTGCCGTTGGCCGTGGGTGGTCCTTCGTTCCACGTGTAAAGCGGACCGCCCGCGGACTGCTTCAGCGTTTGCTCGAAAATCTTGTGCTCACGCCAAAACTCCAGCACTTCATCCTCGAGCGCCGGACCGTTATATCGGCCTGAGACTTCCTTAAAGCTCATTCATCGATTTCCAAATAAAAGCC
>CAZJFQ010000122.1:0-2004 GCA_964545335.1 uncultured Gammaproteobacteria bacterium | reverse complement strand
GGGGCCGGCCGGCTGTTCCTACTGAGCGTGGTGTCCGCCGTTCAGGCAGCGACTCAGGGGTGATATTCAGCGGCATTCGTTCCGGGGCTTACACCGTCCCCCGGTCGCAATTAACGAATAATCCGCCTGTTTGTCCCCATCTCTGTCTTGCAGGGGAAACTAGCTTCGACGGCGGTAAAATACAAGAAAAAAGAAAAAGGGGTCAGAGCCCTTTTTCCTTGGGATAATCTATATCTCTTATCATTTTCATTGAGGAAAAGGACTCTGACCCCTGACCCCGACGTAGCTACTCCTATGGCCAGCGATTTTCCCACTCCCCGAATCGTCAATACCGGCGACATAAAGCTGGCCGTGCATGAGATGGGCGACGGCCCACCGGTTATCCTGATCCACGGCTTTCCGGAGCTTGCTTATTCGTGGCGCCATCAATTGCCTGCGCTCGCCGGAGCCGGCTACCGCGCGATTGCGCCTGACATGCGTGGCTACGGTGGTAGCGACAAGCCACCCAACGTGGCGGACTATACGATCCAGAAACTGATTGGCGACATCGAAGGATTGATGGAAGCGCTGTCGATAGACAAAGCGGTCGTCATCGGCCACGACTGGGGCGCAATGCTGACCTGGCACATGGCCCTGCTGGCACCACAGCGCATGGTGGGGCTGATCAATCTGAACATTCCACACCTGCCGCGCCCACCGATAAACCCGATTACCTACATGCGGTGGAAACTGGGGAAGGATTTCTACATCGTCAATTTCCAGAAATCGGATGAGGCGGACCGCCGGTTTGCCGAAGATCCGCGACGCTTTATTAATGTGATGATGCGACGGAAGCAGTTCTCCCGCGGGCCTTCGAAAACCGGGTCCAAAAAAAGACGGCCGCTAAGCCTGATTCAGGCACTGGACCAGGACGAGCCCGCCGGTGAAGCATTGCTGAGCGACGAGGAGCTTGACGTTTACGCGGATGCGTTTGCCGCCGGCGGCTTCACCGGACCGATCAACTGGTATCGCAACTGGGCACGAAACTGGAAAAGTATGAAGGGTGTCGATCAGACCATCCGGGTCCCGGCACTTTTCGTTGGCGCCGCAAACGACATCATCATCTCGCAGAAGCAAATCGACGCGATGAAGCCCTTTGTGCCGGACCTTGAAATTCGAAAGATCGAAAACTGCGGCCACTGGACGCAGCAGGACAAACCGGATGAGCTGAACCGCATTATCCTCGACTGGCTTGCGCGCCGATATCCCCTCTGACAACATCGAGACCGGGCAGACGGTCTACTTATTTGTATTCGATTTGAAGGTGCAGCCATGGCGATAAAGCAAATAAGTAAGCTGTGCCTTTATCTTTTGTTGTCCGCCTACTGTTGCCAGGTTCTCGCACAAGCACAGGAACAACCGCAGACCTACGGTATTGGCAGAACAGCGACGGCGGCGGAAATCGCTGCCTGGGATATCGATATCAAACCGGACGGAAAGTCGCTGCCCCCCGGCAGCGGCACGGTTGCCGAGGGCGAGGCTATTTATGTCGCGCAATGCGCCGTCTGTCATGGCAAGGAAGGCGTCGGCGGACCGAACGATCGACTGGTCGTACATAGCGCTGACGAATCGTTTCCGGACGCCAGCAATGAGGATACCTGGCGCCATCGGACAATCGGCAATTACTGGCCGTACGCGACGACGGTCTTCGACTACATCCGGCGCAGCATTCCGATGAACCTTCCAGGATCTCTGAACGCCGATGAAGTCTATGCCCTGACTGCCTACTTACTTCATCTCAATCACATTGTGCCCGCAGATGCGAAGATGGACGCAAAGACGCTGGCGCAGGTCGAGATGCCGGCGCGGCACAGGTTTGTGCCCGACGACCGCCAGAATTACCGGGAAGTACACTGATGACAGAAAAAAAGAAATTGAATGTATCCCGCCGCGCGGCGCTTGTCGGCATGGCCGGCGCCGCCGGTACCGTGCTTGCGCGTACTGCAGCCGGTCAGGATATTCAGG
>CAZJFQ010000121.1:0-5179 GCA_964545335.1 uncultured Gammaproteobacteria bacterium | reverse complement strand
GCACGTCGCGCAAACCTTGTCGTTAACCATCAGCTCCCCCGCTACAACCACGCGCTTGCCTTTGCTTTCCACGACTTCCGCCCGCAGTTCTATGGCTTGATCGCTCGGCGTCGGCCGAAGAAAAGTTACCTCGTACCGGGCGGTCACCGTGCAGGGCGGCGCTTCGAGCGCGTCTCTTGCCATGAGATGCGTGCAGGCCCGCCAGTTGCAGTGACAATCGAGCAGGCAACCAATTATGCCGCCATTGAGCGCGCCCTTGTAGGCCTGATGATGATGCTGTGCGTGCCACTCAGCCACGACCTCGTCACCGCTTACGAAACTTTTGAGTTGCAGTCCTTTCTCATTGGCGGGCCCGCAGCCAAAACATGTTGTGGCCGGCGCATAAGTATCCTGCAGTCCCTTTTTTGTCATCTTCAATCCTTTACCGGCTTTTCGGCTAGAAATATTTCCGCCAGCATGCAACGCACGCTCCCTCCTGAATTTTCTTCAATACGATGGATCGATCCGGAAACGATACGGGCATGCTCTTCAAGTTGCGATTTTTGCCATTGGGTCAAACAGTCATCTGCCTGCTGTGACATAACAAGAATTGTGTCCCCGGAAGTGGACCTGAGTTCAAGCGCATTTCCGGCAAACTGCGCCATCTGTGCCTGGGTGATCTCTACGACGGCATGATTCGTGCTGTCGAGTCTCTTGATGACGTCGTTGCGGTGTGACGTGCCGGGGATCGCCTCGGCACAAATCACGGCGTAGGAGCTGCCGATACACATGAGCACATTGGTGTGATAAATCGCAGCGCCTTCCTGGTCGACTGCGTCAAACGCTACGATCTCGTAATCCAGCCGCTGCCCGAAGTCTCCCAGGACATCCATATGCGTGCGCGGTGACAAACACGCGTACGCGATTCTATTAATGCGATCCAGAGCGAGGCTGCCGGTTCCTTCGAGAAAACGGCCACTTCCCTCGTAAGGGCTGAGGTCGATCACTTCACTGACCTGATAACCGTGTTGGCGGCTGAGGCTCTCGACGATATCCATTCGCCTCTCGCCGCGCCGGTTCACCGCCATCATGGGGTAAAGTACGACTGTCCCGTCGTCGTGTGTCGTAATCCAGTTGTTTGGAAATATTGCATCGGGGGTTTCCGGATCGGGCAGGTCGTCGAACACGATGACCTTGACACCATTTTGCCCAAGGACTGCAACCAATCCCTCAAACTCTTCAATTGCGTGAGCCTGAGTTTCAACCGGGTCTGAAACGGCCATCTGCTGTTGAAACCGGTTTGATTCCGCAGTCTGCGGGTTACTGAAGAAACAGGCCGGCCGCACCATCATTACGGCGTCTGTACTCTGTCGCGGCGTGCTGCGGGCCTGTGGCATTGCTCAATCGTCCACCGATGCCGATCGGAAAAACCGATTGTAGCTGACCGGCCCGATTGGAGTCAGGCCGAGATATTGCAAAGCCGGAAAAACATGCGGAAATACGATCTGTTATCCTCAGCCGGCGCGTTCCGAGCACGGGAGATGCATGTCTTGCGGGTGATTTTGTCGCCGACCGGTGTGAAGGGTGGATATGCGTCCATTCATTTATCGAAACGTGTTTTCATAAGCGTTTCAGGTTGAGGTCCGCTCGTGATAATCCTTCGCCTCGTATCCCGTCTGCCGTTGTCCGCTCTGTATGGGATCACGTGGGTCGTCTATTTCCTTGTTTTCCGCGTGCTCCGATTTCGCCGCACTGTAGCGCAGGAAAACCTGGCCAATTCGTTTCCGGACAAGAGCAGGCCGGAACGGGCTCGCATCGAAAAAGCAGCGTATCGGCATCTCGCCGATGTGCTGGCGGAAATACTCAAAGCCACCACCATGAGCGCCGAGGATCTCGGGCAACGAGTCCGCCTTACAAACCCGGATCTCTTATACAAGTATCTGGATACGGGTAAGAATGTCATTGTCCTGACTTCACACTTCTGCAACTGGGAATGGGCACTTCTGGCCTGTACGCTGCACTTGAAATACCCGTTTCACGCCGTTTACAAGCCGATGCATATCCCGTTCTGGAACCGGTTCATGCTGCACTTGCGATCCCGTTTCGGCGGCGTTTTGTTTCCCGCGAAGGAAATCCTCGGCAACGTCCGGGAACACCGCGGCATACTTCGAATCATCGGCCTGGTAGCCGATCAGACGCCGAAAAAATCAGATAAAAAAGTGTGGGTCGATTTTTTGTGCCAGAAGACCGCTTTTTATCGGGGTCCCGGAACGATCGCCCGATCAACAGGCTATCCCGTGGTCAGTCTCAACATGACAAAGCTGAGCCGTGGTCACTACGAGATTCGGTTCGAGGAACTCGTCGACACCGAATCCCGGATCGGGGCTCCCGAAATCGTAAGCCGATATGCCAGGTCGATCGAACAGCAGATCAGGGATCATCCGCAGTACTGGTTCTGGACCCATCGCCGCTGGAAAGACAGGCCGGAGCAAACCGTCGGGACCTCGGCAGCAGAAAGCGAACAGTAGTTGGTCGGTTAGCGGGAGTTCTGTTGCGCCTCCAGGTGGGCTGCAATCGATGCGATCGTCGGTAAGTCGAACAATTCCGTAACGTCGATCTTGCCCGGATACACGCCCTCTATCTGTTCGTGGATCTGCATCAGTTCCAGTGAACTCGTTCCAATTTCAAAAAGATTATCGTCGACTCCGAATTTCTTGTCGGGCAGCGTCTCATCAAACAACGCTTTGAGCTTTTTCTCCGTGTCACTCAGATCGTGATCTTCGTGCCCGTGCTCCCGTTCCCGCAACGCCTCGAGTTCGGCAACAACTTTTGCGAATTTCCCGCCACTGTATTCACCCGCCAACTTCAACCGTTGTATCTTGCCGCTGGTGGTTTTCGGGATCCGGTTAACCGGCACGACATGTGCCACCTCAACACCAGCGTGTTCATTGATAGCTCGGGTTACTTCGTTGGCCTTGACGACAAAATCCTCGACGCCGCCGCGATGCAGGACAAAGACGATCAGCTCGTCGGTCTGGCCGCCTTTGGGGCGATAGCCGGATACGGCGACTTTCCCCAGCTCCAGACCTTTGATGTCCTGAACGATGGACTCGAGATCGTGAGGGTAGTAATTCTGACCATTCACAAACACGATCTCCTTGATGCGGCCCGATACGAACAGGTTGCCCTGCCGCAGAAACCCAAGGTCGCCGGTGTCCAGCCAGCCATCTTCACGCATGATTTTTGCGTTGGCCTGGGGATTGTTGAAATATCCGGCGGTCACATTGCCCCCGCGAATCTGAATGTGGCCGACAACATCGTCGGCCAGAGTCGCATCGGATGCATCGGTAATACGCACCTCACAATGAGGAATGGCCTTGCCGACGCTTACCAGGTTCACTACGTCCGCTGAATCCGCAGCAACCTCGCAAACCGAATCGCCGACACCCAGTGCGTCTCGTCTTACACGTATCGACTCGTACTCACTCTCGGGGTCCGGCATTGTGACGCAGATCGACGCCTCAGCAAGACCATAGGTAGGCAACATGGCCGTTCGCTTTAGTCCGAAAGGCGCCAGAGTCGTGAGAAAATCCTCACACAGCCTTGCGGAAATCGGCTCGGCGCCGTTATAAACGATACGCATATGAGACAGATCCAGACCTTCGGCCTTGCCCGGCCGGAATGCTTTCAGACAATGCTTGTAGCCAAAATTCGGCGAAACTGTAAGCGTGGCCTGGTGTCGTGAGGCCTCGAGCAGCCACAGCATCGGACGGCGGATAAACAGATCCGTCTGCATCAGAAACTGATCGACACCGAACACAAAATGTGCCAGGTGAACGCCGATAAGGCCCATGTCGTGCGTCATCGGCATCCAGCTGATAAAACTATCAGACCTTGTCAGCCGGCTTGCCTGATGAACATCATAAATGTTGCAAAGCAGGTTTCGGTGTGTGAGGACGACGCCTTTCGGATCACTCGTTGAACCCGATGAGTACTGAATCAGGGCAATGTCATCCGCATCAGGCGGTTGTGCTTCGCCCGGCACCGAAAGGTCATCGAGCTGATCGATGAGAACCGTCCTTTCCCTCAGTTGTCGAAACTCGTTGCCGATCTGATTCGCATCCGCGAATATCTCCAGGCGGTCTGCTGTGTCTTTGTTGGTGCCCAGGAAAACCCGTCCCATTTGCCGTGCAATCCGGAACAGTTTGTGTTTGTGCTCATCACTGACGCCAACGGCAATTGGAACCGGCACGATGCCACCGCAGATGCACGCCCAGAACAAATCGACAAACTGTTGGTTGTCGTTCAGAAACGTAATAAGGTGATCACCCTTACCCGCTCCCGCGTCCTGAAGATGTTTGAGAGTTCCCAGTGCCCGGTCATAGAGTTCGGCACTGGAAACATGATGCACGTCATCCTCGCCGAGCACATAACTGACCCTGTGATCGCCTCCGCTGTGGCCGGCGAGAGCATCATAAAGGGATCTATATTCCATTAAAGTGGTTCCGGAAATATGTTCAGTCTGCGCCGTGTTCTCAAGCTCGAGGTAACGGACAACACATTGGCAATGAAAACGTTGTTGGTCGCGACCGTGTCAAAGCGCGGGATATTGTACATTACATCAGGATTCGTCGTAATATCAGTCATTTACCGAGCTATTCGATTTGCCGACAGGCAAGTAACGCAGGCTTTGCCCAAATCATTCGCTAACTGTCACCTACGTTTCGATGCGACCGATTCGCGGACCCAAGTAAAGCACTTCAGTGTACAAATCAGAAACAGGTGCCGAATTTCAGAACGAACTCCGGATGAAGTTGAAACGGCTTGACTGAGATGGCCCGCAGACCGGAGTCAGAAAAGCGTCTCGCCGACGATCCCGAGTATCAGAGGATTTCGAAGTCGCGCCGCCGCATGACCCGGAGCCGGGCAGCGAGTTATCGATTCGGTATTCCGGTCGCACTTGCCCTGGCGCGACTGTATGCCCGGACATTTCGCCTCGCGAAAGTCATCGGCGACAATCACCTGTCACAAGTTCTGAGCGATGGGAAGCCCTTCCTGCCAAGCTGCTGGCACCAGCATTTTGGTGTTTGCACCTGGTATATGTTGATCGCGCGAAAACTCGGACCAAGAATGACTTTTCTGGTGAGTCCCTCGGTTGACGGTGAAATAGGAGCTCAGGTTTTGCCGCGCCTCGGCGCCA
>CAZJFQ010000120.1:3462-5224 GCA_964545335.1 uncultured Gammaproteobacteria bacterium | reverse complement strand
GTACTGCTTGATCAGCTCTTTTTCCTCTTTCTTGTGAGAGTAATCCTCACGCACAGCAGCGATGAGCGGCAGTATTCCCATCTCGATAATCAGTGGGTCACGGACGGCATCGTCAAACCGGGTGCCGAATATCGCCAGCACTATCGCCACCAGTATACCCCCTGCCAGACAGGCCATGCCCATCATGTTCGTGATCCGGGTACGCCGTTCCCGCTGTGCTGCCTTGATCCTGTAATAGCTGGTCTGACCACCGCCCTCGCTTTCGCCTACCCATTCATGGATGGCAAATCTGAGACCGGCGGTCATATCGCCCCGAGTTTCAACGTCGCTGCGCAGCACGGCGACGCGCATTACGTTGCGAATCCACCCCAGTTCCACGTCCTGTTTTTGCAGGAAGTTGTCGTGCGCGAATTTAGTGTGGCGCCCCGATTTTGCTCCTGCCGCGGTCCAGTAAAACTGAACGCGTAATCCTTCCGCCAACGCGCGGTAGTCCAGGTAACGTCGATGCCAATCGCCTTTTCTGGCGACGTAAAAAAGCGCAACGCCGGCAGCAAACAGAAGCAGGAACGCATAAATCATGTGATTCTGATTTTTCATGTCGGAATACGCAATGAACGCGAGACCCATCAACGTCGCCAGGATATAAGTTGACTTCAACATGAAATTGACCTGCTTTTGAAACTTCCCGGCCAGCCAGTCAGCGGCGGTGAACAACTGATCGATCTTGTGTGCTGAGGGTGGAAGGAATGCCTCACCATCGGGTGTCAGGAGGCTGTATTTCCCGGCGGCGATACGAGCGGAATATTCCTTTGCATCCGTATTGAATTCCGAGGTTCGCTCAAAGATGCGAACATAACGTTCGGGAATAGTATCTGTTCGCGGCTGGTCTTCACTGGTAGTAAACCAACTGCTTTCAAGCGGTTTGAACGGAGACGATGGACTTCCATCGGGCTGATCGCGTGAACAGACGATGTGGTAGACGAGATCGCTTTCATCATCGGCAAGGATCTGCTGATTGCTGCGGCCGTCTTCGGTGAAACCGGGCATGGTGTCGTCGTGATGAAAACGAACGACCTGCGCCGTGCCGCCCAACTTGTCGGACGGCTTGCCGTCCCAGAGTGCGAGCAGGACATGGCAGTGCGCACAGATATAAATACCTGCCTGCGCATATTGCCGGTCACGTGCTGACCCCGGGCCGGAAATATCCTGCAGACTGCTGCCATCAACGAGTGGCAGCTCAAGAACTTCGCCGTGCGTGTAGAGACGCTCAAATTCCGCGTGCGCCTCTGCCGAAGTGAAATCCTGCTGATAAAGGTCCAGCGGCATCGGCAGTGCGACCATGAGGGGAATACCCACTGCCACGGCCTCGCTGGCCACGAGACGGTCGGCGCCTGCAGCAAGAGAACACATCACGGCCAGATCTGTGCCGGGAAACTGCTGTTGCAGGTCACTAAAAAAGCGCCGAACCAGCGCAGTTATCTGCGGTATTTCAGCAGGAAGCAGGTTGCGATGGCCCGTGACACCTATGACCAGCGGTACGAGGTGGCCCGCCACGTCGGTACCCGAGCGTACCGCCCCGTCCAGCAGACTCGTTTCTGCTACCCCCGTCGCCATCGATTCTTCCGCCGATTTAGCTCGGCACAGTATAGCGGGGGATCAGCTATGGCCGAAGGATAAGCAGGGCCTGTTTTATGACCCCGAAGGGCGGGGGGCGGGGGCCCGGGGCCGCCCCCCCCCCCACCAGACCGGATTACGTAATTTT
>CAZJFQ010000120.1:0-3452 GCA_964545335.1 uncultured Gammaproteobacteria bacterium | reverse complement strand
TTCGCCCCGCGCGGGGGGGGGGGGGCCATGCCCGGGCCCCGTCGCTATCATTGACTGAATGGGAAGTGGTCTACGAACGGTATCGCCTTTACATCGAGCGTGAACTTCATGCTCCCCGCCCGCGTGATCAGTTCGCCTTCGTTATTGAAGGCAACCGTGATATCGAACTCTGCCTTATCCACAAACCTGAGATACTTTTCAAGCTTGCGTGACGCTACCTTTAATTGACCCCGTCGCAGTTTCTTCAGGATGTCGTGCGCCTGGGTCCGCAGCTTGACGAAATCGCCATGCTTAAGGACAGTTTTTGCGTTCTTGGTTGCCTGCAGCAGGAACTCCGCTTTGATGATCAGCAGATCGACAAATGCCCGTGTGATTTCGTCTTTGGTCGCATTGGGACCCAGGCCAAAGTCATAGAACCCGCCTAACATGAAGATCGACAGACCGCGGGTACGGCTGCGTGACGTACCACAGCCATGATTGTTCCCGACTAAATGTCCCTCGAGACTATCGAGTGGATTTGTTGGCTGATAACCGAAGATGTCCTGCGCCAGACGATCACCAGTTATCGGGTCGATCGGATCTTCGCATTCCAATGCGGCAACTTCAAACACCTCCGGCATGCCGACGCTGAGCACGGTACCTTCGAGGATATTAATGCCTGTTGTTTCCGTGACGAGAAAAGTGAAGCCGTCAAGGCCGCCACAAATATGGCCGGGAACAATCACAGCGTCATTCAAAAATGACCGCGAGGTTACACCATCACACCGGCCAGTTATCGGGTCCGCCCCCGTGTCATCCTCCTGCATTGCCGTCTGCGTGATGGTTGAGTCGGGAGGTGCGACAAAGCCCTCCGGCAACACGATTTGCTGACCACCAGTGGGATTACAACCAAGTGCGGCGAACGTGCAGGCGGGGCCGGGTAAGGTGACCGGTGTCGAAATATTGGTGACAAAGGCATCGAAATTTCCAGCATTGGCCATCTGGAACGGATCGACGACCGGGAAGTCCGTGCTGCCTGTGCCGCCCGTAACCCAGACGTTGCCAGGATTGATTACGGTAATACCGTTGCTCGAGCTGTCTCCGCCCGTGCCGCCCAGGTAGGTCGAGAAATCGAGCGCGGTGCCCGAGCTGTTCATCTGAGTCACAAATGAATCAGTACCGCCGCCAAGCATGGCCTGGATCGGATTCTCCGTTGGAAAATCGGTGGAGTCAGTAAATCCCGTCGTGTAAATCCGATCCTCGACATCGAGTTTGAGGCCCCAAGCGAAGTCATCGCCGCTGCCGCCCAGGAATGTCGAGAAAAAGAACGTGGTCATGCTGGGATCCAGCTTCGAGATGACGCCGTCACCCTGAAGCGATGGCCCGGCGCCGGCGAACATCGGTTGAAACGAGCCCGGCGTCGTCGGGTAATCCGCAGACGCTGATGTACCAGAAACAACGACGTTGTCGCTGGAATCAACAGCGAGGCCTTCGAGAAACTCATCACCAGACCCGCCAAGATAGGTGGCGGCGAGAATGGCCGTTGCGCCAGGATTCAATAGGGCTACCCAACCGTCAATGAACCCGCCACCAAATACCCCCTGAACGGCACCAGCAGTTACGGGAAAATCGGTCGATTCGGTCCAGCCGTTTGCGTAGATGTTTCCGCTGCTGTCGAGCGCGATGTTTCTCCCCGAATCACGGGTGCTGCCGCCAAAACAGGTGGAGAAAGTGATGACACCCGCCGGCGTATATTTCCGGACAAAGATATCCGCCTTACGAGATAGATCGGCTACAACACACGGTGATGTAATCATGTGCGTCGTGAAAAACGTCGACGCTCCCGTGTTACCGAGGGCGTAGATATTGTCACTTCCGTCAATGGCAATACCGCGTACTTCCTCAAAGGGGTGGAAATCGTCAAATGCCCCGACAAAGGTCGAGAATGTCAGGCTGCTGCCGTCCGGTGGCAGTTTGAATAAGAAACCGTCTTCGAACGGGCCGGAATAGGTCGGGTTCGCAGCACTTGCAGTCGGGAAATCAGCCGAGCTGGTACGACCGCCGACGACAATGTTGCCAAACGAATCCAGCTCCAGGTTCTGCGGGATCTCGCGTGCACTGCCTCCAATAAAGGTCGAAAAGACGAGAGCCGATCCGTCCGCCGTGAACTTTGAAACGAAAACGTCGTCGACGCCGAACACGAAGGTTGGATTTTGAACCAGGTTCTGCATCACCGCGTTATCAACCAGGGATACGTCATCGAAAAAGACTGTCGTCGGATTGGGCATGGTAATTTCGATGTCCTGCACGACAATCAGGCGCACATGTGTTGCGGTATCAAAAGCCGGGAAGCTTGACGGAGTAAACATGAAACTCCGCTTTATCCACGTACCCGCCGGCTGCGCCGGAAAGCCGGATGGTCCGATCGCCCCGATGGTGCCCAAAAAAGTGTCGCTGGCATCGAAAAACTGAATCGCCGGTATATGTCCCACACCGCCGTCCGGCGACATTGCCCAGACTGATGCGGTGTATGTGCTGGTATTGTTTATGAAAATTGGGTTGTCAGTGCGCCAACCGGGGTTGGCCAACAGGACGGTCCGCGTACTGGTTGTAATGCTGACAGAGTGTGAGTCCAGGCGACCTACGGTCGTCTCCCAGGTGAATACCGCGTCTGTATCGTTCGGGTTCGGGGACCAGCCGTTCGGGGTGTTGCCACCGCCCAGTCCTGGTTGTATTGGGGTGAGGAGCGGAAAATCGATGGAGTCGACCCGGCCGGTGACCACAATACTGGAATCAATCGGGTCCACGCGTATGGAGCGGCCGGCGTCGCCACCGGCACCGCCGAGATAGGTCGAATAAGAAATCACCGGATCGATAACCAGTGGCTGCGTCGTGTCATAACTGGCCAATGCAAACCGAACTTCGTTCTCCTCGATAATTTCAAACGCGCCTTCCACGACAGTGCGTACACCATCAATGTCCTGGAAGATCACAGGTGTTCTGTGAATAACTTCGTCTTCAGCAGCCTGCAGTACCAAATCGCCGTTGTCCGAAAGTTCAAGGCGCTGAATTCCCGCAAATCCCAACCGTATCTGTTGAGGGTCGGTGCCCGGTGCGATGTGGAAGTCGTACCGTAGCTCGCCATCGTGACCGTGGAAAACAACATCGATACCGGGATAGATATCGTTGTAGGTAACCGTTGCGAAATGGGGAACACCTGTTACCCAGGCGTCAGAATCAGAACCCTTGAAATACGCGCTGTTTCCCGGCTGAACTTCGCTGCCCTCGATTGCCACGCTGTCACTAGAATCCAGAAACTGCATCTGCACGACTGCAAATCCTGGGTGCTCCGCGCCGGAAACCGGCAGGCGCATGACAAGATCGTTGTCACGCAAGAACGTGGGCGTACGCCCGGAACGGTTCACAAACCTGACGCTGGCGTCGGTCTGACCGCGGTTCTCTTCGAAGTAAAG
>CAZJFQ010000119.1:0-5317 GCA_964545335.1 uncultured Gammaproteobacteria bacterium | reverse complement strand
ACACTGAGAGAAAGTTTTGGTTATTTTCTCTTTGTGTTCTTCGTGGTGTTTTAAAGTTATGTTTGCCTCTGTCCTTTTCTATGTTTTCGCTGCTGTCCTGGTGGGGGCGGCGCTTGGGGTCATTTTATCCCGTAACCCGGTGTTCTCGGCGTTGTTCCTGGTGTTGGCATTCTTTAACAGCGCCATGTTGTGGTTGCTGGCTGAGGCCGAGTTTCTCGCGATCGTCCTGGTGCTCGTTTACGTGGGTGCCGTCATGGTGCTGTTCCTGTTCGTGGTCATGATGCTCGACATCAACGTCGAAAAGCTGCGTGAGGGCTTCACGCGGTACGCACCGCTCGGCGGTGTCGTGGCGGCGATCATCATCGTCGAGATCCTGAATGTGGTCTGGTTCCGGCATCTGGATATTCCGCTGCAGCAACTCGGATGGCCCGCGGGGCACGACGCGGATTACAGCAATACAAAAGAGATTGGCAGCGTCCTGTATACGGATTATGTGTACGCGTTCGAACTGGCGGCGGTAATCCTGCTGCTCGCTATCGTTGCCGCGATCGTACTGACAATGCGCCGGCGATCGGGGCTCAAGTTCCAGAATATCCGGAAGCAGGTCGAGGTCCGGAGAGATGATCGGGTTCGTCTGGTAAAGATGAAATCGGAGAAAAAACCGTGACCGGTCTTCTCCACTATCTGCTGTTGTCCGGAATACTTTTCAGTATCAGCGTGGCGGGCATTTTCCTGAACCGGAAAAACGTCATCCTGCTGCTGATGTGCATCGAGTTGCTCCTGCTCGCGGTCAATTTCAACTTCATTGCTTTTTCGCGTTACCACGGCGATATAACCGGACAGATCTTCGTATTCTTTATTTTGACGGTTGCCGCTGCCGAGTCCGCCATTGGCCTGGCGATACTCGTTGCGCTGTTCCGCAATCGCCGGAGCATTAACGTGGAAGACCTGGACACGATGAAAGGGTAGGGGATGGAGCAGATCTACCTTGCAATCGTTGTTGCACCACTGTTGGCTGCCGTCATTGCCGGTCTGTTCGGACGTGTTATCGGGCGGGCTGGCGCCCACTGGGTGACCATTCTGGGCGTCGGCGTTTCATTTGCTCTTTCGGCATTTGTCCTCAAGCGGATGTTGTTCGACGGCGGGCAGACCTATAACGGCAACGTTTATACATGGTTGGTCAGCGACGGTATTGAGATGAACGTCGGTTTTCTGATCGACCGCCTGACGGCGTTGATGATAACTGTCGTTTCCTTTGTCTCACTGCTTGTCCATATCTATACCGTCGGCTACATGCGCGACGACCCGGGCTACCAACGTTTCTTCAGTTATATCTCGCTGTTTACATTTTCGATGCTGATGCTGGTCATGTCCAACAACTTCCTGCAGCTCTATTTTGGCTGGGAAGCGGTCGGGCTCGCCTCCTATCTGCTCATCGGTTTCTGGTACAAACGGCCGGCCGCTATCCATGCCAACCTCAAGGCATTCCTGGTCAATCGGGTCAGCGATTTCGGTTTTATTCTGGGTATAGCGGCGATCGTCTATTTTACCGGCTCCCTCGACTATGACGACGTATTTGGTCAGGCGCAAACGGTGGCCGGCGAGACGCTCGAGATCATGCCGGGTCGCGCGTGGAACGCGATGACAGTGATCTGCATCCTGCTGTTCATCGGCGCGATGGGCAAATCCGCACAGATGCCTTTGCACGTCTGGCTGCCGGATTCGATGGAAGGTCCGACTCCGATCTCGGCGCTGATCCACGCCGCCACGATGGTAACGGCGGGCATCTTCATGGTGGCCCGGATGTCACCGCTATTCGAGCTCTCGGAAACCGCTTTGATCTTCGTGATGACGATCGGCGCACTGACCGCATTCTTTACCGGGCTGCTCGCCGTCGTAAATAACGACATCAAGCGTGTCATCGCGTATTCGACCCTGTCGCAACTCGGTTACATGGTCGTTGCGCTGGGTGTGTCGGCCTATGCGGCGGGAATCTTCCACCTGATGACACATGCCTTTTTTAAGGCGCTGCTGTTCCTTGCCGCAGGCTCGGTCATTATCGCCCTGCATCATGAACAGGACATCCGCAAGATGGGTGGCCTGCGCAAGTACATGCCGGTCACTTACATTACATGCCTGATCGGTGCGATAGCGTTGGCGGGATTGCCGCCGTTTGCCGGATTCTTTTCCAAGGACGCGATCATCGAAGCGGTGCATGCTTCCAACTTGCCCGGATCGGGGTGGATGTACTGGCTGGTGCTCTCCGGCGTATTTATCACCGCGCTCTACACCTTCCGGCTCATGTTCATGGTGTTCCATGGCAAGGAGCGTCTCGATGACCATGCCAAGGAATTTGTGAAGGAGAGCCCGTGGGTAGTCACGTTACCACTGGTCCTGTTGGCTATACCGTCGATCGTCAGCGGCTGGCCAATGATAGAGCCTCTGTTGTTTGGTGATTTCTTCGGTGGCTCGCTCACAGTCGCGGCGGGGCACGGGGCGCTCGCCACGGTCGGGGCCGGTTTTGAGGATTCCTGGCACATGGTATTGCATGCGTTCAGAGAGGCGCCGGTTTATCTTGCTTTGGCCGGTTTTCTTGTCGCCTGGTTTCTGTATCTGAAACGGCCCGACCTGCCCGGCCGGATCAGCGAGAAGTTCAGCTGGCTCTACAACCTGCTCGTCAACAAGTATTACTTCGACGACTTTAATGAAAACGTGCTTGCACGAGGCACTCGCGAATTGGCGAGGGGGTTGTGGCATTACGGTGACGAGGTAGCGATCGACGGCACCCTCGTCAACGGATCGGCGAGGGCAATCGGCTGGTTCTCGGGCGTCGTCCGGCAAATGCAGTCGGGTTATCTGTATCACTATGCGTTCGCAATGATCATTGGCCTGTCCGTGTTAATCGGCTGGATGATTTGGCGGAACTAGCAGGATGCTTGTCGATATGCCCCTGCTGAGTGCCTTGATCTGGCTACCCATCGCCGGTGGAATTCTGGTGCTGGTTGTCGGCGATGCGCGTATTCAGATCGGACGTTGGCTTTCACTGATCGTTGCTTTGATCACGTTCGTGTTGAGCGTGCCCTTGTTTACGACCTTCGACACGTCAACGCACCTGATGCAGTTCGAGGAATCCAGGCCTTGGATCGAGACCTTCAGCGCTCAATATCATCTCGGCGTTGATGGCATTTCGATGCCGCTGATCATTTTGACGACATTCCTGACTGCGCTGATCGTTATCGCGGGTTGGGACACGATCAGAAAGCGACCGGCACAGTACTTCGCGGCATTCCTGATTATCGAAGGATTGATGATCGGCGTGTTTGCTGCTCTCGACGCGCTGCTCTTTTACGTGTTCTGGGAAGCGATGCTGGTGCCGATGTTCCTTATTATTGGTATCTGGGGTGGCCCCAACCGCGTCTACGCAACAATCAAGTTTTTTCTCTACACGTTCTTAGGCTCGGTCTTCATGCTGATCGCACTCATTTACCTCTACGTGCAATCTGAAAGCTATTCGATACTTGCTTTTCACGCTCAGCCGCTGGGCCTGACGGAACAAATTCTTATCTTTGCAGCCTTCATGCTGGCATTTGCGGTCAAGGTGCCGATGTGGCCCGTACATACCTGGTTGCCGGACGCTCACGTTGAAGCGCCGACTGGCGGTTCGGTGATCCTGGCTGCCATCCTTCTGAAAATGGGCGGTTATGGGTTCTTGCGCTTCAGTCTACCGATTGCACCGGATGCCAGTCAGGCTCTGGCGGGTTTTGTCGTCGCCCTGTCCCTGATCGCGGTGGTCTATATCGGATTCGTAGCGTTGGCGCAAAAGGATATGAAGAAGCTGATCGCCTACTCATCCATCGCTCATATGGGGTTCGTCACCCTCGGGTTCTTTGCGGTATTTTTTATCCTGGCCCGAACCGGGACGCTTAGCGGCACCGGCGCGGCTCTCGGTATTGAAGGCGGCATGGTGCAGATGTTTTCCCATGGTTTGATATCCGGGGCATTGTTCCTGTGTGTCGGCGTGATGTATGACCGCTTGCATAGTCGAATGATCGACGACTATGGCGGCGTCGTTAACACGATGCCGATTTTTGCCGCGTTCATGGTGCTTTTCTGTCTGGCGAATGCTGGACTGCCGGGAACGTCCGGGTTTGTCGGTGAATTCATGGTCATCATTGCCAGCTTCAAAGCCAATTTCTGGTTCGCATTTCTGGCTGCGACGATACTGGTGCTCGGTGCGGCCTATACCTTGTGGATGGTCAAGCGAGTTGTGTTCGGTGATGTGGCCAACGACGGTGTAGCCGGGCTCAAAGATCTGAATCCCAGGGAATTCATAGTTTTGGGTGCGCTGGCAATCGCCGTGCTCGCAGTCGGGTTGTACCCGGCACCGCTTGTTGACGTCATGCACGAAACCGTAAACAACCTGCTCAGCGGTATGCAGGGTAAGTTGGCATCGGGAGTTACGCCATGAGCTGGTTCCCCGCTGAATTCTTACCCGCCGTGCCGGAAATGTTCGTGCTCGCGATGATCTGTGTCATCCTGATCGTGGATCTGTTCCTGAGCGAGGCGCGACGCGACATTACGTTTACGCTGGCGCTGGTAACACTGGCAGGCGCAGCTTGGCTCACAGCACGTGTCGTTCCGGCCGGGCCGGAGTTGATTTTCAACGGCACTTTTATCACTGACCCATTGAGCCACGTTTTGAAGCTTGTCAGCTACGGCGCTGTCGCCCTGGTGTTTCTTTTCTCGCGTGATTACCTGAAACAGTGCGAAATTTTCAAAGGCGAGTACTTTGTGCTCGGCCTGTTCGCACTGCTCGGCATCATGGTCATGATTTCAGCCCACAGTTTCCTGACCATGTACCTAGGGTTAGAGCTGCTGTCGTTGTCTTTGTACACGCTGGTAGCGTTCGATCGCGATTCACCAGTCGCGTCTGAAGCGGCGATGAAATACTTTGTGCTGGGCGCCATCGCTTCCGGCACGCTTCTGTACGGGATTTCCATGTTGTACGGGCTTACCGGCACGGTTGATTTTGACGAGGTGGCGATCATATTGACTTTGGAGACGGCCGGTGTGCCGCACCTGTTCGCGTTGGCGTTTATTCTCGTTGGAATCGCGTTCAAGTTTGGCGCCGTGCCGTTTCATATGTGGATGCCGGATGTCTATCACGGCGCACCGACGTCCGTGACATTGTTCGTCGGCTCCGCACCTAAACTGGCCGAACTGGCCATGATCCTTCGAATATTGACTGAAGCGATGGCGCCGGCCAGCGATGTCTGGCAGGACATGCTGATGGTCGTGGGCGTTTTGTCGGTGGCAT
>CAZJFQ010000118.1:0-5329 GCA_964545335.1 uncultured Gammaproteobacteria bacterium | reverse complement strand
GTATTCTTCTTATACCAGCGTTAAAGATAGCGGAAAAATGTGCCGCTTGCGACCCGGAACAGCAAAGAACAACTGGATAGAAATCAGATAAATAGAAGGATCGCCCGACACACGACATGAAAAGTCCCGGCCTCAGCCTGATCGCAGGCGCCGTCGCTTGCCTGTTCGGTACCGGAATCTTGGCCGACGCTATCATCCGCACGCAGGCCATGCTCGCGACGACTATTGCTGAGATTTTCGTCGACGAGAATAGTGTACTTCTGGAACTTGAAATCGGTCTGGGCGACCTCGAAGCCTTCAGAAACATCATGCCGGACGAAATCTATGAACGGCTCAGTAACGAACCCATGTCGCTCCGTGAACGTCTGCCGAAGTTCTTCAAGGAAGATCTGGTCCTGACAGTGGATGACGGCGAACCACTCTCTGGTCGGATTCTGGAAATGGAGCCGAGAAATCGGATCCGACGGGACGACATCTCTGGCGAGCCACTGCCCGGCACAGGCGAGCAAGAAGAAGTTGTGGTCGTCGCCCGTATTCGGTATCCGTTTGACCAGCGCCCGGATGAACTCACGCTAGGCCTGTTCTCATCCGCGACTGTCGGGTTTGTTGTCTATCACGAGGGCGTCGCCGTTAACGATTTTCGTTATCTCGGGCCGTCGCAGCGCCTTGTCCTCGACTGGAATGATCCGTGGTATTCGAGTTTTCAGAGACGCGCGCTGCGACGTACCTACTTTGCTCCGATGAGTGGTTTTATCTATGTCGAGCCCTATGAGGTTCGAAAAGAGATCATCGCGCGCCCCAGAACTTTGCAGAAATTTGTAGACCTCGGGCTCGAGGGGCTCGACACGATACCGGTAGAAATTCAGGATGACCTGAAACGAAAAGCGGCCGAGTTTCTGCGCGAACATCACAAAGTGACAATTGACGGTGAAGAGATCCCCCCGGAACTCGCGCGCATCAATTTTTTGGAACGTACCTTGACCACCAGCCGTGTTATTGACCCGCCGGTTGAACTCGACATCAACTCGGCGATTCTCGGCGCAATTTTTGTATATCCGACGGTCGAGCCTCTCCCGCAAAATGTAACGATGGCCTGGGATCTGTTCGATAACCAAATCCAGATTATCCCCGCTGCTGCCGTCGACCAGGCCGGAGCGCTGCCGACTTTCCTGGAACCGGATTTCGCCGTTCTCGAATGGCAGAATTTCCTGCGCTTTCCGGAATTACCAACGCTGCAGGCCATTCTTCCACCGCCAACCGTTCTCGAAAAGGTATCGTACTACCTTCGCTGGATATTTCTGCTCGCCGTGGCCTGGTCGTTCTGGTGGGCCGGGCAACGAACCCGCAACCAACCCTCCCGCCGCATACAGGCCGTTGGACTAGTGATAGTTGTACTGGCTTTGGCCTCCGGAAGTTTCTGGCTGGGACAGGCAGGGAAACCGTCTGCTGAGTCCTCTGCAAAAATTGTTTCGGGGTTGTTGCACAACGTATATCGGGCTTTTGATTTCCGGTCCGAAGAAGATATCTACGACGTGCTCGACAAAAGCGTCAGTGGCGACCTGCTCGCCAAGATCTACCTTGAGACCCGTCGCGGCCTTGAATTGGCGAACCAGGGCGGTGCACGTGCCAAGGTTAAAGACATCGAAGTCGTAGACCTTACTACCCGAACCGGTAAGAACGGAGGCTTTATCGCGAATGCGACCTGGAAGGTCGCCGGTTCCGTAGGCCACTGGGGCCACGTCCACCAGCGCCGCAACCGCTATCAGGCCGAACTGGATATCCAGCCAGTGGACGGCGTCTGGAAACTCACCGGCCTCGAGATCCTGCAGGAAGAGCGGCTTTAGCCACTATTCGGCGAGAGCATCGATCACCATTTGTTTGATGAAATCGACACGCTCGGCGACAAACGCGGCCCAGTTGCTGAACAGCCGTCGGACATCAGGTTTGGCCTGCGTGGGTGAAAACATCATGGTTCCCCGGCCACCAATCGTTTGCATCGCTCGTCGATCGAGGGCGCGTATAAAGATTTCGTTGGTTTGTGAATCACGAAACTCAAGAACCATCGTCACATCACCGATCTCGGCAACATAGAAGGATGAGCGCCCCGTGCTGGGAGTCGTTGGAATCCGAACTACCAGATCAATAAGCTGGGCCTGAAGCAGCAGTACGTGGGGACCAGGTGTATCGGTCAATTCGATATTCTGAGCACCCTCCAACGCTTCAATCATTGTTTCAAAGAACATGTTTGACATTTCCGCTTTCTGATTGTCGGTCAGGGCGAAATTGGCACTGCGACTTCTCGCACTCGCGGTTGTTGATGAGCTTCGTGGCGTATCCTTATAGGAGATCGGCACTTCGCTATCCACTAAGAAATGCGTATACCGGCCGTCAAATTGCAGATCGGGCTTCATCCAGACTTCCTTCAGTGCGGTGTCTGCCGCCCGATACAGTCCATCGTAGGACGCTTCGCCCGTAAGCCCTTCCGGCGGATCCGAAGATTCTGCCCAGACGGCAAGTGAGAATGCGCCAACCAATATTGCTGCTAAGGCTCCAATTATTTTTCTTGTATGCATTTGATACTTCCTCAATTTATTCCGACATTCCCCAAAAACCTGGCGAGCCTTATTATGCTTTGCCAGCTTACTCGTAGCTGATTCTCGTCAGCAGGCCGATGGGGTCGAATCGCAGAATCACCGTACCGTCGGGACGATCGTAGATCCAGGTATCGCCCATTCGCTCTGTTGGGTCACCACATTTTTTCAATACCTCGTATTTTCCGGGCCCGTGGCGGCCACCGCTTTCAATGACGTGCATACCGCAACGCATGGAGTTCGCCGAAGCAGATTGGGGCAGAAACAGTGCGCCGATCATCATCGCCGCAAGTATCAGTGCGAATTTGCTCATCGTATGTTCCTCCGATCACTCATGACGTGATCTAGTCCTGCGCAGGAATTTCGTAGTTCAAATCTGTCAACTGGGCCAGACCGGAGGCGACGCGCATCACGCGGCCATCGGACATGTCAGCAACCAACGCCTGCAATGGCGAGCGTACGACGAGTTCACTGGAGCCGGTGATGCCCTCAAACCGGCCGGTCCCACCCGTCAGGGTAAACGTGCCGCGACACTGGCCTGGTTCTCCGCCGCAGGTCAAATCCGCGTAGACGGTGTCCCCGCCAGAAGCCGTAATCATGCAATGGCCCTGTGCGGTAGTGCTCTGGTTCTGCAGGTTCAACTTCTGCATTACCGGGCACATCACGAAGCCCTCGTGCATTTCACCTTCGGAGGTTTCGACATACATGATTCCCTCGAAGGCGCCCAGGAAAAGCATCGTGTCCGGGCCAATCCTGAAAACCCTGCCTTCGCCATCCCATGGAATCATTGCTTTTAAGGATAACGGCTCAGCCGAGAGATTCGCAGCGCAGCCTAGCAACGCCACAACAACCGTTGCTATTACAGAAATACCTTTACTGGTCATGGCCGGAGTCCTCTCATGTGCTCAATGTGATGTCGCGCCGGTGGCGGGCACCGCCACCTGTTCGGGCGAAGATTCTATCAGCTTCTGCACGCGAACCCGCAAAAACGGTTCCTGGCACCGTTTCTCGACGACGGCAAAGCCAACAGCAGAGCCACCTCCGGTATCGAGGTCCTGCGGAAACGGTTCCTGACACCGTTTTTTCTTACGAGGCTATATGAGTCCTCGTGTCATCTCCACCGCACCATCTTTATAGCAGCGTAACCCCGGCAAATCCGAACTGTCCTGTTTCGAATCTGCCGGCTGGATTATTGTGGTGACATTACATTTCGTTGTTACGCCGTGTCGCTGAACTCTATTTCTCGCTCGGTTCATACCAGGGTTTTTGCGTTCGCCAATCCTGATCCTGCAGGTTGTATTTCTCGGCATGCTCGTCGAGCATGTCATTCTGAGCATTGAAGCCGGGTCCCCATTCTCCACTCTTTATGAAATCGCTCATTGGGTCAGGCATCCCTGGTTGAGGCGGGGGCTGCCTCGCGGTGCCCGGCACGCCCCAGGCATTACTGGTGACTACAGCCATGCGTTCCTTTATCTGGTCCTTGCTGATGTTCCAGACCATCAGGTCGGTGGCAATGGACAGCGGACCATCATAAGTTTGCCGGATACCATCGTAATAGAGGTTGTATTGCTGAGTGCCTTTGTCAAGCAGTGCGTGATAAGCGATGGCATGCCGAGGCTTGATCGTGCTCATGATTTTGCCGAACGACGGGCCCGAGGTATGGAATTCACAACAGGCGCGCCAGGCAAGCTGTGGCGGCTGAGCGCCGAGCGTGGCGAACACTCCCGGTGGATTGAACGCCTCGTGGATAACGACATCCGCATCTCTCGCGTGCTCGATAAACCATTTGTTCGGTGACGTATCACCGCCGAAAATAACCTTGATCCCCGCGTACTCGACAATGAAACTGACCGGACCGTCACCGGCGTGTATGGCCGGGATGGACCGGATCGTCACGCCGTTCTCCTGATAGATGATCTCGTTAACGCCCTTGTAATCGAATTCGTGTACGTTGATCTGGCCGGGGATTGGCGTAATCTTGAATTCGCGCGTCGTTTTGTCCCAGTTGTTGGCCTTCAAGAAATGGTCGATGGCATATGCTGTGCCCATATCCTCCGTTTGCCCGCCGGGTCCCCAGATCTCGAGCGGCACCGGGCGTCCTGCAGTCCAGCCACCCGCCCACAGAGAATCCAGGTCACCCCAATGGTCCGTGTGCAAGTGACTGAGAAAGATTTTGGTGAGATATTCGTAGGGGATCATGAGCGATGCGATGTTGCGCATCGATCCCGAACCAATATCGAAGATGAATTTGTCGCCGTTGCCCAGTTCGAACAGAAAACAGGCTGATGCCTGGGCCATCCGCTGATCCGGCATGCCGGTGCCGCAGGCAACGATTCGAATCTCATCCTTCGACAACGCCTCCGTGCCAGGATAGTAAACGTAACGATCCGGCGCCTCGCCGGTCGGATCTGTTACGACCCCACCCGCAGGCATAGCAACGCGGATGAATAGTCCACCGGCGATCACGGCGATAAACAGGCTAATCAGTAAAATTTTTGTTTTCATTCTTTTGCCCCTCAAATAGTCTACATCCACAAAAACGGTTCCTGGCACCGTTTTTCGACGCCGCCAATGTCAATAGCAGCGCCACTATTGGTTCCGAAGATCTTCAAAAACGGTTCCTGACACCGTTTTCGCGTAGCGGTAAAATCATAGTGCAGGCCGGTATTTAATTCCATACACTTTGGTATGGTTGCAGGACAACTCAAATTTGGCCGCTTGAGTCGTAAGAAATGGCT
>CAZJFQ010000117.1:0-5337 GCA_964545335.1 uncultured Gammaproteobacteria bacterium | reverse complement strand
CCTGCGCCAAAAAATATTCCCCGCGTGACAAAAGTGTAGACCGATTCACTCCACGCTATACCGACCAGAACCAGCAACGCCACGGGCGGCAGCAGGATGGCGTAGATGAGTGCGAGTCGTTCCCAAGCCATATGCATGAAGATCGAGACGATCAGGCTGGCTTTTATGAGCATAAACAGAATAATCAGAGACCACCGCAGGAGTCCCTGAAACTGGAGGTAGTCGACGAGATAGGAAAAGGCGCTGAAAACAAACAGCAATGCCCAGATCCATAGATAGATTTTTATCGGATGTTGTTGCCCTTCAGCCTGTCCCATATCTTGTCCTTACCAGAGATAGAAAAACGCGAAAATGAATACCCACACCAGGTCGACGAAGTGCCAGTAGAGACCGACAATTTCAACGATCTCGTAATTGCCCTTCCGATCGTAGACTCCCGTAAGAACCCTGGTCGCCACGATGCCCAGGTAAATCACGCCGGCGGTCACATGCAGGCCGTGGAAACCCGTGATCATAAAAAAGGTGGAACCGAACTGTGGGGCGCCCATGGGGTTACCCCACGGTCGCACGCCTTCTTCGATTAGTTTGGTCCATTCGAAGGCCTGCATGCCGACGAATGACGCACCGAAAAGTGCCGTTGCAAACATCAGTGCCGCCGTCTTGCGCCGATCCCGACGGTAGCCAAAGTTGACGGCCATGGCCATCGTGCCGCTGCTGCTGATCAGGATAAACGTCATGATCGCAATCAGGATGAGCGGGATGTGCACGCCTCCGATCGTCAGCGCGAAAACCTCGCTCGCGTTCGGCCACGCGACCGTCGTGGATCCCCGCACCGCCATGTAGCTGCTCAGGAACGAGCCGAAGATGAACGTGTCGCTGAGGAGGAAGATCCACATCATCGCCTTGCCCCAGGGAACGTCGAATGCCTGTTTGTCCCGGGAATAGTCGTTGACTACACCCTGTACGCCGGCGGGTGCCGCGGTCGTTTCTGCTGTAGTTGCCAGCGCGTCTTGTGCCATACGCCACTATCCTTTCATGTCGACTATGTTGATAACAACAGACCGAACAAAGCTAACCAGACCAGGAGCAGGAAGTGCCAGTACACAGTGCACAATTCCACGCTCAGCCGAACTTCGCTCACCTTGGTACCTTCCCACACCCGGGTGGTGGTCCTTCCCCAGACCCACAAACCACCCAGGAGGTGTAAGCCATGCAACGCAGTCAACAGGTAAAAGAATGCGTTGGCCGGGTTTGACGCCATGAAGTAGCCCGACGCGTTGAGTTGCTGCCAGACCCAGAGTTGTCCGATAAGAAACGCGAACGTAAACAAGCCGGCCAGAATCAGGCTGGACTTGATGCCGTCAATGCTGTCATTCCGCGCGGCAGTCCGGGCACGCTGAAACGTGATGCTGCTTAAGATCAGAATGCCCGTGTTGAGCCATAAGAACGTTGGATCGGGCAGCGGCTGCCAGTCCGTCAGCTCCATACGGATGGAATAAGCGCTGACAAACAGTGCAAACACGGATGTTACGACAGCAAGAAACAACCACAGACCCAGTTTCGCCGGGGGGATGGAGCCAACACGCTCGCTGTCTACGTCTTCGATCACGCCCTGTTCCAGCCAGGGCTTGGACTTGATCCCCTGTGGCAATAGCCACCAGATAACAACCGAGGCCACCACGGCCAGAAACGCCAGGATCACACTCACGATTCGGTTCCGTGCTCGCGTCCTACCGGCACAGTGTCACCGGGTTCCGTCTGCGGTACGAAGTCCTCCGGCGCACCTGGCACACTGTAGTCGTAAGCCCAGCGATAAACGGCCGGCAACTCCGGTCCCCAATTGCCGTGTACGGGCGGGGTTTGCGGTGTCTGCCACTCGAGTGTGGTCGCACGCCATGGATTGCTGCCGGATTCCTTACCGTTCCTCAAACTCCAGATCAGGTTGAACAGGAACATCAACTGAACTGCGCCTACAATCAAGGCCGCTACACTGATACTGGTGTTAACCCACATGGCCGACTCCGGAATAAACTCGGTGTCGCCATATGCAAAATAACGCCGGGGCACGCCCAGAATGCCGAGATAATGCATCGGCAGATAGATCGCATAGGTGCCGAGAAACGTTACCCAGAAATGAAACTTGCCCATGGCATCGTTCAACATTCGACCTGTTATCTTCGGATACCAGTGATAGATAGCGCCAAATACCACCATGATGGGGGAAACGCCCATCACCATGTGGAAATGACCGACCACAAAATAGGTGTCCGACAGGGGAACGTCGACGGATACGTTGCCGAGAAACAGCCCCGTCAACCCGCCGTGCACAAAAGTAAAGATAAATCCGATGGCGAACAACATCGGGACGGTGAGATTAATATTTCCCTTCCACAGCGTTAGTATCCAGTTGTAGACCTTGATCGCCGTGGGAATTGCAATGATCAACGTGGTCGTCGCAAAGAAGAACCCGAAATACGGATTCATGCCGCTGACGTACATATGGTGCGCCCAGACCACAAAGCTGATTCCGCCGATGGCCAGAATGGCCCAGACCATCATCCGGTAACCAAAAATGTTCTTTCTCGCATGCGTGCTCAACAGATCGGAAACGAGACCGAATGCCGGCAACCCGACAATGTAGACTTCCGGATGACCGAAGAACCAAAACAAATGCTGGAACAGGACGGGGCTGCCGCCACCATACTCGAGCTGCTCGCCCAGCGACACGATAGCCGGCATAAAGAAACTGGTGCCCAGTAGTTTGTCGAGCGACATCATGACAGCGCTGACGAACAATGCCGGGAACGCCAGGAGACCGAGTACGGTAGCCGTGAATATGGCCCAGATCGACAACGGCATACGCATCAGCGTCATACCCCGGGTGCGGGCCTGCAGTACCGTGGTCACGTAATTCAGGCCGCCCATGGTGAACGCGATGATGAAAAACGCCAGCGAAATGAGCATCAGCATGATGCCCCAATCCACCCCCGGCGTGCCAGGGAGGATCGCCTGCGGCGGGTACAGCGTCCAGCCGGCGCCGGTGGGCCCGCCCGGAACAAAGAAACTGGCCACGAGCACGAGAACCGCAAACAAGTAGACCCAGTAACTCAGCATGTTCATGTAGGGGAATACCATGTCCCGGGCACCGAGCATCAACGGAATCAGGTAATTACCAAAGCCCCCTAAGAACAACGCTGTGAGCAGATAGATCACCATGATCATGCCGTGCATGGTGATGAACTGGTAATAGTTGTACGGCGCAATAAAGGAGAAAGTGTCCGGCCAACCCAGTTGCAGTCGCATCAACCCCGATAACACCAGGGCCACCAACCCGATCGCTAACGCCGTAATGCCGTACTGGATGGCGATAACCTTGTGGTCCTGACTCCAGATGTACTTCGTGACAAAGCTGTGCGGGTGGTGAAGCTCCTGTTCGTGATCCCGGTCGGCAATCGCAACGTATGCCATTAAAACTCCCTCCGAACCGCTATTTTATATAGCTCGTTCATTTTCAGACTGATTATTGAAACTATTGCCATTGTCTGATCATCACAAGGTATTGATGTAGGCGACAATATCATTGACCGCCTCGTCATCGACCAGAATCCTGGCCATGGCCACCATCTGCGCACCATGCAGATCCTGTTCGTGACCGCCGCGTATACGCCGCTTGAAATTATTCAGTTGTGTAACGAGATACCAGTCCGTCATACCGGCCAGCCGGGGTGCATTCGATGACCAGACCCCATGACCGCTCGGGTGATGACAGGCTGCGCAGGTCCTAAAAATTCTGGCACCGTTTGCCGTATCCCCTGTCACTGTTTCCGGTGCGGGTTCGTCCGGCAGGGTGTTGATATAAGCGATGACGTTATCGATTGCAGTGTCATCGACCAAGATGGCAGCCATCGGCGCCATCTGTCGGCCAAAGTCGTCGTCCTCGTGGCTGCCCCGAACTCCGTTCTTGAAGTTCTGCAGTTGCCGCTTCATGTACCAACTGTCCTGCCCCGCCAGCTTCGGTGAGTTCAGGGCCTGATTACCCTCGCCTTGCGCCCCATGGCAGGCCGTACATACCGCATATAGCGGAGCGCCAACCGCAGCATCCCCGGGGGGCCGTGCCGATACCTCGGCAAAGGTCGGCTGGCTCCTTAGCCAGGCCTGAAACGCCTCAGCTTCCTCTACTACGACCTTGCCACGCATCGTGTGATGCCCCAAGCCACACAATTCTTCGCAGAGGATCTCAAACGTCCCTGTCCGGGTAGGTGTAAGCCAAATATACGTGACCAGGCCGGGGACCATATCCATCTTGACCCGGAACTGTGGCACGGTGAAATTGTGCAAGACGTCTTTTGAGCGCAGCAAAACCTTGAACGGCTGGTCCAGGGGAAGATGGAGCGCGGCGTCTGAAACAAGAACGTCATCCTGACCGTTGCGGTCATCCGGAACCATCCCGAAAGGATTATCAATGCTGATCTGTTGGTTCTCGACCGTGCCCAGCACACCATCTTCACCCGGGAATCGGAACGACCAGGACCACTGCTGGCCGACAACCTCGATTTCAGTTGCGTCTTCAGGGACAGTGACGAATTTTGCCCAAACAAACAGTCCGGGTGCCAGCATCGCCACGACGCCAAGCGTAGTGATGCCGGTCAGCCACCACTCCAGCTTCTTATTTTCGGGTTCATACTCGGCACGGGATTCCTTCCGGTGTCGAAACTTGATGACGCAATAAGCCATGAACAGGTTGACCGCAATAAACACCACCCCGGTAACCCAGAACGTGATATTGACCGTCGCATCGATCTCCCCCCAGTTTGAGGCGATGGGAGTAAACCACCATGGGCTCCAGAAATGAAAAATGACAGAACCGACGACCAGTAATATCAATGCAACTGCTAACGCCATACTTTATTCCCCTACCCTGGCAGAGCGTCTGTGTCTCGGCCTTCAGGCACTGAAAGGGTTTTTGAAATGCCTGTCACTGGCAATGAACTGTGTTCGGATCCATACCCGCCATCCGTGATCCGGCGGTTTTGTGCTGCTTTTTTGCGCGTGAAAGTCAGTCTCAAGTTGTCCCCGCGGTCGGCCCCCTCGCGGCCGACGCCAGATTATATACGTCGGTGGCGGACCGGGAACAGGGTTCCGGAGTCCTTTTTCGGGTCCTCAGGCCGCGGATTGCGGATATTTGATACTCGGGGGGCATCCCCCGATTAAGCGGGACGCAAAACGACGCTGTCGCGCCTGGCGATGGACGGACGGCCCGGAGGTAATAGAATAGGTGACATGGCGGCATGGATGCCGGAAATATCTTTCCTTACAACGCGCCCGTAGCTCAGCTGG
>CAZJFQ010000116.1:0-5345 GCA_964545335.1 uncultured Gammaproteobacteria bacterium | reverse complement strand
AGGGCGCCAACGGCGCCCTCTTTTTTTGTCACTATCTTTTTGTCCCGTTTCGAGGATCAGGCAGCGGATTGTGTGGTGTCGCGAGCGTCACGCCGCAGCGCGCGTTCTGCCCGCGCCCGGGCTGCTTTCGCCGGCGTTTCGTCGTAACGGGCGGCGTGTTCGAAGATATCGTCCAGCGCATCGCCGATACGTCGAACGCGCGCATTGAGCGAGTCCTTGTCCTCGGTGCCATCGTGAATCATTGCAAAAGAAATGGCGCCACCGGCATTGATAATGTAATCCGGCGCATAAAGGATTCCGCGCTTGTGCAGTCGTATCGCATCCTCATCGGTTGCCAGCTGATTGTTGGCTGAACCGGCTACCGAGCGGCAACGAAGCACCGGGATCGTGTCCCGGTTCAGCGTGGCGCCCACTGCACAGGGTACGTACACATCACATTCAGTCGTGTACACCGAATCCGGATCGACAAGTTCGCCGTCAAATTCCTTTACCGCCGCTGCTGCACGAGATGTATCGGTATCGGCGAACAGCAGGCGGGCTCTTTCTGATTTCAGCATGCCGGCCAGCGGCCAGCCGACATCACCGACGCCCTGTATCAGGATCCGGCGCCCGGACAATGTATCGTTGCCGTCGAAGAGATTTCTGACCGTGGCCCTGATCCCGGTAAATACACCGAGCGCTGTATAGGGCCCGGGGTCGATGCTGCGGCCGTCCTTCGCCTGTCCCATGACATAACTGGTGTGTTTTGCCATTTCCCGAATATCAGCCGGTGTCGTCCCGAGGTCTACGCCAGTTGCAAAAGAGCCGCGCAATGATTCGAGCAGCCCGGCGAATCGGACCAGCAACTCACCCCGTACTGAACCTTCCACTTGCCGGGGCACGGCAATAACGGCCTTGCCGCCACCGAAAGGCACGTCGACACCGGCCCATTTATACGTCATCCCCGCCGCTAGCCGCATTGCATCGAGTAGCCCGGCTTCCGGCGTCGGATATTTCCTTATCCGGCAACCTCCGACAGCTGGTCCGAGGGTTGTGTTGTGTATGGCGATGAAAAACCAGCTTGCCGATGGCGCGTCATACCGGGTGACAACAGCCTGACCCTCCCAGCCCTGAATCAGGTCTCTCACGGTATCAGTCATGGGCAACCTCCCGATGTCGTTGCTTTTCTTCAGCGGAATCTGGAATCCGATTATGTCCCCGGATCTTGTCCGCCGGTTCTGCCGGCCTCGTAAAATTCCAGGGAGTCGATAGCGAAAATACCGTTAGTACAAAACAGATCAATGACACGGACCTTGTGTGGAAATCTGAAGCTCTGCCAGCCCGCGTTACCGCTATAGAGATAAATGGTCCCCTCCTGGTTCCAACGCAATAGAAAAGTAAACCCATCGCTAAGTTCCGTATCGCTTCGGCTGCTCCAGGTTTTCTTTGCATTACGCGCAACGACCTCGCGCACCTCCATGGTAAAGCGCTTGGTCAGCGCAACTGCTGCGTATCGCACCTGCAGGCGTTGATAATTGTCCGGGTCACCGAGCGCCAAACCGACCGTGGGGTTCTGCGCCGATGTCCAGGTGGCCGCAATCAGCCGTCCGCTCAGGAGAACCGTGTTGGCGTCTGCGGGAATTGGATGGGACCAGTTCAAAAAATCCTGGGCCCCCGGGTCCGTATCAAACGTCAGTCGCTCGACCGGTCGCAGCACGGCATCGTCGCTACCTTGCGACACACCCACAGCGATGGGCAGCAACAAACTTGAAAACACCAGGACACTAAGCAGGCGGATCACGCTCACCACTCTTTCCGGCGTCGCCGCGCCGGTTTATGATGGGGGCAACATTGTAGGTGAGAATGCGGCCCCGATCATCCGCGGCGCCGCATTTCCCCAAAGCCTCCCCACAAGTGATAATCGGCTAGAACCAGTCGCAATCAAACAACCAGTGTAATCGCAACAATTGCGTTCATTGCGACCCAGCTGATCATGGTATCCGTGCCGCTGTAACTTCTGCTGCGCAGCGAACCGATGACAAAAGCGACCAGCGCTTGCAAGCCAAATCCGGCTGCGAAAACGCCTGTGCCAACGCGCGGGCCGGCAACGGCCAGGGCGAACAATACGAGCGCCAGGCCGATTAATGCGAGAGCCGGCATCCAGCGTCCGGCGACCGCCGCCAGGCCGACATAGATCCAGGCACTTGCAAACAACAAGGCCGACAGAATGCGGATACCGTCCGCGCCGGACAAGGTCGCAACAAACGTAGTCAGCAACCAGCCCAGACTCAGGCCCGCGGCTGCGGCTGCCGTTCCCCGCGACATACGGATCAGAGATCGCACCACGCTGGCGCGGCGCGCCAGCCGCGGCGAGACACCAGGCGTTACCGACGCATGGACATCCAGCTCCTGCCAGGTGGCTTGGTTGCCCGGGCCTGACGGTGCACTGAATCGGGGCGCTATGGAAAGAAAACGATCGTTCGTTCTGTTTTCGAAGACTTGTAAGGCGTTCATGACTGCTATTCCTGCGAGTGATAGTTAAGGATTAATGGATGGAAGGACTGCGGGCTTGTTCGATGATCCGTTCGAGAGCGGTCAGTGCCCGTTGCCGGGCCTTTGCGTCGCTCAACAGGTAAGCGGTGAGATGGTGCGCGAGCCCGACGCCGTGAATCTCGAACGCGACCTGTTCGACGTCGAGATCACTGCGAAACTGCCCGTCTTTGACGGCTTTTTTCAGAATCCGGCCGATGCAGTTGAGCCAGTCCCGCTGCTGGCTGACGATATAGTCGCGCAATGGCCCGGGTTGGCAATCGAGTTCGTTGGCGGCGGCGGTAAGCGGGCAACCACCGGGACGCACGTCGCTGTCCCAGGCGAGCCAGTTCTCAAACAGCGTCCGCAGCCTTGCTTCGCCGGTTGCATCCGTCAGGGCAGGCTGTATCACCTGTACAACAAAGCGCTCGCAGACTTCCTCCAGCACCGCATGCTGCAAGGCCTGCTTTGACCCGAAATGGCCGAACAAACCGCTTTTGGACATGCCAAGGCGGCCAGCCAGTCGGCCAATGCTTAACCCCGCTAGCCCGTGAATACTGGCCATGGCCAGGGCCTCGGATACGATGGCTGCGCGAGTTGCTGCTCCCTTGCTCATACTTTCGAAATATACCGAACGATCGTATTTTTTTCAACAAAAAAGCATAACAAAAACCAAAAACGGCTGGAATCCTTATAAACAGGCAGGTTATTGCTTCTTCGACAAATACATTTGTCAAAGACAAATGCGCTTGTCTATAATGCCGAAACATGAAGTCAACCCGAATTCGCCATGCAGCAAGAACTCGCCCTGATTGATTCGCCCGCGGCAGCGGCCGCCCTCCTCGACCCCCTGAGGTCCCAGGTGCTGAAGTTGCTGTTGGATCCCGACTCCGCCACGGGCGTAGCTCGCAAACTCGATATGCCCCGACAGCGACTGCGATACCACGTCAGGGAGCTGGAGCGTCACGGGCTGATTCACCATGTTGAAGATCGCCGCAAAGGCAATTGCGTTGAACGGTTGATGCAGACCACGGCCCGCCGCTTCTGTATCAGCCCGGAGATCCTGGGTGAACTCGGTCTTTGCCCGGATACGGTTAAGGATCGATTCTCCAGCGATTATCTGATCGCCGTCACGGATCGAACATTGCGCGAGGTCGCCGGACTTCGCGCCGGTGCCGACGCCGCCGGGAAACGATTGCCCACACTAACCCTGGACAGCGAGATTTGTTTTCGCGGCCCGGCCGACCAGCGGGCTTTTTCCGAGGAGCTGACTCAGACCCTGCAACAGCTGATCGAAAAATATCATCGTCCAAAAGCAAGAGATGGTCGTCGCTTCCGGTTTATCACCTCGGGCTATCCGGCGCCGCCGACAACAAAAAAGGAGAACTGTCGTGTCTGATCAGCATCCGGATGCCGGGAGAGCCATCGAACTGGAAGTTGAAATCTCAGCTACAACCGAGGCGGTATGGCAGGCGCTCACCGAGGCGGCGCGCCTCGCCAGCTGGTTTCCGCTCGAGGCGCGTGCCGGCACGGGCAAAGGCGAAAAAGTATTCGTGTCCTGGGGTGACGATTGTGCCTGGGAAACGACGATCGATGTCTGGGAACCCGGCAGCCATCTGCGCTGGCTGGATGATCCGTGGGAAAAGTCTGACGGCACTGTTGTCCAGCTCGCTGTGGACTACCGGATCGAGTCCCGCCACGGAAAAACGGTTTTGCGTCTCGTCAACTCGGGATTTGGAACCGGAGCTGATTGGGATGACATGTATGACGGAACACAGAATGGCTGGATTTATTTCCTGCGGAATCTGAAACACTACCTGGAACGACATGCCCGCGACATTCGTCAAATGGCATGGGCACGTTTCCGGACTCAGGGAACGCCTGCTGAAGCCTGGCTTGCCATCGTTGGCGACGCCGGACTGGAGATGTCTGTGGATATAGGCTCGCTGGCAGCAGGCCAACAGACAAAAATGCGCCTGACTAAGGATCTGGTATATGAGGCGATTATTGAGATTGCCAATGTACCGGCGACTTTTGCTGCCCTGGTTCCGGAACTCAACGACGCCCTTTTGTTCATCGAGATGGAGGCCGGCGGACCTACCTGCGGGATCTGGTTGTCGACCTATGGCGTCGATTCCGATGCAGTTGATCGCGTTTCTTCCTACTTGCGCGGTATCGCGGCACGATTATTTCCGGACGACGACCATGCCGGGCCACAGTGATTTCAGACAACCAATTGTAAAAAGTATGTAAAAACTGCGCCGCATAGCTTTTCCTTTGATGAAATTCGCGGTGCAATAGCCTGACTGACCTCCGGCTAACAAGAGAAACACCATGCTCCGGCTCACAACAATATTTCTGGTCGGTGTTGCTGCTGTCATTAATGTACTGACGGGTGCGATAGCGGTTGATGACGACTTTGAACTGACTGACTATACCCAGAGTCCGCTGCGAGGCGTGTCAGTCGATCAGCTCGCCTGGCAGGCCGGACTGTGGATTGGCGAAGGACCGTCGCTGACCTGGCAATACATCAGTTGTCCGCGTGGCGGACTACAACTGGGCATTCAACAGGATATTACTGGCAACCGTACGCGCTTCTTCGAATTTCAGCGCTATCAAGACGTTGCTGACGGTGTCGTCTATTTCGCTCAACCTTTCGGACACGATCCAACCCCGTTTGTCCTGATTGAAAGCGCCAGCCGGCGGGCCGTTTTTGAAAACACGGGCCACGATTACCCGCAACGTATTATCGCTGAAGTCGAGGGAGCAACCTTAATTGGCCGCATCGAAGGCACCATGGATGGTGAGTCGCATTATTCCGAATGGCGCTGGCAACG
>CAZJFQ010000115.1:4186-5350 GCA_964545335.1 uncultured Gammaproteobacteria bacterium | reverse complement strand
AACAACGCATGCTTGTGGTCCGGATCAGACGCTGATATCGCAGCGGAGGGCAGTACCCAGATACTCACGCCTTCCTTACGGCGCGTATAAAGATCACGGGCATTGTCGATTGCCATGGCCGCATCGGCAGCGTGCAGGCTGCCGGCGTGTTTGTGGCTCAGACCCGTGCGGCTGCGAATGAATACCTCGAACAGGGGCCAGTCTTTCTGTTGCATTGGTTGGTCCTCAATTGTCGCGTCAGGCGGCGGACGTTTGCTCACGTGCCTTTCTCTTTTCTGCGAAAGCCTGGGCTGCTTCTCGAACCCAGGCGCCATTTTCGTGCGCCGCGCGGCGCGTCTCAATGCGTTGCTTGTTGCACGGGCCGTTGCCGCCGATGACGTCGAAGAATTCCTGCCAGTCGATTTCGCCGAACCGGTAGTGTTCGGCCTTGTCGTCCCACTCGAGATCCGCATCGGGAACTGTCAATCCGAGGTATTGAGCTTGGGGAACCGTTACGTCAACAAACTTTTGCCGTAGGTCATCGTTAGAGAATCGTTTTATTTTCCATTGCATCGACTGGGCGCTGTGTTTGGATTCGGTATCGTTTGGACCGAACATCATCAGAGATGGCCACCACCATCGATTGAGCGCATCCTGGGCCATAGCCTTTTGTTCCGGCGTTCCCCGACACAGAACCAGCAGGAGTTCATAGCCCTGCCGTTGATGGAAACTCTCTTCTTTGCAGACGCGCACCATGGCGCGGGCATAGGGACCATAGGAGCAACGACACAGCGGAATCTGGTTCATGATGGCCGCGCCGTCAACCAGCCAACCGATTGCACCGATATCGGCCCAGGTTGTCGTCGGGTAGTTGAAGATGCTCGAATACTTGGCTTGCCCCGAGAGCAATTGTTCGACCATGTCCCGGCGTGAAATCCCCAGAGTTTCTGCAGCACTGTAGAGATAGAGACCGTGCCCACATTCATCCTGAACTTTCGCCAACAGGATCAGCTTGCGCCGCAGGGACGGAGCACGGGTGATCCAGTTGCCTTCCGGCTGCATGCCAATGATTTCGGAGTGCGCGTGCTGCGAGATCTGTCGGACGAGCGTCTTACGGTAGGCCTCGGGCATCCAGTCCCTGGGTTCGATGCGTTGCTCGTCGTCGATCCTGGCCTGGAACTGCTT
>CAZJFQ010000115.1:0-4086 GCA_964545335.1 uncultured Gammaproteobacteria bacterium | reverse complement strand
TGCGACTAGACACGTTCGATGATCATAGAGATTCCCTGCCCCACGCCGATGCACATTGTGCAAAGCGCGAACTGACCGCCGGCGTCGTGCAACTGATACATCGCCGTGGTCACCAGACGCGCGCCCGACATGCCTAATGGATGACCCAGGGCGATTGCGCCGCCATTGGGATTGACCTGCTCCGCATCGTCATCAATACCCAGTTCCCGCAACACAGCAAGCGACTGAGCAGCAAAGGCTTCGTTCAGTTCAATGACATCCATCTGATCGAGTTTGAGACCGGTTCGGGTCAGAAGTTTTTCGCTGGCCGGGCTGGGGCCCATGCCCATAATGCGTGGTTCTACGCCGGCCGTTCCGACAGCGATGATTTGCGCTCTTAGTGTCAGGCCGTGTTGCTTCGCGGCTGCTGCGGAAGCGACTATCAGCGCGCAGGCGCCGTCGTTAATGCCCGACGCATTGCCCGCTGTAACCGTTCCGTTTTTGCGAAATGGAGTCGGCAATTTGTTTAACACGTCCAGTGTCGTATTCGGTCGTGGATGTTCATCTGCGTCAACGATTACCGGGTCGCCTTTTCGCTTCGGTACGGTGACCGGCACAATTTCGTTATTAAAGAAACCGCGTTCAATCGCTGCCGCGGTGCGTTGCTGGCTACGCAAGGCAAACTTATCCTGATCTTGGCGACTGACACCGAACTGTTCCGCTACGTTTTCACCCGTCTCAGGCATCGAGTCTGTCCCGTACAATTCCTGCATTCTGGAATTTACGAAGCGCCAGCCCATCGTCGTGTCATAGATCTCAGCCCTGCGGCTGAATGCGGTTTCGGGTTTCGGCATAACGAGCGGCGCACGCGACATGGATTCAACACCGCCGGCGATCATAATGTCTGCCTCGCCGGCTTTGATCGCCCGCGCTGCGATCCCAATGGCTTCCATCCCGGACCCGCAAAGCCGGTTCACCGTTACGCCGGTGACGCCTGTCGGTAAACCGGCCAGAAGACTCACCATTCGAGCTACATTGCGGTTGTCCTCGCCGGCCTGATTTGCACAGCCAAATACAAGATCATCGATATGCGCCCAGTCCACACTCCGGTTTCGTTCCACCAGAGCAGCCACGGGCACTGCCCCGAGATCATCGGCTCTTACTGACGAGAGCACGCCACCGTATCTTCCGATCGGCGTGCGTACTGCGTCACAGATAAACGCGTCAGCCATTCTGTTGCTCCATGCCGTCTACAAGTCGATCGCCGGTCGCAAGGGATTTGCCGCGAAAAACAGCGATGATCAACCCCTGTTTGTTCAAAATATCGACATCGTACACACCCGTTCGACGGGAACGATGTTTTTCTTTGGCAACAGCAATCAGTTCGTCGCCAGCCCTGGCCTGGTTTACGTATTCGACCGAGCAGGCCGACGCGAGTGCAACAATATTATAACTATTGCACGCATGAGCAAACGCCGTATCGGCGAGGCTGAATATCAGACCGGGATGACAACAACCACTGTCATCCAACATGTCATCCGTTACTGTCATTACTACTGACGCGTGCCCCGGTCCTATGTCGGCTACCGACATGCCGAGGTTCTGCGCCGCAATGTCCGCTGCATGCATCGATGCGCTGGATGCCCGGGCAATTTCCACAGCACGGTAATTGTCAGGACTCGCCATGGAACCTCCCTCCTGCGGCGGTCAGACGACGCAACATCGCCGAAGCGCGATAGCGATCCTCGCAATAGGTACAAGCCAGCGCATCCATCGTGCTCAATATGTACCCGAGACCCACTTCTTCGCCCCACGCGAGTGGCCCCTGCGGGTAGTTAACACCCAGGGTCATAGCTGTATCCAGATCGGCCGGCATACAAACCCCCGTCATCACGGCATCTGCCGCCTCATTTACGAGCATCGCGACTGTACGCGCTAGAATCAGCCCCGGCACATCCTCGATAAATGTCGCCTCCTTTCCCAGAGCCTGGACCAATCCCGCAGCAGCCTTTCGCGCGCCGTCATCCGCCTGTTCTGACCGCGCCATCACGAGTCTTGGCGTTGCGGCGAAGTCACGCGCCAGATCAAATACAACCAGGTCGGACAGACCATCGGAAATACTGCGGGATGTCGCGGGGCGACCGTCTGTGAGCGCTAACGTCGCTCCCGGTATCATCAGAACTCCCGGGCCCGCCGTCTTGTCGAGTTTGAGTCCTGCCGATCGAATGGCAACCTCGATTCCGCTCGCCAGACCCAGGTCGCCTGCTATCGTGATTGCCGCCGGCGGATCAAAATCCCGCTCCACGGCCGGCGACTCGCGCTCGTCCGAGCCGTAATCGTAAAACCCGCGACCGATCTTGCGGACAAGCAGACCCCCAGCAACCATTTCTTCCTGGATGATCGACGGCCGATACCGCGGGTCTTCATGAAATGCGTGATACACCGACTTCGTGACATCGAGATTTACATCGATACCGATAAGATCCATGAGCTCAAAGGGACCCATGCGAAAACCGCCGCAGTCCCGGATTACTGCATCGATGGTCGCCACGGATGTCACTTGTTCCTGGAGCAGGCGCAAGGCTTCGCCGTAAAATGGTCGTGCAACCCGATTAACAATGAATCCCGGCGTACTCTTCGCATGCACCGGTGTCTTTTTCCAGGTCTTGCATAACTCATAGATGTCACCGGCAACAGCGGGCTCAGTCGCAATGCCACTGACTACTTCCACCAGTTTCATAACCGGTGCCGGGTTGAAAAAGTGCATGCCGACTACCCGACCGGGCCGGTCAAGGGCCGCGGCGATAGCCGTCACTGAAATCGATGACGTATTCGTTGCGAGTACAGCGTCTTCTCCGCAAATCGTTTCCAGCTCCCGAAACAGGCCTTGTTTCGCATCCAGATCTTCAACAATAGCTTCGATGACAAGTCGTGCCTTGGCGAGTTGACGGATCGAATCGGCCTTTTTAATGCGTCCGAGAAGCGAATCCTTTGCTGCATCAGAAATCTTGCCGCGCTCGGCCTGACGCTCGAGCCCTTTGGCAGTTCTTTCTATTCCCGACTCAACTGCGCCATCGACGTTGTCGAAAAGAAGCACCTCGTGTCCGGCCGCAGCAGCAACCTGCGCAATTCCCGCGCCCATGGTGCCGGCACCAATGACGGCCACTGTCTGATTCGGGGATATTTGAGACACGCTACTTACCTTTGAACTTTGGCGCGCGCTTCTCGAGGAATGCGCTGACGCCCTCCCGGAAGTCTTCCGTCCGGCCGGCCTGATGCTGATAGTCCCGTTCCACGTCGAGCTGTTCGTCCAACGAGTTGCCGAACGATGCGTTGATTGCTTTTTTCATCAACGCCAACCCGGTAGTCGGCTGCTGTGCGAGATGCCGCGCGAGTGCCGTCGCTTCCTCCATCAGCGACTCATCGTCAACACATTTCCAGATCATGCCCCAGGTTTCCGCTTGTTCCGCGGTGACCTTGTCACCAAGCATGGCAAGTGCCGTTGCACGTGCCGTGCCGACCAGGCGTGGCAGTGTCCAGGTTCCGCCGGAATCCGGAATGAGACCAACCTTGCAAAAGGCCTGGATAAACCGGACCGAACGACCGGCAAGAACAATGTCGCACGCCAGCGCGATATTCGCTCCGGCGCCGGCGGCGACGCCATTGACAGCACAGACGACCGGCAGGTCGAGTGACCTGAGAGTTCGGATCAGCGGGTTGTAGTTGGCTTCGAGTGTACTGCCGAGGTCGGGCGCCGCATCGCCAGGAGCTACTTGCCGATCACCCAGGTCCTGCCCGGCGCAGAAACCGCGACCGTTCCCGGTGAGCAACAGGCAGCGCACGCTCTCGTCCCGTTGCAGGTTCTGCAGCGCCTCGCGGACTTCCGCGTGCATTTCTTCGTTAAAACTGTTGAGGGTATCGGGCCGATTGAGCGCAAGTGTCGCAACACCGTCCGCTACCGAATACTCGATCGTGTTGTAACTCATGATAAACACCTGTTCGCAAAGGGGTCAGACCCCTCGGGGTCTGACCCTGAAACAATTATGCCAGAGGCAACCCCTGTCGTTCTGTCACGCCGTCTTAAGCGGGGTCAAACCCCGGCTGTCA
>CAZJFQ010000114.1:0-5426 GCA_964545335.1 uncultured Gammaproteobacteria bacterium | reverse complement strand
CAAGTCGGTTTCCTTCCCGGTCCGGTGATTGACCATTCTCAGAGTCAGAGCACGCCAGTACTGGTCGTCGTACAGACGGTAGTCGTCAAGAGTCAGGGTTTTCAGCAGATCACCGCGTCGATCGTAGAAGTCAACCTTGCGGATCTGAAATACCTCCTGATCGACCCAGGCCAATTGACGCTTGTATCCGGAGTGCTCGTAACGCGGAATTCGCTCGACAACGTCGCAGGTCAGGTCACCGCAGGCTTCCTCGCCGATATACCGATAATCGTACTTGTTGAGCTCAAGCGCCGTAAAGTCCTCGAACGAAAACTCGGAACCAACGAATGGGCCGGATTTATTGACGGACGAGATTCGCTTGGTCCGTTTGAGTGCCGGCAGGTACAACCACTGATCATCCGGGTCCAGGATCCGCGCATGCGACAGAAGTGCCGTGCCTTCAATATCCACCGGCGTATCGAAAATGATCAGCGATTTGTCGCCAAGATCCTCGTTCGGAATTTCCAGCGTAGTCAAGCGCATGGACCGCGTCGTTTCCTTGCCAGCCTTGTTGCGCAGGACCATCTTCAGTTCGACTTTGCTGTCGGCAAAACCGCGGTCCGAACGGTCACTGCGAGCGGCGACGGCGTAGCCACGGTCCTCCGCGGTAAGCCCGTCTACCGAGTCGGCCCTGGCAATGTTCACCAGACCGACAGCCAGTACGCCGTAAAGCAACAGCGACACGAATCGGGCCACGTTAGCCAGCGGGTTGTAGTGCTTTCGAGTCGTCATAATCTACTCTCCTCTCAGAATCGATATCTGAATCAGCAGTCTTTGTCCGGTAACCGAGCATCAGCAGCGCCGGTAACAGGAAGAGATCGAACGCCAGCGCAACAGCGATAGCCAGCGCAGTTAAGAGCCCCATCTCGAGATTCACCCTGAACGTCGACAGTGCAAGAAACGAAAAGCCGGCGGCAAGAATGATCGAATTTGCGATCAGCGCTTGTCCGACCGTGCGAAAGGCGTATTGAATAGCGCCAGGCTGATCCAGCCCCTTTTCGCGTCGTGCCCGAACGTACTTGGCAAGGAAATGCACTGTGTCATCGACAATGATGCCTAACGAGGACGCCGAGACCGTGGCCGCTGCCATGCCGATCTGGCCCACGAGGAGGGTCCAGATGCCGTAGGTCATCAGAATTGGCAGCAGATTGGGCAACAGGCTCAAGGATCCGAGGCTGACGCTGCGGAGCGCGATGATCAGCACCAGGGCAATAAGGACCACCGCCACACCATTGCCGACTAGCATGGACTCGATGTTCCGCTGTGATATGAACGAAAACATCACGTTGGCAGACGTCGGCTGGGTCCACATATACTCGGGTGTATTGGCTTCCAGCCAGTCGCGCGATTTGTCGATAAATGCGCGTGTTTCCACTGTCGTGACGTTGGTAAGAGTCGCCGTTACGCGGGTAGCAGATTTGTCTATATTGATCCGATCGTTAAGATCGAGACCGAAAGGCAGCGAGATTTCGTATAGAAACAGGTACTGCGCAGCCAGTTTCCGGTCATCCGGTATTCGATAATAAGTCTCGTCATCGCCGTGCATGTTCTTGTTCAACCGCTTGATGATGTCGGTGTATGAATAAACATGCTCGACCTCTGGCTGAGTCCGCAGCCAATTGGCAAATGCATCCAGGTTGTGAAGGTATTCGGGATCGGATATTCCTTCCGGTTCGCTGGCTTCGACTGAGAACTCCATCGGGTAAATGCCCGGCATCGTCAAAAGCGCAAAGTCGGTATCGGTCCGGAAAGTTACCCGCTCGTCAAAATACTCGACCCACTGGTCATTGAGCTCGAGCCGCGGCAGCGTCGCCACGAGACCGGCAACTAGCAAGGTGCCAATCACCAGAATCGGTTTGAATTTTGCCGCCACAAAACCGCCGAGTGCGTTGAGCGCAGCGTCTCTCTTTGTCCGACCGTTGGCGGTCTTACGCACCCGCATCGGCAGCAGCCGCAATAACGCGGGCAGAAAAGTTACGGAAAACAGCCAGGCTGCGGCAATACCGACTGCCGTAACGTTACCGAGGATCCAGAACGGCGGTGAATCAGAAAAATTAAGCGCCAGAAAACCAATAATCGTCGTCAGGCTCGTGATGCTGATGGCCAAAAAATTGATACGCAGTGATTCCCGAAGTGCTTCCGTTTTTGAACGGCCTTCACGCATAAATGTAAGCATTGACACCAGAATGTGGATCGAATCGGCTACCGCCAGCGTCATGATGATAATCGGGGCGGTCAGCGAAATCGGATCGAGCAGAACGCCAGAATGACCAGCCAGGCCCAGCGCCGTCAGTGTCGACACCAGAATGACGAGTAACGTAGCCAGCGTGCCGCTGAAACTCCGCAGCACGAGAGCGGTCGCCAGCAACAGGATGACGTACATGCCGGGAACCAATGTGCCAGCATCCTTCTGGCCGGACTCCGCAAAAGCATTGTTGAGCATCGAAACGCCGGTCAGTGCAATGTCGACGGGATAGGCCGCTTCGATCTCTTTCTCGATTTCACGCGCAACCGCGGCTGCCTCCGGAACCTCGGTGATACTCTGTTCCGGATACTGGAGAACAACGTTGACCCCTGTTGCGCTCGAATCAGCGGCAAGCAGGTTGCGATAGATCAGTGGCTCGTCGATTGCAACTCGGTGCTTGTCATCAAGCTGCTCCCGGGTCAGCGCCGCCCCGCCGCGAATCAGGTCCTCGACCGTCAGATCGTCTTCCTGCGCCCAGCTGTGTTGGAAATTTGAAACGGAATCGACCCGGATGACGTACGGGATCTGCCAGGCACGCTCGGTCAACCGCTCGATCGCATCCGCGATTGTCGGCGAGAAAACCTCATCGGTGCGGGGCTTTACAAAGAACAGGATATTGTCGTTCTTCGTATAGGTTTGCTGAAAGTTCTCAAATGCTACAAGTTCCGGATTCTTCGGCGAGAAGAACACCCGGTAGTTGTTGGCAAGGCCCAGATTACTGATTCCGCTTGCCGCCACCGCCACGAGCAATAACGAGAGTGCGATAGTCAGCCACGGCCTTGCTATAGCAAAGTCGGCAAGCCGGACAGCCAGTTTGTCAGTGAGCGACAGTTGGGCTGAATTGTTCATGGTCAGTTTCCTCGTAATTAGTTAGTTACAGAATATTTGTTCTGATACAGGCAAAAAAAATGCCCCGGCCTAGACCGGGACGGTAATGGTTTTGTGTCAACAGGTTCACGCCTTTATCCAGAATGTTTGATCTGTATTCGTCAAATTTTTTTGCTACTGATTCAACACCGTCAGTGAGATGTCAATGTAACTTCTGATGTCTCTGTTCGCATAACCGGCACGGGTCATGATGGAAACACTGCGGATAATCCCGGCCAGGTATTCGGACAACTCATCAAGATCATGATCGGTCTTCAATTCCCCACTGGCTACAGCATTAGTTAGTGCGTTTTTGAATGATCCGGCCAGCTTGCTGAACATTTTGCGGACAGCCTTGGCGATTTCCGGGTCATGCGGTGCAACCTCCGTCGCAGTGTTGCATGCCATACAACCTAACTTGTCCTTGCCACTGGCCAAACTCACCAGATTGTCAAAAAAATCGTGAACCTCCCTCAGGCCCGCGTCCGGTTTTTTGAGTCCTGCCTGGAACTGTTGCACGCCTTCATTGCCGTAGCGCTCGAGGGCCGCGAGAAATAACTCCCGCTTGTTACCCCATGTTCCATACAAGCCGTAGCGAGCGACGCCCGTTTCGCTAACCAGGTCATCCATCGAGGTATCGAAATACCCCTTTTTCCAGAACACATCAACGGCGCGTTTGAGCGCCTCATCCGGACTGAATTCACGAACTCGTGCCATGGGTACAGAATAATCGTTCTGGAACAGTATGTCAACCGCAGTGATCAATCGCAGAAACGGTGCCAGGAACCGTTTCCCCCACCCCGGCGCGTGCCATTCAATCGTAATACTTTGATCTATAAGGGCTTCTTGTGCGACCAGAAACGGTTCCTGGAACCGTTTTTTTTAGATTATGTGAATTCCGGCGCTGTACTTTTTTCATCCATGATATCATTTCAATATCGTTTTGATGTCTGACGAGGAGGACATATGATCAGAGAAATCAGACAAAAAGTGATGTCGGGCTATCCGATGATCGCGATATTGCTGGTGCTGCAAATCCTGTTTGTACTGGCGCTGCTGACGGCAGCGGCTGCGGGCTCGGTAGGCGCGGTACTGTTGAGCGTGCTGGCCAACATCCTGACAATCGTGCTTTGGGTCGGTTTTTTTATGGTGCACCCCAACGAAGCCAAGGTGCTGCAGCTTTTCGGCAAGTACGTCGGAACGATACGTGAGCCGGGCTTGCGCTGGGCGAACCCGTTTTTCACCAAGAAGCCGGTGTCCGTTCGGCTCCGGAACTTTGAAAGCGGCCAACTCAAGGTCAACGATGCCAGCGGCAGCCCGATCGAAATCGCCGCCGTCGTGGTCTGGCGTGTGGTCGACACCGCCGAAGCGGTTTTTGAGGTTGACGACTACAAGGAGTTCGTCCACATCCAGAGCGAAGCTGCATTGAGAAATCTAACCACCACGTATCCCTACGAGGCACACGATGACGAGACAACTGCGCTTCGCAGTAGTCCGAAGGACATAGCCCAGGCCCTGCGGAATGAGATCCAGGCCCGTCTGAACAAGGCCGGTGTCAATGTCGTCGAGGCTCGCATCAGCCATCTGGCCTACGCGCCCGAGATTGCCCATGCCATGCTGCGCCGGCAGCAGGCCGCAGCAATCATTGCAGCACGTCAGCAGATCGTAGCCGGCGCTGTTGGCATGGTGCAGATGGCGCTGGAGGAACTGAAACAACTGCAGGTTGTGGAACTCGACGAGGAGCGTAAGGCAGCCATGGTGAGCAATCTCCTCGTCGTGCTTTGTGGTGAAGAGAACGCACAGCCTGTGCTGAATACCGGCTCGTTGTATACCTGATTCAACCGGTATGACGGGTAGGCGCTGCTGACTGCCGCGATGGCTAAACGAAAAGCATTTGCTTTACGTGCTAACGAGGAACTCCTCGCGGCGATGCAGCGCTGGGCTGACGATGATTTGCGCAGTCTGAACGCGCAGATCGAGTTCGTTCTCCGCGAAGCACTTCGTAAAGCTCGGCGATTACCAAAGCAATCCGCCGAAAAGTGACTAGAGTCACCTTGGGACGCCCGTTCTGTAATACCAACTCAACAAAAAGGGCCAACAAACTGTCGGCCCGAATTCCAGCGGTTCAAAGACCGCAAGCGGTTAGTTGAGCATTTCGTTGACTTCGCCTTCTGACAGAGTGTCCTCGGCTTTCGCCGTTTTCGCTGCCTTGGCGGGCTTCGCCAATTTTGACGAAATCGATCCTTTGGAGGCCTCGGACGGATCGGAATCCATG
>CAZJFQ010000113.1:2977-5484 GCA_964545335.1 uncultured Gammaproteobacteria bacterium | reverse complement strand
CTGTCCGATGAACTCCGGGCGAGGCTTTCAGATCTGAACGAGGAGTCACTCGGGATCGAGCTGGGCGGATTGATTTCGGAGCGGCAGATCCGATCGCTGCTGGTGCGTCGCGACAGATTGCTGGCTGAATAGGCCTCCGCAAACACGCCCATATCCGATGCAAAGAAACCGGTTGTCAGTTATTATCTGAGGCGCTCCTGCGCAACCGGGCCGGGCCTTTCGGAGCGGTGTGCGTGAGGACTGCCGGCCCGCAGCACCCTGAAAACAAGAATCTGAAACGCGGATTCCGGCAACACGGGAGAATCAGAATGAACAAGACCGCCCTGGCCACCGTGATTACCGGTACGCTGCTGATGGCCTCTGCTGCCATCGCCGACGAGGTCGGCGACTGGTATCTGACACCGATGATTTCCGCCATCTGGGTTGACAGCGATCGCCCGGTGGATGACGACTTTGGAGGTCACCTCGGCATCGGCAAAGTCATGAGTGAAAAGGCCAACATCGAAATCTACGCTACCGGAGCGTCTTACACCGGATTCGATGAACAGGATGCATTTGGCATCGGCGTCGATTACTCGTTTGTATTCTATCGGTACAGTAAATTGACTCCGTATTTTCTGCTGGGGGTCGGCTATCTCAAGACCGACAGCAGCATTCGGCGCAACACCGGCAATCTTATGACTTCATTAGCGTTTGGGATATTGACCAATTTTGAAAGAACCCGGACGAAGTTGCGTACGGAGATACGCTATCGCTCGGATTGGACCGATGACAGCGTTACGGGTCAGAACCGACTGAATGAAGTGATGTTTAATTTCGGTCTGCAGATTCCCCTGGGCAACTGAGCGGGTTTCGCCCGAAACGAAGGACGGCAACCTGTCATGTGGGGCTCGGAACAGCGCGCCGCGCAAAGAATTTTCACGGTCAGTCTTTGTCCAAACTGACTCGAACTGTCCCGAAGCCCAGGTATTCGTCATGCTTCTTCCGACTCGTAATCTGATATCCGCCGTGCTGATTTTCGGGTCTGTCTTATTGACGGATGTTGCTGCTGCGGACAGCCACACCGAAATCAAGGCTATCGTCAACGTCAACGTTATCCCGATGGACATCAACCGCGTGATAAAAGGCCAGACTGTCGTTATCGAGGGACGCGAAATCACAGTAATCGGCGCGGCTTCAGAGGTCGCGGTCCCGGAAGGATCCATCGTCATCGACGGCGAGGGGCGTTATCTCATACCCGGCCTTGCAGAGATGCATGCCCATGTTCCATCACAAAGTCAGGGCGAGAGCTATCGTGACCGGGTTCTCTTCTTATACGTCGCCAATGGCGTCACGACTGCACGCGGCATGCTAGGAGAGAAGTCGCATCTCACACTGAGACGCCACCTGTATCTGCAGCAGGTACTTGGTCCCCGGTTGATTACATCCGGACCATCGTTTAACAACGATACTGTTGATGGCGCGCGCGATGCTATGCAGCGGGTACGGATGCAGAAAGAGGCCGGCTATGATTTTCTAAAGCTGCATCCCGGACTCACGAAAATAGAATTCGATGCGGTAACCGTCATGGCGGATCAACTCGGTATCCGTTTTGCCGGCCACGTTTCGGCCAACGTCGGCGTCGAGCGGGCGTTGGAAGCAAAACAGGCGACCATCGATCATCTCGATGGCTATATGCAGGCCCTGGTTACAGATGGCACGGATTTGTCCGCCTACCCGCCCAGCTTCTTCGGGGTCAATCTGACCAGCGTTGTGGACAAAGCAAAGATACCGGCGCTGGCCAAAGCAACTGCCCGGGCGGGCGTCTGGAATGTGCCGACGCAAACCCTGATCGAAAATATCATTCTGCCGGTCGACGCGGAGGAAATGGCGGCATGGCCGGAAATGCAATACATGCCCGAAGAGATAGTGCGTTCGTGGGTAGAGCGCAAGACCCGAACCCTAGCCAATGACAACTATGACGCCGATACGGCCCGCCGGTTTGTGGAAATCCGGCGCGAGCTCATAAAAGCACTGCACGACTCCGGTGCCGGCCTTCTGCTCGGATCGGATGCGCCGCAGGTTTTTCAGGTGCCCGGTTTCTCGGTGCACCGCGAACTCGAAGTGCTGGTTGAGTCCGGACTGACACCGTTTCAGGCTTTGATGACCGGAACAATTTATCCTGCCATCTTTTTTGAAAGGGATCGCGAATTTGGCAGTATAGAAACGGGCAAGACTGCGGATCTAATACTATTGAATGCCAGCCCTCTGGATGACATCCGAAACACGCGTGAAATCGAAGCCGTAATGGTTCGTGGCCGCCTTCTTACCCGCGCGGATCTCGACGAGGGCCTGGATAGGTTGAGTCAAACACCCTGAATGCGCGAGCAAGCATCAAAACCGCGCCGTGTAGCCGTATTGACGACGTCCCGCGCGGACTTCGCACATCTGTACTGGCCCCTGCGCGCCATTCGTGGACACGCTGATCTCGACCTCAAGCTTATCGCCATGGGCGCCCACCTGAGCCC
>CAZJFQ010000113.1:1664-2877 GCA_964545335.1 uncultured Gammaproteobacteria bacterium | reverse complement strand
GCGATTGACGATGCGGTGCGAAACGCACTGACAAAGATCAGCCACCTGCATTTCACTCCGACGGCTAAAGCACGACTACGGGTGATCGCCATGGGCGAGGAACCGTGGCGCGTGTACCAGACGGGCGCCCCTTCCCTGGACTATCTCACGAAGAGCCGCCTGCCCGGTCGCGATTCGTTATCGCGGGCACTTGATATGGATCTCGATCAACCGCCGATAGTGGTTGCATACCACCCGGTCACGTTGCTGGACAACACGCTGGCAGAAGCTGATGCCGTGTTTGCTGCCCTCGAGCGGCTATCCGCTCCGATCGTGTTCTGTTTTCCCAACGCCGATGCGGGCAGCCGCTCTCTCATAAGAAGGGCACGGAAATTCTGTGCCCGCATTGCCCGCGCCCGACTGCACGTCAACCTGGCGCCCGAAGTCTATTTCGGTTTGTTAAAGTTGGCTGGAATGATGATCGGCAACTCATCCAGCGGCATCATGGAAGCGCCGTCTTTCCGGCTGCCGGTCGTCAATATCGGCTTCAGGCAGGCCGGACGCGAACGGACCGCCAACATCATCGATGTCGTGCCCGATCGGGACGCTATCCTGACCGCTGTTGCGCGGGCCGGCGACCCCGCGTTTCGCGGCTCGCTGGTCAATCTTGTCAATCCTTATGGTGATGGCCATAGCGCCGAAAGAATCACCGATGTACTCCGCCACGCGCCTGCCGCGGATACGCTGCTGATCAAACGGGCCGTCCCGGTGATCGACACTCCGTCGGGTCCGGTCTTTCAACATGACTTTCCGGATAACGCTCGCCGCGCCTGACATCGGTCCGGCAGAAATCGCCGCGGTCGCGAAAGTACTCCGCAGCGGACGGCTGAGTCTCGGGCCGGCCCGGCGTGAGTTCGAACAATCGCTGGCTGAATTCTGCGGAGCCCAATCAGCGCTCGCTGTAAGTTCAGGCACGGCCGGCCTGACGCTCTGTCTCCGATGCCTTGGCATCGGTCCGGGTGACGAGGTACTTACTGTTGCTCTCACGGCCATGGGCACGGCGAACGCGATTGCTGCCACTGGTGCCGATCCGGTTTTTGCCGACATCGATCCGGTCACTCTCAACATCGATCCCGGCAATGCCGCCGATGCGATTACTCAGCATACGCGAGCGATTGTTGTGGTGCATCTGTTCGGCCGACCTGCGCCGCTGGATTCGATACAGGAACTGGCA
>CAZJFQ010000113.1:0-1564 GCA_964545335.1 uncultured Gammaproteobacteria bacterium | reverse complement strand
TCGATACTCGGTACAGTTGAGCCGGACGGATGGATTGGTGTTGCCGGATCTCGACCCGCCTGAAGGGCGGGTTTCCTGGTTCGCATTTTGCGTCAGGCTGGATAATAGTTTTGATGCAGCCGATCGAGACTACGTGACTAAAGAGCTGTCCGGCCGCGGCATCCAGTGCGGACATTATTTCCCGCCCATTCACCTCAGTGGCGTTTTTGGCCAGTCCGGCCGTCATACCCGTGGCGACCTGCCACATACAGAGGCTGTCGCCGAGAGAATCTTTGCATTGCCGTTTCATACTTTGTTAAGTGATAACGATGTTGACGAGGTGACGTCGGCACTCGACTCCATCCTCCGGGCATTGCGCTCCAGACGCTGTCAAAGTACCTGACGGGGCAGTGCCATTCGGTTGTCTGCTGAATCCCCTGTGATAGTCTTTCTGCCCCGCGCAATCGCCCGGACCTCAAAGCCCGGATTCCGCTCATGCCGCATTCACCCAAACCCAGATCTCTGCCCGACGGTACGGAGCACTGGGACCGGTACTGGGCCCATGGGTTTCTGACCTCCTGCGCAGCCGCATTCAAGGGCAACTATGAAGGCAGCATGCGACGGCTGTGGGACGATTTTTTTTCCAAGCTCGGGGCCGGCTCGCGAATCCTCGACATCTGCACCGGCAACGGCGCAATTGCGGTTTTTGCAAACCAGGTGTCGCGGGATACGGGTAAGACGTTTGAGATTCACGGTGTAGATCAGGCGGTTATCGATCCCGGGCAAATGCTCAAAAGTCAGGCCGATCTGGTCGACGGCGTCGTTTTTCATTCGCGGACCCCCGCTGAAGCAACACCGTTCCCGGACGCCCATTTCGATGCGGTCACCGGTCAGTACGCGCTCGAATACACCCCGATACAAGAAACTGTCACCGAACTCAGTCGAATTACAGCAGCGGGAGCCGAAGGCCTGTTCGTCATTCACAACGACGATTCCATCGTGCTCGAGGTTGCGCGGGAGGAGCTGGAGACATCCGGAATCCTGTTTGACGAATCCCTGGTGTTCGAGCGTGCGCGGGATGTGGTCCTGTCGATGGCCACGGCGGATACCCCGGAGAAGCGGCAGGCGCTGTCGGCAGATCCCCTGGCTCAACAGCGACGCGACGCTTTCAATGCCGCGGCAGCCCGGGTTACTGAAGCGGCGGAGAACGCCCGCCAGCCGGATATGCTACAGACAGCTCTCGGTCACCTCAGCGAGGCCCTGCAACACTGCTTCGAATGGGGTTTGCAGGACACCTATCGCTACCTCGACAACGCCCGGCGGGACATTGAGGCCAATGTCGAACGGCTCGAGGATCTTGGACGGGTGTCGTCGGACGAGTCCCAGGCCCGGGCGATCCTCGCCATGTTTCAGGCGGCCGGTTTTGAAACGGACCCACTGGAAAGAATCCACCACGACATGCCACTGGAAGGGGCCAGAGCTGGCGATACCCGCCTGATGGGGTGGGTCCTGCGAGTCAGAAAAACCTGACTTACACGGGGACAGACCTGTACCAAATCCCCGTCCGGATTGTCTCCGTTGCTAG
>CAZJFQ010000112.1:0-5528 GCA_964545335.1 uncultured Gammaproteobacteria bacterium | reverse complement strand
TCGCATATCACTGTCTGAAGAAGCGGCCAGAGGCATCGCTGAACTCGGTCTCGATGTGCCGGTTGTCGGCCGCGCTTTTATGATCTTTTCACGGACCAAAGATGAGGAACCGCGACTGGGCACGGGCGTTACGGGCAATCCTCTATGGGGTATCGATGTCCGGAGTTTTTCGGCAGGGGATACCGTGATTATTGCCGATGGCAAGCCGACAGTGCGCGGGTATCCGTTTGCAGCCATTGTGGAATTGCCGCCAGGCGATTATTACGCTCAAGCTTTTCTTACTGTCTATACGACATTTCATCGCGCCGATGGACACACTATCGAGGCACATCTCAACAGCGGTGCTCATCAGAAGCCATTCAAGGCGCCAGGCAATGCCTACAGTGAGGTGATACCGGTGACGATCAGTGCCGACACCGGGATCGCTATCGCCCTGGAAATCAATAGCGTGATTCCACCGGACCGCCCGCTCGCAGATGGGGAAGTTCTTCAGCAGGGCAACTACAACGATACGGAGTGGGTGAAGTACCTCAAGATCCGCAGCGAAAAATTGTCGGCATTCTGGGGTCGGGATATGTATGTCGGGGCCAACGTCCTGTTGCCTAAGGGTTACGACGAACACCCGGACGCAACATACCCCGTTCTCTATTTGCAGGGACATTCATCGGGTTTCACACCCGCGCCATGGGCACCGGTAGAGTGGTTCCACGAGGACTACACGCAGATTGACGAAATCGTCGGGCCGCAACTCGATGGGTTCTATGATCACTGGACATCCGGTGACGCCGCAAAGATCGTGGTGATCACCTTCCGCGATTCCAATCCGTTTTTCGACACGTCTCAGTCTGTAAATTCGGTCAATGTCGGGCCTTACGGTGACGCACTAACCGAAGAGCTGATGCCCTATCTGGAAGAAAACTTCCGAATAGTCAGCGAGCCGTGGGGGCGGGTGTTGGCGGGCCGTTCGACGGGGGGCTGGGAAGCAGCGGCGATGATGGTCTTTTACCCCGAAATGTTTGCGGGCAGTTTTCCGTGGGCACCGGACCCGATCGATTTTCGAAAATTGACGCAGGTCAATATCTATGAAAACCGCAATGCGTTCCTCAATGAGCTGGAATGGATCAGTACACCATTACCGGCGCAACGGGAAGTCGACGGCCTGGTAAATTTTCACGTGCGGGACTGGTTCAACTACGAGCAGGCCGTGGGCGACAAGGATCGATCCGGGGACCAGTTTGCCATCTGGCAGGCCGTCTACAGTCCCGTTGGACCCGATGGCTATCCGGCGCCCTTGTTTGATCCGGAGACGGGCGTGATCGACCCGGCGGTTGCCGAATACTGGCGCGAAAATTGGGACCTTCGCCATATCCTGGAGCGTGACTGGCCAGAGCTGGGGCCTAGGGTTCGTGGCAAGCTGCATTTCGCTGTCGGTATGACTGACAACTACTACCTCGAGGAAGCCGTTTATCTGACGCAGGAATTCCTCGACTCAGCGACTAACCCGCCTGCCGATGCGACGTTTCAGTACGGCTTCCGCGGACGCCACTCGTGGATCGGTCACAGTCCGAATGATCCGGCGCAACAAATGACTTATGCCGAGTTCGTCGACATCGTCGCGAATTTTGTAATCGAAAACGCGCCTATGGGGGCTGATATCGAAAGCTGGAGGTATTGAGCAGACGGAACGAACAGCTTTTTGTTGGCGTGCCACTGCAGACCGCCGCCGCTTTCTGTTTCCCGACGTACATCTGGACGCGGTTGCCCAACTAGCGGACAGATGGGAGCAGAAACTTGTCCGGGACGAATACTAGTTGCAACCAGTATCCGGCCAGGTCGAAATTCATAACGACATGATGCTGTAGTTTCCCCGTGCCTCATTCACTCTCTGCCGTCGGGCGTTTCGAATCCTGAATGAGTGAGTGAAACTTGTTGTGCTCATGGGAGATAAGTGACTCGGTGGACTGAACGAATTTATCAAACGCATCGTTGGACGCATATTTGCCTGACCGCGTCAGGTACGTGAATTTCTCGTGCTTTAATAACTCCTCCGTCATTCGATACGATAGCCACAGATCACCGTATTTCTTGAAGTTGAGGACCCCTGTCAGGATTGCCACGATCAAAGACATAAACGTTACCGACAACTGCACTCCAAGGTCCAATGCGCCCTTGAGTTAGTTGGACACCCAATCGACAGGGAAATTGATAGTCACCGGCACGAGAACACCCAGGACGATTATCATTAACTGCATACTGTTGAAAGTATTTTTAGTTTTGTTTGCCGCCGATGCGTAGTAATTGAGCTGATCATCTACCCGGTCCCTGAGATAGACGTCCTCAGTCATTTGCCTGGCCGTGGCATTCATCCGCGCATCTCCTCCGGAATTGTATCGACAGCTCCGGGGCGGCCTTTAGCAGGCCCGGCCATCGATTGCCTACCGATATTGTATAGTGCCGATAATCACTTGGTGCCACGTTTCTTCGCGAGTTCCAAACTTAACGCGGCGGAAATGGTCTGGTTGATACTGCGGCGAGCGACTTCAAGTACGGTCGGATTCAAACCGAGGTCGGGGTCGCGGGGCATTTGATGCAGATCCCTTAAGCTTTGACCATCGGGACTGCCGGGGTCACCGAGAATAACGAGCCGGATATTTTCAACGAGTTCTACGGTATGTTGATTGTCCGGTATCGATGTGACACGAAATTCGAGTCGCCGCAAATCTGTATCCATACCCTCGTAAAACGTTGCGTTCTCTGCGAATGACGCTTCCTCTGCGCCGAAATCTCGAATAAGCGACTCAATAAAGTCATCGGTCTTGCGCTGAATTGAGGTCAGGCTCCGGTCTGTTTCCTGGTCGTAATCCGAAATAAACCGGAAATCTGAGCAGGCCGTGACCAGCAACGCCGTAATGGCAATTACGATGAATCCGACGTGAGGAAGACGAATAACCGGCGTAATACTTGTCATTGATTTATTCCTGTTCTTGTCAGCAGGCTGATGTAGCTAATTCGCGGGGCCCGATATCACAACAAAGGAAATCCCACCTTCGAATTTACGAAATCCCGTACAACGCCAAGTGCTGCGTTAACTGCGCTTTCAACTGCCAGGATGCTCATTCCTTCGGCCGCAGTGAGAACTGACTTGCTGGCTGTTGTCTGCATATTCAAAAGTATTTTTGCTTCATCCTCACTAATCGTTCCATTTATCCGGCCTTCGATGATCATTCTGAGCGTGATGGCCAGTTTCTGACTTTCTGACTTCAGAAAATCCTTAATCGAGCCGACACGGGACCCGAACTCTTTCTTTGCCGCATCGAAAATTCTCTCATCGAGATTATCCAAAGTTACATCGTTGCCGTTCGACATCAGCTCTCTCCTGTCTTACACGGCCCGTAGTCGTGCCACCAAACCGTCAATCGTCGCCAGTAATGACCGGATTATCGCTACCGAGATACTGTAAAAGATTTTCGGGCCGGTACGGGCCCGGTTTGGTCTGATCAGATTTCTGGCGCTTGATCACCGATTTGTGGACGGACTCGAGGCCGTTTTTTTGTACACCAATGGCCCTGATATGACTTTTGGTTATCTTGTAAAAGCCTTTTTTTGATTGCCGCAACTCGCCGGCTGCGTCAGGGTGAGTCTGGCTGGCAACGTAAGCATCATCAATTGCGAGGTCACATTCCTTTGCTTTGTTCAACATCCAGAGAAACGCGATGTCTGATAACCCCGAGTCCGCGTAACCACCACCAACATTTGTGTGGACACCCGCGAACCAGACCTGATCTATCGTCTGACCTTCCACGCCCTTTGCCTCCCACAGGGTTGGGGCAAAGGGGCCTCTTTTTTCATCGATGGCCAAGGCGTGAAATGCGTTGTCGATGTAGCTACTGAGTGTTACGTCGTGAAATTCATGACGCCCGCGAGTCAGCCAGCGCAACCCGGTGACCGGCACACCGAGCGCCCCCACCGTATCCCAAACCCCAATAAATTTGATCCTCGGTTCCCACGCATATTTCGAGCGAAATTCCACAGCGCGAGCATCGTTTGGGTGCACGCTGGCATCACGGTACAGTTCGTAGGCTTGAGGAAACTGGTCAGCATGACGCTTTTTGAGCAGGCCGCTGTTGCGGATCATGCCCGCGGTACTGCGGGCTGTGTAAGCACCACGGCTGAAGCCGAATATATAGATGTCGTCCCCGTCGGAGTAGTTATTGACCAGGAAACGATAGGCGTCCTCGATGTTACGGGTAATGCCGTGCCCGAAGGCCCCACCCGTCAGCCGGTCCAGCCCCCAGTCGGTTCCGACTCCCCGGTCGTAAAACACAGCCTGCACGGTGGCGTCCGGTGCTACCGGGGTGACTGAACGGGCTAACTTGACTACGTTGCTGGGGCGAATCTGGCCCCGATCTTTCTGGTCGGGCGTATTCCAGGTGCCATCGAGGCACACGACAAGTCTTTTTCTGGCCATTACAGGTATCCCTGGAAATCCTCGGGAGTGAGTTCGGAGCCTTATCAACTATAGCCCAGTTGGCGGGCAGTTCCAGATTTAGAATCGTTCTAATTTCTGGCTTACCTGCTATTTCCGCAATAGCGCCGGATCCGGCAGTCAAGGCATAATCCTCACGGTTTTCTATACTTTCATTGAATACATCTGTGAGGGCCAGATCATGTACCTGCGGCGACTGGCGATTGTGGCGCTGATCCTGGGTTTGCCGGGGGCTGCCCGGGCGGCTGACGAGATCTTTGCTCATTTTATAAGTGTCGGTCAGGGCGATTCGACACTGTTCGAGTTTCCCGGCTGCGGTGTCATGCTCATCGACGCCGGTGTCGGCATGAGTCAGCCATCGAGCCTGCTGACCGACTATCTGGAGCAGTTCTTTGCTTCGCATCCGGAATACAATCAGACGATTACGTCGGTCATCAACACGCACCCGCATTATGATCACATGAAGGCAATCAGTCAGATCCTGGAAAACTATACTGTCGAACATTTTGTTGACAATGGCTATACACCATTGCGATCAGTTGCCGCGACTGTACGCGATCACCAATATGCAGACGGCTCGGAGGTAGATGTTCGCGAAGTCCCGGATACGGACGTCATAGCTGAAGGATACGTCGGACTGACGGATGCGGAAATCGATCCTTTCTCGTGTCCCGATATGGATCCCCACATTTCCATTCTTTCAGGACTCATCGAGGACCGGCCCGAAGGCTGGCAAGTCCGGGACTTTCAGAATCTCAACAATCACAGTCTTGTCACACGCGTCGACTTCGGACTGGCGTCATTCTTGTTCACAGGTGATCTGGAAGAGGTAGCTATCGACTATATGGTCGACTATTACGCTGGTACGGGCGCGCTCGATATCGACATCTATCAGGTCGGTCATCACGGTTCGATAAATGGCACCACCGAGGCACTGCTTGACGAGATGTCCCCCGTGATCTCGATCATATCGATGGGAGTCTGGAACTTCGGCAGCGATAACAACAGTCCCGGGACAGCCTGGCAGTATGGTCATCCACGA
>CAZJFQ010000111.1:0-5555 GCA_964545335.1 uncultured Gammaproteobacteria bacterium | reverse complement strand
ACCGCGCAGTGACGATACGCCATCTTAGGCAGAGTTTGTCAATTCAATTGGTGGAGCCGAGGAGGATCGAACTCCCGACCTTCGCATTGCGAACGCGACGCTCTCCCAGCTGAGCTACGGCCCCACATGGAGCATGTAGTCTACACCCGAGTAGCGACTCACAACCACGCCAAAGCCGCTCGCGAATCATCGAGCCCCCCCACATTCCCGGGTCTCCCAAACCTGATGGGTCAGTTCCTCATTAGCCAACAAAGCAGACGTTCACATGGCGATCTATGTTCCACTGTTATTCCTGCTTACGAATACTTTTTAATGTGAATTCTAGAATATATTTCCACGGAATCGCGTACTGTGGTGATTGAGTGCATGCGTTGTCCGTCAGAGTCTGCTAACTGACGTCAGTGGACGTTTCTTTGCGCCAAGCGTTGAACTATTGCCCCTCAATCGGATACTTACGTTACAAGCAGATCAGCTTTGGAGAGCTTCGGTTGCTGGCATGAAAACATTAGGAATGTATGTCTCAAGGAATGTGCGGCCCGCTGGCTTTCTGCTGATTTCACTGCTGAGTTGCGTCCTCTTTGGCTGCTCCGCGGGCAGCGGTGAAGGTCTTAATATCAGTGGCCGGCCGTTAAGCGAGGGAGGCGATGTTCCGCTTGCAGCGACTCTGGCCTCCATTCAGGCGAATGTATTCGACCCATCCTGCTCGGGCTCGGGCTGTCATTCCGGTGCCACCGCGCCGCAGGGACTGCGCCTCGATGCTGCAAACAGCTTTACCAATCTCGTCGGTGTCCCCAGTCGGCAAAATTCTTCGTTCTTACGCGTGGCGCCCGGTAATCCCGACCAGAGCTACCTGATTCAAAAGCTTGAAGACACTGCATCCGTCGGAGAACGAATGCCATTGGGCGGGCCTCAGATACCGCAATCCACGATTAATTTCGTCCGCCAGTGGATTACTGACGGTGCCCCGCCTGATTCAGGCGGACCGCCCGGCATGCCGCCAGTGGTCGTCTCTCTGACACCTGGCCCGGACAGCGTCACGGGCAGCTTCCCCGCAGATATCATCGCAGGCTTTGATCAGGATATCGATGCGTCAACGATCAACGAAATGACATTCACGCTCGTTCGAAGCGGCGGCGACGGTCAATTCGGCGATGGCAACGAAGAAGTCATTGTGCCGACCTCGGTCGCTCTCTCAAGCGTCAACTCGCGTCTGGCAATGATGGATCTTCGCGGCGTTTCGGCAGTCGAGGATCGCTACCAGGTTACGCTGCACGGATCCGGCGCCAATATGATTCTTGGCATCAACGCGGTCGCACTGGACGGTGAATTCGCAGGCAACTTCCCATCCGGAGACGGAATGGAAGGTGGCGACTTCGTCGTCGAGTTTGAAGTACAGGGCCTGCAACCATCGCTGGCGTCGATCCAGAACAACGTCTTCACACCGACCTGCTCGGTCTCGGGCTGTCATACCGGGCCAACCGGCCCGACTTTGCCTTCCGGCATGGACCTGGGTTCCGCCGATGCCAGCTTCAGCAGCCTGATCAATATTGCCAGTTTGCAGGTGCCGACAATTCTCCGCGTTGCCGTCGGTGATGCCGACAACAGCTATTTGATTCACAAACTGGAAGGTACCGCTACCGTCGGCGACCGTATGCCAAAGGGTGGACCGTTTCTCGATCAGGCTACGATCGATGTGTTTCGACTCTGGATCGACAGCGGGGCACCCCGATGAACGCTTGCTTCGGCGTGATCGTGCGATCGGCAGTACTCATATTGCTGTCGTTGGTCATCGCCCGCCAGCCCTTGCTTGCAGAGCCTTATCTGGCTGTACAAAAAGGCTTGAAATGCATGTTGTGTCACACGTCGCCGTCCGGCGGCGGCAAACGCACCGCCTATGGCAACATTTATGCTCAAACGGAACTCTCCGAACGTACCCTGGACCTCGGAGATTTCTGGACCGGCGAACTGACCAAGTACCTTGCCGTTGGCGGTGACATTCGCGGAGGCTGGAACCAGATCGATGTTCCTGGGCAGCCCAAGTCCTCAGAAACCGAACTGCAGGAGTTTCTCGCTTATGTGGAGCTGCGGCCGATTCCGCAATATCTGACAGTCTATGTGGACGCGAAACTGCGGCCGGACGACCCCGTCGTGCGGGAGCAATACGTCCGCTTGTCGACTGCGGATGGGCGCTGGTCAGTCAAAGGCGGAGAATTCTTCCTGCCGTTTGGACTGCGTCTGCAGGATGACGACGCGTTTATACGCCAGGCAGGCGGCATCAACTACAACACGCCGGATAGCGGTTGGGAGCTCGGTCTGGAACAGGGAAACTGGTCCGCACAATTGGCCATCAGTCGCGGTACCGCCGGCGGTCCCGAAGTTGATTCGGGCAAACAATACAGCCTGCGCGTCAGCCACGTGACATCGAAGTGGCGCGTAGGGGGCAGCCTAAATTTCAACGACGCCAAATTCGGCGACCGGCAGATGCAGAACGTGTTTGCCGGGCTGCGTACCGGTCGCATCGCCTGGCTGGCCGAACTCGACTACATCATCGACGATGGCACACCGACTGGCCGTCGCAAGTTATGGACGAGCCTTGTTGAGGCAAACATTGCGTTGAAACGGGGACATAACCTCAAACTAACATTCGAATATTTCGATCCGGATACCGGAGTATCGCAAGACCAGCAAAACCGCTTGAGCATCGTATGGGAATACTTCCCGATTCAGTTTTTCCAGAGTCGTCTGGGCTATCGCGTATACGACGGTATTCGACAAAACCCCGCCCAAAACAGAGAACAGTTCTTTCTGGAACTACACCTGCCATTTTAGCTTTCTGGCTTTGAATCTATTCGTCTTGTCCGGCGATTCACCCTAAAAGCGGCAACAAATTTGAAACTCGGTCTGACTCGCTGCTGCGGGGGAGCGACATGAAAAGAACGATTTGACTAATACCTCCGCCGCTGGGATCCCGAACCCGAGCACGTCATACCCAGCGGATCCGATCCGCCCTGGCCCAAAAACGCCACCCTACCCTTGACCTTTCACCCCATACCGGACATCGCCTGAGTCGGCACGGCCAGACCCACTCGCGCCGACGAAGGCCAGGGACAGCAAGAACGGGGACTGGGCAGGCAAAATACCAGTTTTGAGGCCCGCGCCGTTTCACTTTCGACTCTCACGCCCCTCCTCACATAACCCCCCCAATCGGCAAGCTTCTCCAGTGCACGCCTTTTACGCCTGATTCATGCCTCAAATTGCTTAGAAACCGGTCATCACAGCGGTGCACGCGAAATCGATTTTCATATCCGTCAGCAACCGTGTCCGTTACACTCGAAATCCGGATCTTGCAATACAATAAATAATGAAACGTGCCATCCGCACAAGCGGCCGTTCTGTTGCACTGCTTCTCACCGCCGTTGCCGCGTGTGGCGGCAGCGAACGGAGTGAACTCGAGGAATTTGTTTTTCAGCCCGAAGTTCGCCAGTCGGCAAACGGAGTGCTAAGCACAACGCTCGAAGTCACTATTTCGACTAACTCGGTTGTCGACGTCGATACCGGTTTGCAAAAAGTCATTGAAACACCGACCTACGAGGGCAGGCTTATCGGCCCGACGTTACGTGTAAAGCCAGGAGACAGATTGGCAATCGAAGTAGTCAACAACTTGCCGCCCAATCCGGAACAGTCGCGTCAAGGGGCGTTTCCGCACGAACCGTACACGACCAACCTGCATACGCACGGACTGACAGTGTCACCGCAGGGAATAGGTGACAACCCGTTTCGCCATATGTTGCCACAGTCATCCAATGCCTTCGAGGTAGAGATTCCCGACTTTCATAGTGCAGGGACTTTCTGGTATCACCCGCACAAGCACGGATCGGTTGCGTTTCAGTTTTTCGGCGGTATGGCCGGGTTTCTTATCGTGGACGGTGGGCCGGGCACGATTGATGCGGTGCCGGAGATTAGCGCGGCAGCAGACATCCTGATGGCCTTCCAGGCAATACGCATCGACAAGAATGGCAAGGTTCCATGGCTCGATACCGAGGCGACTCAGTTTGCCCGCAACGGTGTGTACAGCAGCTACCTCGACAGCAGCGTCCATATAACGACCAACGGCATGACAGCGCCAACGCATAAAATGCGGCCGCAAGAGGTGCAACGATGGCGATTTCTGAATGCGGCATCCGGCATCACGCTGGTGATAACGATGCAGGGAACCGAGTTCAATATTATTTCCAACGACGGCTTCAGTGTGCCGGCAATGCTGACCTTGCCGGTTGGCTTCCCGCTGGTACTCGGGGCAGGCAACCGTGCGGAGGTATTGGTCAAGGCACCCGCTGCCGGCACCTATCTGCTGCAGGCAGTCAATCCACAGGAGACCCTATATTCGGTATCACCTCAGGGCGTGGCGCCGGGCATTCGCAATGTTCTCGTGGGTGGAGATTTCCCGGATCCCATCTATCCAATCACATTGGCAACGATCGTGGTCGAGGGTGAGGCGCTCGATATGGCATTGCCAGCAGGTCCACTGCCTGAACAGAGTGCACCAATCAGCACGGACGCACTGTTGACTGCCGTACCGGACGTAACACGGCGTGTAGTGTTCGAGATTTGCGGACAACAAGGGAATATGACCAATCCCGATCAGCGTCTGCCTTCATGCCAGTATTATTTCGATCGCTACGACGCCGACTACTGGGGTGTCTTGCCTTTTTATAACCTGCTCATGATGCGGGATGCCGACGATAGCGGAGATCCGATGGATCCCGGCAACCCTTCGGGTCCCCGTACGAACTATCAAAAAGAAGGACTGTTCACTGCCGATCAGCCACTGTTCGAAGATATGCGCGGTGGCAATATAGAAGAGTGGAGCGTTATCAATCGTAACTTTTCGGACCATTCCTTCCACATACATCAGAATCCGTTTCTGCTCACTCACATCAATGGTCAGCCACTACCGACACCGGAATGGCGAGACACAATCCTTGTCCCGGGCGCTACAGGAGGAGGCGGGAATATTAACGCGGCCACATACGGCACAGTAACGTTTCGCACTTACCTGCATCCTGATTACCTGGGTAAGATTCTCATGCATTGTCATGTATTGACCCATGAAGACTTTGGCATGATGCAGATGCTCGAGCTCAAAACCGGAGAATAAGCGCACACCGCTACGATGAGCGGCTGCATATTACGATCGCCTCTTGACAAATTCTTTCGCATCTTGAAACCATGTGGTGCAGCGTCAACCTTTAGGCCACAAATTTGGCCGTATGCGGGCCGCGCTCCCTGAGTTCCTGGGGCGATTTGTACAGTTGAACGATGCGCTCGGCGAGCAGCTGATCGTAAGGTGAGTAGGAGCGCGTCCTGACGGGCGAGTAGGAGCCCCAGTCCGCCTGCCAATGATAGTATCCGCATTCCGATCGGTGCGGACTGACATTTATTGGCTCAGTCAGCTAAGAGTGCGACAAAACTAGATGGTCGAGATTGGCTATTCGGCCTACTTTTTCTGGTTGACCGCCCAATCGTAATCGCTAAACACGACCGCGTAATCCGAC
>CAZJFQ010000110.1:0-5647 GCA_964545335.1 uncultured Gammaproteobacteria bacterium | reverse complement strand
CTATACCATTGTCCGTGATGTGGCCACCAAGGCCTGGGTCTATGCGGAGGTTGGGGCCTATGGTTCGCTGCAGGCTACGGTTCGACGCGCCGATGCTGCGCCATCACTCGGATCTCGTCGAGCGGTGCGGCCTCGAGGAGCAGTCGCCCAGTTCGCTCAAACACAACGGCAATCCATGCAGCAGTCTGTGCGGCCTACCGGGACCAGCAACATCCTTGTGCTTCTGGTCAATTTCAATGACACCACGACCACGTACACAAAGGAACAATTTGACGTCATATACTTCGGAAGCAAAGCGACCGATACCGGCGGCTTAATCACTGGGCCAGGCAGCATGCGGGAGTACTATGAAGAAATCTCCTATGATGCCTTCACCGTTTCCGCGGGCCCTTCTGGTGTGAATGGCTTCTATGCGGCAAGCAATACCCACGACTACTACGGCAGTGGTTCAGTTGAAGGAAATGTACCGGAGCTGGTGAGGGAGGCCGTACAAACAGCGGACGCCGATATCGATTTCTCGCAATACGACTCGGACAATGACGGCAAGGTGGACATCGTGGCGCTCGTCCATCAGGGTAGGGGCGAGGAAGAAAGCGGCGTCGACGGAGACATTTGGTCGCACCGCTTTTCGCTGACCGGTGGCGGGGTAGGTACAATCACGCTCGATGGAAAGGTCATCGACGATTACTTTGTTGTGCCAGAGATTGTCGGTTCGAGTGGCAATATGGCCACCATGGGCGTCGCCGCGCACGAATACGGCCATGCAATCGGCATGCCGGATTTGTACGATACGGACGACTCTTCGGAAGGAATAGGGAATTGGGACCTGATGGCCGGGGGGGCGCATCTTAGTGTAAGCCGATCCGGTGACAGCCCTTCGCATATGTCGGCTTGGCCAAAATCGGCCTTAGGCTGGCTCACACCGACTCAGATTATCCGTCCCTTGGACGACGAGCTGATACCCGCCGTAACAGCGAGCTCTGTCGCGTATCTGTGTGCTGATAATCCCGGAGGCGTGGACTGGAAATTCGGCACAAGCAGTGGAACGGGTGAGTACTACCTCATCGAGAACCGTCAGAGGACCGTCTTCGACCAAGGGCTTCCCGGTACCGGTCTGCTTATCACGCATATCGACGAGAGCGTAACCTCCTCCAACAGCGCCAACGCCGATGAGGCGGGACGACGGCTGGTTGAAGTCAAACAGGCCGATGGTCTGGGTCATCTGGAGAGCAAAACAAACGGCGGCGACGCCGGCGACCTGTTTCCCGGCTCGTCTGCCAATACCAAGTTCGACAAGGATACGAACCCGGCGGCTGATCGCTATGATGGCGAAGATGCGTCACTCATAGTGGACAATATTGCTGACACGCCGGGCGCCAGCGTTGTCGCAGATTTGAGCTGCGGGGCGGACGTCGGATTTACGATCGACGACACCGGCAGTATGCGCGCGGAGATCGGCGCGGTGCGGGACGGTTTAAGTGCCTACATCGACTTCCTGCGCAGCGGCTTCGCGAGTTCGCCGACAGTCGTGATGCATACCTTTAAGGACAACGTCACGTTGCGCATCGTTTCGGACGATCTTGACGCGGTGCAGACCGCTGTGAACAACCTGCGTGCCTCGGGCGGAGCCAATTGCCCCGAGTGGAGTCTGGGTGCGCTGTATGCAAATGCGGGGTTGCTGCGAAGCGATACCTACATCCTGTTCGCCACAGACGCATCAGCCAATACCGTCGACCCGATAAAGATTGAAGACCTGGTGATTCGGCTACGGAGCAAAGGTATCCGAGTCTATGCGTTCGTTACCGGTGATTGCGGTGACGGATCGACTCGTTCGCCGTCGGCTTTCTCACCTCGTGACCCGGTTGCTGCCCTCGACAGCGAAAATCCCGACCGCCAGACAATGTCACCTGCCTCGTCGTCATCCATTCCTAACACGCTGGAAACTTACCTGCAGATGGTTTCTGGAACCGGAGGTGCGGTGGTTTTGATACCGGAGGCCAAATTCGATACGACAGCCCGGTCGCAAATGACCGGCATGATTACCGGTGTGATGAAGGGCACTGTGGCGCCGCAGATAGTGAGCGTCCAGCCCCGATCACTCGTGCTGGGCTCGACCATGACGCTGCAGATCGATGCCGTTGGCACAAACTTCACTCCCGACACGGAATTGTCGATTGAAGGGGAGGGCCTGACGATTATGAGTGTGACGCCGGCCTTCTCCAGCCGACTTCTGGCGACTGTGCAGGTTGCCGACGATGCGATCACCACAGGCCTGCGTACGCTCGCAGTAAGTACTGAACTGGGTGCGGGGGTCATAGAGACGGCAACGAGTGAAGCTATCCTGCAGGTCAAGGCAAGCTCCGGTTTCGCCGAGATTACCGGCACGAGCCCCTCGAGTGGGCGGCTGGGCCAGGATCTTACGGTTAGTGTTGGTGGTGTGGACACGCATTTCAATGATGCATCGATCGCCAATTTCGGATCCGGCATCACGGTTAACTCCGCTACCGCGACGTCCGATACCTCCCTCGAGGTGAGTATCACAATTGCAGCGGACGCCATCATCGCGACCCGCTCCGTGTCAGTCGACACGGTGCTTCCCGACGGCACCGTTGAATTCGCCAGGGAGTTCGTTGTGGGTCCGTTCCTGGTTGAGCCCGAGCCACCGGTGGTTCCAGAGATCACCAAGATCAGCTTGGACCTGGGTCATAGAACTCAAAGATATACGTTGGACGTGACTGGCGAAGACACGAACTTCGTCGATGGGACGACGAACGCCTACTTCACGCGCGGCACCGGGGTCAGCGTGGACTCGGTGACGGTGGTGGACGCCACGAACGCATCGGTCGATATTAGTGTCGCCGCCGATGCGACGCTCGGCTATCGCAACCTCACGCTACAGACGGGAGGGGAGCTTGCCTCGACCTTCGACGCTTTCCAGGTAGTAGCGGCTAAGCCCGTAGCGGCCTTCACGGTCGCGGGCACACCCAGACCGGGTGGAGATCCGGCGATGTTCACTGACACGTCCACGGACATCGACGGGACTGTGGTCGCCTGGGAGTGGGACTTCGGAGACGGCGAGACCAGCACGATGGCCAGCCCGAGTCATACTTTTGCCGCGGCCGGGACCTACGACGTGACACTGAGCGTAACTGACAACGAAGGCGATAAGAGCCTCACGCCGGCCAGCAGCGCAGTGAGTGTCATGGCCGAACCGACCACTAAAAAGAAACAGAGCGGAGGTGGGTGTACCGTTGGCGGTGAAGGCGGCCAGGATCCTACAATATTGCTGTTGATGCTGATCTGCATGGTTTACTTGTACCGGCGGCGCAGCAGGTATAGCAGTTAAAGTATCTCGTGATCCACTGATCGGGGCGGCATTAATTGCTGCCCCGATTTTTTGGGCAGCCTGGTATTTCTACCTGGATGTCGACCCCGATTGGCGGTGGCCACTCAACGCGCCCTTCCAATATTTACTGTTGGCGGCCATCTATCCCGTACTCGAAGAAATCGTTTTTCGCGGTGCGCTGCAAGGTTGGTTGCGAAAAAGCGCATGGGCGCTTCAGCACTGTAGAGGATTGACGCTTGCCAATGTGATTACCAGTGTCGCGTTTGCGATTTCTCACCTATTGCGGAATTCGGTGGGCTTATCCGTCGCCGTATTTGTGCCGAGCATGATATTTGGCTTTTTTCGCGATCGATACGATCACCTGCACACACCAATCATTCTTCATATATTTTACAATGCCGGATTCGTTTGGCTGTTTCTGAAAAGCGCCTCGCCATAACCAGACAGCGCAACGAAAGGAGAGAATTTATGCGATGTGCCAGGTGCTCGGTTCCTTTTTTGGTGGTAGGCGGGTTGCTCGTAACCCTGGTGGCCTGCACAACCAAAAAGGCTACTTTATGTACAGAATCTCTGGAGCCCGTTGCGAGCCAGACGACGTTTGCACCGCGAAGTGCACCAGCCCTGCGGGTGGACGGCCGTGTTTTCGGGCAGATTGTGGGTTGTGAGATCAAGACCGGCAGCAGCCTGGGTATGCAACCAGGGGACATGACCATCTATGTGATTGAGTTTCGCGTGGATCGATCGGAGCACGACCGCGTATCGCCCGGACAAACCTTGACGCTGTATTCGAAGTTATCTGTGGATGAAAGTTTGAGTAACGCGCCCGGCTGGGTGCAGGTTGCGACGTATTCGACGCGCCCGGCGTGGCTGATTGGCTACGAATAGTAGTTGGCGCCCTTAATGAGATGGCTTTCGTGTGTCCGCATCGAGTCGTGTGCGGGCCCGCGAATTAGGTAACATCCCGGGGATGACTCCCGCCTATAGACCGGACATAGACGGCCTGCGTGCCATAGCAGTTCTTGCCGTACTTTTTTACCATTCCGGAATCGAAATCTTCAGCGGTGGATATGTCGGTGTCGATGTATTTTTCGTGATCTCGGGTTTCTTGATATCCACGATCATTGTCCGTGAAATCGGCGAGGGAAAGTTCTCGATAGCCGGGTTTTACGAGCGACGTTTGCGGCGCATATTGCCTGCAATTATCGCTACAGTCGCAGTTTGTTTACTGGTCGGATACTTTCTGTTTGAAACCAGGGACTTCGAAAATCTTGCTCGCAGTTCGATCGCCAACAATCTGTTTTTGTCGAATATCTATTTCTATTGGCAAACCGGTTATTTCGATGCGCCAGCTGAACTCAAACCGTTGTTGCATACCTGGTCTTTATCGCTTGAAGAGCAGTATTACGTCGTTACCCCGGTTCTGTTGCTGTTGGTCGCAAAGATTTTTAAACAACGATTCCTGCTCTTCGTCGTACCGATATTTGCAGTTTCGTTTGCAGCTTGCGTTTACGGCATGTCGTCCGACAGTTCGTTTGCTTTTTACATGTTGTTTACCCGGGCATGGGAATTACTGCTCGGAACCATTCTGGCTATTGCCGTTCTACCCAGGCTTGCGAGCGAACGAACCATGCAAGCCATGGCCCTGTTCGGTCTGGTTCTGATTCTGGTCAGCATATTCGGCTTTGATGATCAAACGGCGTTTCCGGGTGCATACGCAGCACTGCCCACATTTGGGACTGCGATCCTGATCTATTCAGGGCGGGGAGGTACGACGCTGGTCAATCGTACGTTGGCCGTCAAACCGATGATCTTTGTTGGCCTTATTTCGTATTCGCTCTACCTGTGGCACTGGCCCATTATCGTGTTCTCGCAGTATCTAAAGGGGATAGATCTCTCGCAGTCAGAGAATATTGCGCTGCTGGTTGTGATCTTCGCAGTGGCGATCCTGTCGTGGCGGTTTGTCGAAACGCCGTTTCGAAAGAAGCGCGTGCTGCCGACGAGAAAAGCGATCTTCATCGGATCGTTGGCGGCCACTGTGATCTTGATATTCGCAGGTCTTGCAGCGCTGGTCTCGTCCGGGGACAAGGATCTCGAGCGTTGGAAAGCCTGCGACGATGCGCGAGAGAGAATCTCAGAAGGACGGAGCCTCTGTATCCTTGGAGAAGAGTCGGGCACACCGGGCTTCATCCTGTGGGGTGATTCGCACGCTCGAGCATTGGCTCCCGCGCTCGACGACAGTGCCCGGCGACTGGGCCAGACAGGGTTCATGGCGAGTAGTTCTGCTTGTCCCCCGTTGCGGGG
>CAZJFQ010000109.1:0-5699 GCA_964545335.1 uncultured Gammaproteobacteria bacterium | reverse complement strand
GGAAATCGGCGCTGAGCAGGAGTTTGTGAGGGAGCGACTGCATGTTCTGGATTCCGATGGCAACCTCGCCATTGGGGAGCAGGCGTTTGCAGCGCTCTGGCAACAGACGCCGAAACAGCGCTGGCTAGCCCGATTGTTCGGCCTTCCGGGGGTCAGAACGCTGGCACATTGGTCCTATAATGCCTTTGCGGCAGGGCTTTATCGTTGGAATCGGGCCAAAGGTCGCTGGTAGAACTGAAGACAGCAGATGCCAGACTAACGACGCAAAGGAGACCAAATGAAATGTCCCAAGGACAACAATGACCTGGAAACGGAAACATACGAAACCACGATCGACGTCGACAGATGCCCCGTCTGCCGCAGCTTGTGGCTCGATCACGGTGAGCTGGAGAAAATCCAGGGCACGGTCGAAAGAGACTATGCGGAGGAAATCAGCCGTCTTCCCGACCTGGTCGGGCAAGCCTATGCCATGGCGCTCGCCGGGGCCCTCCCACCTGTTACCTGTCCAAACTGTTCGACGGAGACAGAAAGACGCGAACACAGTTACTGCTCACAGGTATTGATCGATGTCTGCCCGAAGTGCCGGGGAATCTGGCTCGATGAGGGAGAAATCAAGGCGCTGGAGGTTTTTTTTGAGCGGGCACGTGTTGAAACGGCCCGGATGCGCTCGGGATTCTTCGCGAGCCTGGGCGACTTTGTCGATTAGCCGGCCCCATTCGCAAGACATGAGCCGCCGATGATAAAAAAGAAAAAACCATCTATGAAGAGCATCGCAGTGGGCATCGGTATCGGTACAGCGGTCGGCGTCAGTCTTGGTGTAGCCATGAACAACATTGGGCTCGGACTGGCGATCGGGGCCGGTCTGGGCGTCGCACTGGGAGCCGCCTTGTCGGCATCGAAAAGATCTGATGACACCTGACATCGCACCCGGGCGGATGCATTCGCTTTTTATGAATTACAGCCATGGCTGCGATTGATCTCGCGCTCTGGAAACGCCGGCTGGTGGAAGGCGTCGCCATCGTCGTCAGCATCCTGCTTGCCTTCGCTATCGACGCCTGGTGGGACCGTCGAGCCGCGACTGTGCAGGCGATGGCAATACTTCAGGGGCTGCAGGCCGATTTTCGGGACAGCCAGGCGCACCTGGAGCAATGGCTTGCTGGCAACAGGAAAATTCAAAGTAACACCGCGGTATTCCTTGCAAGGGTCAGAAGCGCCCACCGCAATGATTTGATTACCGTGACAGAAGCCATGATTGGTGCCCCGATCGGGGCTCCGACTTACGATCCCACAACCGCGACCTTGGACGCCGCGCTCTCGAGTGGACAGATCGAACTCATCGAGAATCGGGAGCTGCGTGAAGCACTGGGCGTCTGGCGCCAATTGATGGCCGACACGCGCGAAGATGAATTCCTGATCCGTGAAATAGTCGTGCACCAGCTGGTGCCGATCCTGTCATCGCAGGTAAGGCTGGGCGATGCATTCGAGCAGATCAACGGCTGGTTTCTTGATCAATACGATGCCCCGCTGGACAAAGAGATACAGGTGCAGGCTGTCAGCGAACTTGAGGGCGTTTTGGCACAAAGGCAGTTTTACCAGCATTATGTCGTCGACGGACAAGCAAAAATTTACGATATTCAGGCACGGATCCTGGAGCTGCTGGACACCGCGCTGGATGAAACATGATATTCATTGGTCACTAGCATAACGAGGTGAAGCTATGGCCCATCAAATCGTCTGGTTCGACATACCGGTCAAGGATCTGAATCGCGCAATTCAGTTCTATTCCTCTGTGCTCGATGTCGAAATCAAAGAGGAGTTCTCCGGTGTTGCTCCAATGGCGCATGGTCCCGGCGAGGTCGCGGGCTGCTTGTATCAGAGCGACGATGACCAGCCGTCCGCTTCCGGACCATTGCTGTACTTCAACGTAAACGGCCGTCTTGACGCGGCAGTTGACGCTGTCGAGAAAAGCGGTGGAACCGTCGTCGAACCGAAACATTCCATCGGCAACTATGGATTCAGGGCCAAGGTGATCGACAGTGAAGGCAACAGGATTGCGTTGCATTCTGAATAAGCTGGCACTCATAGGAGCGTGTAGCTGTGAATTGGGAAGCAACCGGCGCGATCGCCGAGGCTCTAGGTACGCTGGCCGTACTTATCACGCTGATCTATCTGGCCATACAGATTCGCCAGAATTCCCGTGCGACACTTCTGGCCGGCTATCAGGACATTACAAATCAGTGGCATACGTGGAACGAACTGCTGGCCACGACACCTGACCTCGCATCGATCGTACTCAAGGGCAACAAATCACTGGTCGATCTGTCCCCGGAAGAGTCGCTGCGGTATGGCGCCTATACGCAAACCTTTTTGGATATCGGGGAAAGCTACTACCGGCTCATCAGGCATCTGGAACTTGAGACCGAAGAAACTGTATTGAAATCCATCATTGGCCGCCGGGTCAAAGCACCGGGCATGAACGAGTGGTGGCTGGCAAACACGGGCGACTACAGTGAAGACTTCGTCAGCTGGATTCACAATGTTTCAAAAGCCACCTGACTATCGCCTCAGGAATAAGACCGCCAGGCGGAGTTGCTCCGGAAAATGGCGATTATGATCCCGATCATTCTCCTCATAACCCTGGTATCCGCCGTTATCTGTTACGAGATCGCGAAATCCCGATCGGCTAACAAACTGTATTGGACTGTAATGGGCGTATTGTTCGGACCATTCGCCATTCCCTTTGCGATGATGGCCCGACCGATGTCAGACTCTTCGGAAGATCGTTGAGTTGACGTACTAACTCACGGAGCCTACCGGACGATGCAGGTTCTTTGGAGAGTCCTTTTCTCAGTTGCCCTCGGTATCGGGTTTTTTTTCGCCCTGGTCTGGCTCGTGGCCCAGGTCATTACCATGGATCTCTCACCGGAACATATGGAATGGTGGCGTCAAAACCCCGGCTGGGGAAAATTCCTGATGCACGCCCGCACCGCAGTTTTTGGCTATCTGCCGCTCAGCGCTGTTGCAGGACTGGCCCTCGCGGCAATCGTTCGCCGGGATTTCATCATCTACGGGTTAACGGCATCCGCCGCCGTTTTGGCTATCAGTGAAATCTATGCGCTGCGGGGCTGGGTCAGTTACCAGACGGCCGGGGTCCTCCCGGGGTACTCGTGGTCGGACTGGGTATCATTCCGGTTTGAGTCACCAGCCAGCATTATTGAGCAGCTGGTCGTGCTCGCCGTAATCCCGGTCTTTGCCTGGCTTTGCGGCAAACTATTGACGAGGCAGCCTGATCCATAACAAAAATTATCCCACCAGGCTTACTATTGAAGCAGCTTTGCGAGGGTCATCATCATGCTGAATATCGAAGCCGTTAATCACGTCGGCATCCGGATCATCGACAAAGATCGTTCCGTGCCGTTTTATTCAAACCTCGGATTCGAGTTGCTGGCGGACGCCGGGTTCGCCGACGGTCATCCGATCATCATGAGACATCCGAGCGGCGTTGTCGTAAACCTGCTGGGGCCTGCATCAACTTCGGATGCCACGAATATTCTCATGGACGTTGACGAAAAGTATCCGGGCTACACGCACATCGCCCTGACGGTCAGTTCACTGGATGAGGCCAAGGAGTTTATGTCCACCAATGGGATAGAAATTACCGGATCGTTCAGCTTTGGAAACATGTCGGCCATTTTTATTCGCGATCCGGACCGCAATGTCATAGAACTCGACGCCTACCGTGATGCGGTGGCTGACGATTCACCTGGCTACTCAGATCATCCGTAATGTAGCCGGGACACTCGAGGTTAAGAGCGGAAAAATGAAAACACACGACGGTAAATGTCATTGCGGTGCAGTCAGCTTCAGTTTCAAACACCAGCCGATCGTGGCCGGGCTCCGGTGCAACTGCTCGATATGCAGTCGCAAAGGCATCGTTATGTCTACGGAATACATACCAGCCGATCATTTCAAGACGCTGGACGGCCTGAACAACCTGACGCTCTACCGATTTGCTGATGAAGACGTCAATCACTGGTTCTGCAATTGTTGTGGTATCTACACGTTCCACGATCTGGCGCGTAACCCCGGCGCTTACCGCGTTAACCTGGGATGTATTGAGGGCCTCGATCCGCTGTCAGTGGAAATTCGTCTGATAGACGGCAAGTCGTTTTGATTGCATGCGGCGCCGCAATAATTCTGTGATGTTGCTGGAAACCGAGCGCCTGATTTTTCGTGAACTCACCGACGACGATGCGGCCTTTATCTTCGAACTCGTGAATGAGCCCTCTTTTGTTCACAATATCGGGGACAAAGGGGTCAGAAACCTGGCTGACGCCCGTAATTATATCCTCGATGGTCCGGTTGCGAGCTATGAGGAATGTGGCTACGGGCTCTGGCTGGTGGAGCTTAAGGAAACCGGCGAATCGATCGGAATCTGCGGCCTTGTAAAAAGAGATTCTCTGCCTGATCCGGATATCGGTTTTGCTTTCCTGCCACAGTTCTGGTCGCAAGGATACGCGTTTGAATCGGCAGCCGCTGTAAAAAAATACAGTGGAGACACACTGGGCATCAATCGACTTCTTGCTGTTACAAACCCTGACAACGTAGGCTCCATCCATTTGCTCGAGAAGATTGGTTTCAGGTACGAAGGTATGATCCGGCTTGCCGACGACGCGCCCGAAATCAAGCTGTACCGATCCGGCGAGTAGATGAATCCCACTGTCGCAATCACAAAACTAAAGGGCCTGGGCGCTAGGAACGAAAAAGCGGTATTGTGTGGTTGGGAATACCGATGATCGTTTGTGTGCTTTTAACTTTTCACTTTGCACCGATTACGTGGGGTGGCCATGCTGAAACGGTTTTTGATTCTGCTCGCCTTTAGTCCAGCAGCCATTGCCGTCGACTATCCCGCTGATCCCTCCGACGGGCAGATTCATGTTCTCGACAATGGCTCCATGGAGGCATGGGATAGCGTCGGTGAACTCTGGCTTAGCGTTGAATCTTTCTGGCTGGCCTATGCAGATCGACATGGCGGTCTGACCTGGGGGCGCGGCAGTGACTACCCGCGTTACGCCGAAGTTTCAGAATACGACACGTTCTTTGTCGAACTGGCATCCGGCTCCTGTCTGATGCAGTTCTTTCATACCCGCTGGCGTCGCGCGCAGGATGTACGCCGGTGGGACAAGAGATTTAACAAATATGGCGGATGTCCTGATGTCTTTTAATGAGTAACCGACAGCCAAAGTGGCCGAACCGACCGCGATGATGTTCGTCACCCCCGGCCAGGATACGCAAAACATACCGCTGAACGAATTCGAGCAGGGTTGAAATAACCGCGACGTTTCCAGCACGGCTTAAGGTCCCGTTTTGACAAGAAAACTTCGTCTTCTAAAAACACGGTTTGCTATCGTCCGTCTCGATGCGGACGATCCCGTGCCGGGCTGGGCCACGGGTGCTTTCTCCTCCGTGACCCGAACGGATAGCGAATTATCGGTTGTCTGTTCGGAAGTTCACGTGCCCTCAGCAGTCAAGGCTGATAAGGGCTGGCTTGGCATCGAAGTCGCTGGCCCCCTGGACCTCGTCGAAACCGGTGTGCTCGCTTCCATCGCTGACCCGCTGCGGGATGCCAATGTCAGTATCTTTACCATTTCAACCTATGACACCGATTACATTCTGGTAAACGAAACGGAAATCGATAC
>CAZJFQ010000108.1:0-5862 GCA_964545335.1 uncultured Gammaproteobacteria bacterium | reverse complement strand
GCTGGGATAACATGGGGGTCAATAATGCGGTGAATCTTTACCGGATGAATCCGGACGGATCGAGTCTCGAGCTGCTTTACGGCCAGAACAGCCACGACACCGGTACAAACGGCGAAATTCTTCAGTTCATGCAAGCAAGAGAACTGGACGATGGACGCATCATGGCGCTCGTGCGCCCATTCACGGACACGGCAGGCGGCGGTGACATCTTTGTAATCGATACCCCGGTCTACCTGGAGAACACTCAGCCGAATAAAGACAATCCTGGCATGACCGGACCAGCGCAGGCGCCGGCGACAATCAACGACGTGTCGACGCTGGCAGGCGTTCCGTCCCGAGGTGGTCGTTACGCGTCGGTGTTCCCGATCCAGGACGGCACCGGCCGATTGATCGTAAGCTGGAGTCAGTGCCGCGTTGTCGAAAATCTCCTCGAGGTTCCTTGCACCGACGAACGGCTGGCTGACCCGTTGGTAGTGGAAGCGCCGCCGGTATACGGCGTCTGGATCTATGACCCGCGCGACGATACACAGTTGCCGGTCGTGCCGCCGGTAGCCGGATTCATATTCCCCGAAGTGGTTGCTGCAGATCCGAGAACAGCGCCGCCGGTGATCCTTGATGGGTCAAATGACTTTACGATGGACCCGGATCTCGTCATTGAGGGCGCCGGCGTGCTTCATATCCGCAGCGTTTATGACTTCGATGGTGCTGTCCTCCCGGGCATAGATATCGATGTACTGGCGGACCCGGCACAGACGACGGCAGATCAAAGGCCGGCCCGGTTCCTGAGAATTGTTAAAGCGGTTTCCATTCCCGACGAAGATATCGTCGATCTCCCCAACACCGCTTTCGGACGCAGCACTCAGCAGGGCATGAAGGAAATCCTGGGTTATGCGCCAATCGAGCCGGACGGGTCTGTAATGGTCAAGGTTCCCGCCAATGTCGCGTTCGCAGTCAGTGTGCTCGATGCCGATGGCCGCCGGATTACCGCCAGACACCAGAACTGGATGCAGGTGCGTCCGGGTCAGCTGCTCGAATGTAACGGCTGCCACCGCGCACAAAACGGCATCTCGCATGGCCGGGGTGACGCGTTCGATGCCGCCTGGGCGGGCGCGCAGACCGCCGGAAGCGAATTCCCGAATACGGACCCGGCCATGTTCGTCGACGATATCGGCGACACGATGGCGGAGACCCGCGCTCTCTTCAGCTGCAACAACGACAACTGCTCGTCGCTGGAGCCGTCGATCAATGTGGTTTTCGATGATGTGTGGACCGACGAGGCAGCAGCCGGCAGGCTGAAAGATCCAGGTTTCACTTACTCATACCTGGATCTGACGACCGCGGCGCCGTTATCCGTGGCCTCAGATTTCTGCCTGACCCAGCCGTGGACCTCGAGGTGCCGCATTGTTGTCAACTACCCGATGCACATACACCCGTTGTGGGAGGCCACCAGGCAAATCCTGGATCCTGCTACCGGTCTTCCGGAGCTGGACGTCAATGGCCTGCCAATTGAGAATTGTCTTGGCTGCCACACGCCGGTTGATGCGGCGGGCGCAGTGCGCGTCCCGTTCGGCCAGCTGGATCTGAGCGGCCTGCCGTCCCCGGACGAGGCGGACCATTTGATTTCCTATCGCGAATTGCTGTTTCCTGATAACGAACAAGTCCTTGATATTGCTACGGGCACGTTACAGGATAGGCTGGTGGATACCGGCCAGATCGACGCGAATGGCAATCCGATTTTGGTCACTGTAACAGTGCCTCCTTCCATGAGCGTGGCGGGGGCAAATTTTTCGGATCGATTTTTTAGCCGCTTTGATGGCGGCAGCCATGACGGGTACCTGTCTGACGCGGAGAAACGCTTGATTGCGGAATGGTTGGATGTCGGAGCGCAATACTACAATAACCCCTTCGACGTCCCGATCAACTGAGCCACCTTGGTTGACAGTTTTGGTTCTCATACTGAGCCAGGCTTTCACCACGGGGCTTGCAGAGGCCGCCGAGGAATATCGATCAGTGTCGGTGGCCGACCCCTATCTGGAATTGCGAACCGGGCCGGGCCGCGGCTATCCCAAGTTCCATGTTGTGAACCGTGGCGAGACGGTCGAGATCATCATGAGAAAGACGGACTGGTTCAAGGTCCGCGCTCCCAACGGAAAAGAAGGCTGGGTCGGTCGTGACCAGATGGAGCTGACGCTGCAGCCAGGCGGCCAGGAGATCGAATTCGCCCAGGCCGACCAGGAAGACTTCACGGATGCCCGTTGGGAGGTCGGGGTGATGGCCGGAGATTTCGGCGGCGCCAACGTCATTTCTCTGTACGGGGGGTATTCACTCAACCGAAATGTGTCCATAGAGGTATGGGGTTCACAGATTTTGGGAAATTTTTCGAACGGCTGGATGGGCAGTGTTAACTTAACGCATGAAACTTGGCCCGAATGGCGGATTTCACCGTTTTTCACGATGGGCACCGGGGTAATACACACGGAACCGAAATCCACAATCATTCAGGGCGAGGATCGTACCGATCAGATTGCCCATGTGGGAGTAGGGTTTCGCTTTTACGCAACGCGACGCTTTATCTTGCGGGCAGAGTACAAGAGCTATGTGGTATTCACGAGCCGTGATGAAAACGAGGAAGTAGAGGAATGGAAAGCCGGTTTCGCGCTCTTTTTCTAGCCGTCGCAATGATTGCCTTGTCGGGCTGCGCAGCGACAAAGGGCCTGTTTGGCCTGGGCGACAAGGAATCGGCATCACTGCCGGCTGAGGCTCCCGAGCCCGAGCAGATCATCGATCCGCAAGTCGAGCGACGCGAGATCAAGGAGCCCGCGATCGACGCCGAGGATTTCGAAGTCGGCGCATTTGTCGGCATCATGAGCATCGAGGATTTCGGCTCCAACGTCGTCTACGGGGCTCGTATCGCTTACCACATCACAGAAGGCTTTTTCGTCGAAGGAAGCGTGGGTCAGACAGAGGCGGGCCTGACGAGTTTTGAGGTACTAAGCGGCGGTGCGCCACTGCTGTCGGACAGCGACCGGGAACTTACCTACTACAATCTGAACCTCGGTTACAATATTTTGCCGGGCGAAGTATTTATCGGCGAATCGCGCGCCTATAACACCAATCTCTACGTAACTGTCGGGCTCGGCTCGACGCGGTTTGCAGGCGATGACCGCTTCACTGTCAATATTGGCGCCGGCTATCGTTTTCTGCTGACCGATTTCGTGGCCCTGCACATTGATTTTCGCGACCATCTCTTCGACATTGACCTGCTTGGCGAGGAAAAAACGGTTCATAACCTCGAGGGGCACCTCGGGGTAACGGTGTTCTTCTGAGGCAGGGTTCACGGTTCGGCTGCGGGGCCCGCGCTATTCTTGGAGAATGAGGATGAAAACGACCCTGATTTTCCGTCTTTTGCTACCCATTCTGCTGTTGGCGGGCCTTTCTGCCTGTGGCCCTATCGAGCCCTGGGTAAAGCCTTATGAGCGGGACCGCCTGGCTGATCCTATTATGTCGCTCGATCCCGATCCCGTGTCCGCGGCGTATATTCATCACGTCTTTGAAGCGCGCGAGGGCTCACGAGGCGGCGAGGGCAGTGCCGGCGGCGGCTGCGGCTGTAACTAGAGCGCCTGGGTCCGGTTGGTCATGAAATACCGACGCGCCAGCATTGTTGCCAGTATTCTGCTTCTGGCTACAGGCGGACCGGCGATAGCCGGCGTGTTGCCTGATGATCGCGCAGACATTCTGTATCATCTCTACGACGGCGGCGGTGTGACAATTGACGGGCCATCCATACTCGTCAGAAAAAAAGTGGGCAAAAGTGTTTCGTTTATCGCGAATTACTACGTCGACATGGTCAGCTCGGCATCGATCGATGTCATCACGACGGCGAGCCCGTATACCGAAGAGCGCGAGCAGAAGTCGATTGGCATGGACTATCTTCGTGGCAACACGACGATGAGCATCTCTGTCACGAATAGTGAGGAAAGCGACTTCACGTCCGACTCTTATAGCTTCAGTGTCAGTCAGGACATGTTTGGCGATCTGACCACACTGACGCTGGCGTACTCACTTGGCAATGATGAAGTCCGCCGGTCTGACGATGATACATTTGTACGCGAAGCCGATCGTCAGTTTTACTCTGTCGGGTTGACGCAGATCGTGACGCGCAACCTGATCATGGGATTGAAAGTCGAGACGATTACGGACGAGGGTTTTTTGAATAACCCGTATCGGACAGTTCGCTATGTCGATTCGTCAAATCCGATCGGCTACAGCTACGAAGCCGAACTTTATCCAAATACACGCACGAGTACCGCCGTAGGCATTAGGGCTCGTTACTACCTGCCGTACCGTGCAGCGATTCAGGGCGAGTACCGCTTTTTTACTGACACCTGGGGAATTCTGTCGCACACTGGCGCGATAAGTTACACGCATCCCTTGGGCGCGTGGACATTTACCGCTAAGTACCGGCATTACACACAGGAGCAGGCGGATTTTTACAGCGATCTGTTTCCCCGATCAGAGGCGACAAACTTCCGCGGGCGAGACAAAGAGCTCAGTACGTTCGTCAGTCAGAATTTCCGTTTGCAGGCGAGTTACGGGTTTCTCCAAGACGGCTGGGGTTTCATCGACAAGGGAACCGTCAACCTGATCTACGATCAGTTGCTGATCGACTACGATAATTTCCGAGACCTGACGACGGGCGCACTCGTCGGCGAGGAACCGGCCTACAAGCTCGACGCCGGTGTCTATCAGCTCTTTGTTTCCTTCTGGTTCTGAAACAAAGCGGTCAGACCAGGAAACGAGTTGATTCAAGGGGACAGTTTACTTATTTGCCGGCTAGTCTCGTTTATCGCAGTCAATACGGAAATAAGTAAACTGTCCCCTTGAATCAACCCCCCTTTTTCCTTTTCCCGGTACAATCTCCGATCCTGCACTGCTCACCGGAGAGGCTATGGGCCGGTTGGTTGGAATCGCCAGGCGCGACAAGAAGCGCGCTGAGATGGAAATCCTGGACGACGCTGAAATCAGCGAGCAAACGGGTGTCGCAAACGACTTTCGTGGCAAGCCGGGCAAGCGCCAGGTGACCGTGATATCCGCTGAGGCATGGGCGGCTGCCTGCGAGGAACTCGGTCAGGAAATTCCATGGACCACCCGGCGGGCAAACTTGCTGGTCGAAGAAATCGAGCTGCCGCAGCGTACCGGTGACATTATCGAAATCGTCGGGGTTCGATTACTGGTTACCATGGAAGTCGATCCATGCAGCCGCATGGACGAACAATTCCAGGGCCTCCGGTCCGCGCTGACGCCGGAATGGCGTGGAGGTGTTGCTTGCACGGTACTCAGGGGTGGGCCGGTCCGGTTGGGTGACAGCGTCTCGGTGCTGTTTGCCAACAGCTAGTGGCCCATCAATATGACCTCGTTGGACCACTAGTTGTGATTCAGTGATAAAACTGCCGCAATGAGTTACGTGATCCTGACCATCTTGTTGGTGCTCTCGGCTTTGGCCGCGCTTCTCTATAACCGTCTCATTCGAGATCGCAATAGGGTGAATGCCGCATGGAGCGATATCGATGTGCAATTGCAGCGGCGCCATGACCTCGTTCCGCAGCTCGTAAAAGCCGTAGATCAATACGCCGGCTATGAGCGGGCAACGCTTGAAGCTGTGACGAACCTCCGGGCCCAGGCAATGCAAATAAGCGACGTTACCGAGCTGGGTGATGCTGAGGAGGAACTGAGCGCCGGCGTGCAACGCCTCCTCGCTGTGGCAGAGCAATACCCGGATCTTAAAGCCAACGGGAATTTTCTGAACCTGCAAACGGAACTTGCCGAAACAGAAAACTATCTTCAGTTTGCCCGGCGTTATTA
>CAZJFQ010000107.1:0-5926 GCA_964545335.1 uncultured Gammaproteobacteria bacterium | reverse complement strand
CTTCCCGCTTCCCGCTTTCAGCTCGTCAGGTCTCAGGACCTAAGTTGACTCATCATCCTTCGTTGGTCGTCGCGGCCGTGGCTTCATTGAGCAGCTGCTTCAGTTCGCCCGACTGGTACATTTCCAGCGCGATGTCACAGCCCCCAACGAGCTCGCCGCCGACATACAGCTGTGGGTAGGTCGGCCAGCGGGAATATTGCTTTAATGCGTCGCGCAAGTCGGTGTCTTCCAGGATGTTGACGTGGCCGAAATCGCTGCCACAAGCGCGCAGCAACGCGACCGTTTGTGCCGAAAACCCGCACTGTGGAAAATCCGGTGTCCCTTTCATAAAAAGCATCACCGGCTGCGCGGTTATCTGTTCCTTGATCCGACTGGCTACGTCCATTCGTTAAGTCCTCCTGCCCGATTGATCCCGTCCCAAACCTGCCCTGGCTTTCACTCGGCGCTTACGGTCCGGTGACATTTCCGATCAGCCGGCACTCGTCAACGATCCTGAAACAGCCCCGACAGACCCCTATTTTATCCCGTTCGCAATCCTTGATACAGGGCGATCCGATATCGGAAACAAATGACATTTTATCATTAACAATCAAATAGTTATGCACGCAGTGTTGTGCAGCGGCTGTTGAATTATGGGCATTCGTCCCCTATCCTTCGGTGAGCCACGCGCCATATTCTACTGCCTGACATAAAGCATACAACAACTCAAGGGGAAGGGCTTCAAGATGAATCCATTGAATACCATCAAAGGAACAATTATCGGCGGAACCGTTGCAGCGATCGTCATCGCATTGCTCATCGATGGTTTCTCGTTCAATACGTTGTCCTTCATTCGCTGGGTACATATCCTGGCAGGCATCGCCTGGATTGGTCTTTTGTACTACTTCAACTTCGTCCAGGTCCCCGCGCTTGCCGCGGCTGCGGCGGATGAAGGCGGCCCGGGTGGCGCCGGTATCACAAAATACGTCGCGCCGCTGGCGCTGCTCTGGTTCCGCATGGCGGCTGCGCTCACCTGGGTGGCCGGAGTTGCTTATCTGGCCCATGGCGGCAACCTGCTCGGTGCCACGATGCTCGGCCTGGGTGGCGAAACTGTAAACCAATACCAGCTGATCATCGGCCTGGGTGGCTGGATGGGCACGATCATGGCGTTCAACGTCTGGTTTATCATCTGGCCGGCACAAAAGAAGGTGCTGGGACTGGTCGAAGCATCGGACGACGCAAAAGCGAAAGCCAAGCGAGCGGCGTTCCTGGCGTCCCGCACCAATACTTTGTTGTCCATCCCGATGATCATGTGCATGTTGGGAGCAACTCACACCAGTATCGGCTTACCGTTTTAAGCACGCCGGTTGCACAAGCGAAGGAAACCCGGCAGTCACGCCGGGTTTCTTTTTATTCGGGAGCCTGGAGCCAGACAGATGGATTCAATCGCGCCACCAACGGACGTTGCCGAAACTGTTCGTCGTGCGCTCGCAGAAGACATCGGTTCCGGTGACGTCACTGCACAGCTGATCCACGAGTCGGCAGCGATCAAGGCCGATGTCCGCTGCCGAGACCGTGCCATCCTGTGTGGCACGGCCTGGTTTGATGAGGTCTTCCACCAACTGGATCCGGCGGTGAAAGTAAGATGGCAAGCCCGTGAAGGTAAGGAATTGGCACCCGATACCCGTGTTTGCCGGATCAGCGGTCCGGCACGCGCAATCCTGAGCGGCGAACGTACAGCACTCAATTTTCTGCAAACGCTCTCGGGCACGGCAACGTCCGCGAATCGGTTTGTAAGCGCTCTGGAAGGGTTGGACTGCCGGGTCCTGGACACCAGAAAAACCCTGCCGGGCCTGCGCGCCGCCCAAAAATACGCCGTCCTCTGTGGCGGTGCCAGCAATCATCGCATGGGTCTCCATGACGCCGTCCTGATCAAGGAGAATCACATCGTGGCCGCCGGTTCGATCGCTGCAGCGGTAGCTGCGGCACGGGCGGCGGCGGATGATATTCGCGTTGAAATTGAAGTCGAATCCTTGGATCAGATATCGGACGCGCTGGCGGCCGGAGCCGACATGCTGCTGCTGGATAATTTCGAATCTCAAGATCTGCGCCGGGCGGTCGATCTGACGCGAGAGTCGTCACCACGCACACTGCTGGAAGCATCCGGCGGCATCGATCTAAAGACCATCCGCATGGTTGCTGAAACCGGCGTCGATTTTGTGTCGGTCGGTACGATGACAAAACATCTCACCGCTATCGATTTTTCGATGCGGTTTTTGCCCTAAACGGGGAGCGTCCCCGCACACCGTACACACTGCCCGGGCCGGCAACGAATATCAGGTAAACTATGCGCTAGGGTACGGGTCTTAATATGTATCAGGGGACCTGGGCTCCGCGGCGTTTTATTTGGAATCATCCTGATTCCTAATGCCCCGAGACAGTCTTCGGAGGATTTGATGTCGGCCTTGATAATCACGCTGGCGGTGATACTCCTGTGCGGTGTACTGGCATATTTTCGTGCATCACTGCAGACCTGGACGGGCGCATTTGCGGCCCTGATTGCATTGGTACAACTCAGCGGAGACGGCTATTCGCTGTGGCCCTGGCTGGCGTTTGTGATCGTCGCCATACCATTGAATGTGATCCCGATTCGCCGCGCGTTGCTCGGCCGTCCGTTGCTGGAGTGGTTCCGGTCTGTCCTGCCCGCGATGTCCGATACTGAACGGACTGCAATCGAAGCCGGCACTGTCTGGTGGGACGGCGATTTGTTCTCCGGACGACCGGACTGGAACAAGTTGCTGAGCACACCGGCACCCACATTGACAGATGAGGAGCAAGCGTTTCTCGATGGCCCGGCTGACGAGTTCTGCCGCATGCTCGATGACTGGAAGATCAATTACGAACTCAACGATCTGCCTCCGGAAGTCTGGGACTTGATCCGGAAACATCGTTTTTTCGGGATGATCATTCCCAAAAAATATGGCGGTCTCGAATTTTCGCCTCGTGCCCAGTCTGAAATCGTGATGAAGCTGGCAAGCCGAAATCTGGCGGCTGCTGTGACCGTCATGGTGCCCAATTCCTTAGGTCCCGGAGAATTGCTGCTGAAGTACGGCACCGAGGAACAGAAAAACTATTATCTGCCGCGACTCGCGCGGGCGGAAGAAATCCCGGCATTCGGCCTGACCAATCCCTATGCAGGATCCGATGCCGGGGCGATGCCCGATGCCGGTATCGTCTGCAAAGCAATCTATGAAGGCAAAGAAGTCTTGGGTTTTCGCATCAACTGGGAGAAGCGCTATATCACGCTTGGTCCGATTGCGACGCTGCTCGGACTGGCATTCAAGGCCTACGACCCCGATGGGCTACTCGGCGACACCGAAGATCTCGGCATCACTTGTGCCCTGATTCCAACTGATGCGCCCGGCGTGACTATCGGTAATCGTCACAAGCCCGGCGGTGCGTTTCACAACGGACCAAACAGCGGCAAAGATGTTTTTGTGCCGATGGACTGGATCATCGGTGGTGAAGAATACATCGGTGATGGCTGGCGGATGCTGATGGAGTGTCTGTCGGTTGGTCGCGCCATTTCATTACCGGCACTGGGGACTGCTGCCGGCAAATTTGCCAGTCGGATGACCGGCGCCTATGCCCGGATCCGCAAACAATTCAAGATCCCGATCGGCAAATTTGAGGGCGTCGAGGAAGCGCTCGCCCGCATGGCCGGGCTCGCTTACAGAATGGACGCAGCCCGCTGCATGACTGCTGGTGCTCTGAATGCCGGGCACAAGCCGACTGTAATTGGCGCGATTCTCAAATACCACAACACGGAAGGTATGCGTCAGGTAATCAACGACGCCATGGACGTGCACGGGGGTCGGGGTGTCTGCGGCGGTCCGCGAAACTATCTGCTCTGGACTTATCGGGGCGTTCCGGTCGCGATTACCGTCGAAGGCGCCAACATTTTGACACGCAGCTTGATCATCTTTGGTCAAGGTGCCATTCGTTGTCATCCTTACGTCCTCAAAGAGATGTTTGCCGCCATGGATGAGGACAAAAAACGGGGTCTTAAGGAATTTGACCGGGCATTATTTGCACATATCGGCTTCACCATCAGCAACGCAGTCCGGGCGTTCGTCACCGGTGTGACAAAGGCAGCCTTTGTGCGCGTGCCTGAGAGCGGCGCCGCTACAAATTACCTGCGGCAAATATCACGGATGAGCGCAGCCTTCACCGTGGTTGCAGATACTGCAATGCTTGTGCTGGGTGGTGAACTCAAGCGCCGGGAACGACTATCAGCGCGGCTTGGTGACGTGTTGAGTCATCTCTATATGGCCTCGGCGGTGCTCAAACACCATCAGGATCATGGCCGGCCTGCCGACGAGCTGCCGCTGGTGCACTGGGCGGTGCAGGACTCTCTGCATATCGCGCAGACCCGGCTCGAAGAAGTGCTCGGAAATTTCCCGTCCCGGTGGATCGCGCGGATCATGAGATTCATCGTCTTTCCTCTCGGCCGGTCGTATCGGGCGCCGAGCGATCGTGTCGGACACGACGTCGCGCAGATAATTCTCAATCCCTCCCGCGCCCGGGATGCGCTGACGCAGGGCATTTTCATCTGCCAGAATGCCGACGATGCCGTGGGCCGGATGGAAACCGCCTTTGCAAAAGTCGTCGCCTCCGAGCCTCTGGAACAGGCGATCCGGAAAGCGACGGGTGTCAGGATAGAACCGTTCGACTACGAAGGCCCCGTAAATGCTGCGCTGGAGGCGGGTGTGATCAGCGAGATGGATGCCCAGTTGATCCGCGAAGCTATGGAAGCGACGCGCGATGCAATCGCGGTAGACGACTTTCCGCCCGAGCAGGCGGCCGAGGCAACAAGACCGGCCAGCGTTGCGGAAGCCGGCTAGGGAACCCTCCTCAAGCCTCTAGAAAAGCGGGAAGCGGGAAGTGAAGAAAAATCTGGCGCCTGCGACGAACCTTCTTTAGTGCCTAAAGCGTCGCGCCTGGCGTCTTGACGAAACTTGGCTAAAGCCCGTTATGTCAGGACTCACTGCTTCGCTCACGAGCGAAGCCCGCTTCCAAAATCTGCTTCGGTTCCGAAACACCATACCCCTGCGCGTAGTCCACACCAATGCCACGCAACATCGTTATTATTTCCTCGTTTTCTGCAAACTCGGCGATGGTTTGCTTGCCTGTCAGGTGCCCGATCTCGTTTATTGACCGAACCATTTCGCGATCGATTGGATCATGAAGAATTTCTTTCACGAAACTGCCGTCAATTTTCAAAAAATCGACCGGGAAGTGCTTCAGGTATCCAAATGAGGACAACCCGGTCCCAAAGTCATCCAGTGCAAATTTGCAGCCCAGTTCCTTGAGCGACTGGATAAATCGATTGGCCTGCGAATAGTTTGCGACCGCGGCAGTTTCAGTAATCTCAAAACAGATTTTCGATGGTTCGATACCACTCGTTTTGAATGTCTCGATTACAAAGGGCAGAAATTTGTCATCGCTGAGGGTCTGGCCGGAAAGGTTGATCGAGCACAGGACGAGTCGTTCGCGTTCGTCGGCTTCAGAGACAAGCCAGCGGAACGCGTTGTCAATCACCCAGCGATCAATTCGGGGCATGATTCCATATCGTTCGGCAGCAGATATGAACAGTTCCGGCGACACCAGGGCGCCATTCTCATCGCACATGCGCAGGAGCAATTCGTAGTGCGCCCCCAGGCCCTCAACCTGGAGCGGCAGAATCGTCTGCCGATAGAGAACAAAGCGTGAGTCTTCGAGCGCATTGTTGATGCGCGCCGCCCATTGCATTTCGCGGCGGCGCCGCATGAGATCGATATCGTTTTCCTGAAAGCAATGGATGCGATTGCGCCCGGCCTCTTTGGCCGCGGCGCACGCGATGTCGGCCGCGCTCAGGATACTGGCGACGTCATCGTTCTCGAGCGAG
>CAZJFQ010000106.1:4311-6083 GCA_964545335.1 uncultured Gammaproteobacteria bacterium | reverse complement strand
GCCATGCCACGTAAAACACCGATTTGCTTTGAACTCAGAGCCATGATCTAAGATGCCCAGCGTACCACGGTGCCATCTATACTTTAGTGGAGACAACCGGCGAAGGGTGAATCGATGCGGCTGTATCTCGTGCAGCATGGCGAAGCGGTCCAAAAAGACGTGGACCCGGACCGGCCATTGAGTGATCAGGGCCGCGAAGACATCGTGCGTCTCGGTGGCTGGTTGAGTGGCCGGGGAATCGAAGTCGCGCTTGTTCTCCACAGCGGCAAGACTCGGGCCCGCCAAACCGCGGAACTACTCGGAGGGTTGCTCAAGGACAACGGTGAAATACGTCAGCAAGACGGACTTGCACCCAACGACTCGCCTGAGACTTTCCTCGATGCAATGCGGAAATGTGACGACGACGTCCTCGTGGCAAGCCATTTGCCGTTTGTGGGGCGAGTTTTAGCGTTAGCAATATGCGGGGATTCCGAGCACAGTGTCGCCGAGTATCAGCCGGGCACAGTCGCGTGTATCGAGCACGACAGCAAGGGTAATTGGAGCATTTGTCTGTTTATGCGTCCCAGGATACTTTAGGACGATTTCCGGTACCGGTTTGGATAATACAAATCGCTTTGTGACAGAATCAACGTATTAACATTTATTGGTTAGCGTACCCGCCGCATTGGAAGCCGCGGATCAGGACTGATTTGACGGTTTAGCTGTATTCAGCAGCCGCCTGAAAGGAGGGAACAAAGATCTGATGCGCCGCTGCTGTCGATATCAGCCCGCGTAACGATCTGTACCGGGAAGCTCGTAGCCGGATAGCGATTATCAAGAGCGATATACCGCGGAATACGGGAGCCGGTCACTTCAATGCGGAGGTAGTTGTCATTATTCCGACGATCAAAATCCTGCAGATTTGAATCCGCAATGCTGGCACACGCCGTTAACGCAAATGTACTAAGAGCGATAAGCATTTTCAAGCACAGCCTCCATGCCGTAACCGATATGCGCGAGATACACGTTAGTTACGGCAACACATAAGATCATAGCGACTAATGGCGATTGTCCAAGTGCGTGAGTCACAGATTAAAAAAATAATTTCCGTTAATGCGCAGGTGCGCAGCAAAACACTGAGTATTGAGGTGTTATCGGTTAAAAGGTGAATGCTCTGATTTAACCAATAATATTATGTGTTAAATGACGTATTAATCGGTTACAACAGAAGTTGCACAATGAAAACGGAACCCGTATTTGCGAAATCCGATATCCTCTCGCTTTTTCCGAGCTTCGTGTGGATCGCCGAACTCGAGCCGAGCTTGAGCGACAAGATCAACGGCACGATTATTCGCCAGCTCGATAAGGCAAGGTCATCAGTGTCGCCACCCCCAAACGGCCAGGGCTGGCAGTCAGCACAGGACTTGCATGAGCAGCCCGACTTAGAGGATCTGGTCAACTGCATCCACAAGTTGACCCGAAATGTGCTGGCTTTCTCAAATATTTCGTATACCGAATTCGAAATCACTGCTTGCTGGATTAACGTGCTGCCCGCGGGCGCTGAGCATAAGATGCATAGCCATCCCAACAATTTCCTCAGTGGTGCCTATTATGTGCGTACGACTGCAGGCGGTGATTCGATCAACTTTCACGATCCGCGGGCGCAGACCGGTATTATCCGGCCGCCAGTCAGTGCGTTGACGGGAGGCAATACCGATCAAGTCGTAGTGACGGTGAGCAGTGGTACGTTGTTATTGTTTCCGGCGTGGCTGCCTCACTCCGTCGATGTCAAT
>CAZJFQ010000106.1:0-4211 GCA_964545335.1 uncultured Gammaproteobacteria bacterium | reverse complement strand
CCCAAATTCTGCATCCGTGAGCTGAAAGTTCTCAGATCGGCAACTATACTTGGCGTTGCAGGATTCTGAGAACCATCGAATATGCCAGACCTAACCAATAATCATGACATGTCGGGCAACGTTGAAAAACTTGTCGACGAGAAGGTCAGTAAAGCTTTTGAGGCACGGAAAAAAGAGTTTCGCTCCAGGGCCAAGGCATTCATCGCCGGATTAACGATATTTATCGTTTTTCTGGTTGGCTTCGGGTTTCTAACCAAGAAACAAGTCGTCGTACTTCTCATCGATGCCGTGTACCCGTTCGAGGAGCGACTCAGCAATGCGCTGGCCCAGGAGGTGGCTGTCTCCTACAACAACGTGTTCTGGCTGGGAACCGCGGAAGAGCTCGATAAGACTCAATCTATTTCCTTTTACTGCAGTAGTGCGCAGGACGTCAAATTGCAGCTTCTGGTACAACATATTGGTTCCGGAGAACCCGTCATGATTCGAATATGGCTGGATGAATCTCGTGATGCGACCATTTGGGAAGGTGTTAATGAATTAAGATATGCTGAATTCAACATCACAGAAGATGTTCGTAGCAATGTTCATCAAATGGAACGGCCTGAGAACGTGCACGAGCTGCATTTCGAGTTGGTCGATCAATCCGGAGAAAGCAGCGACAAGATCATAATCAAATCGTTGATAAATGTAATCGGTCGTGAGAGTGATACGGCATGAGAATCACTAAGCTGAGTTTGTTTTTGTGCTTGTTTGTATTTGGCTGTGGACAGCCGGAGCCACCTCCTGCCAGCGTTGAAGACGAACAGCCGGCTACGGTGGTCGATCCGGGTGAACCACCGGATAGTGATCAGCTGGTCACGATAGTTGAGACCCCGAGAGCGGCCGTTGTTTCGTCCCCACCTGTTGCCAGCTCACCGCGCTTTCAAACAGTAACTGACGGGCTTGCATTGTTTGACGACACATTGCACGTGGGCGACAGGGTGGTCGGATTTCACGTTGTAAGCGTCGATATAAATCAGCGTCAGGCCGGAATCGTCGCAGATTCGGCGGAAAAATCTCCGGGGAGGTCAGTGGAAAACTTTCGCCGGGAAAGTAAGGCTTCCGTTGCGCTGTCCGGTGGATTCTTAAAGAGCTTTTTCCCCGCACTTCCACTGGGCTACGTCCAGGTTTCCGGTGAGCCGGTGAATCGAAAACACGAATCTGACTTCTTGGACGGCCTGTTGCTTCTGAACGACAGTCGTGTGGATGTCCTCCTGCTGGACGAGGAACTTGAGTCTTCCGATGATTTGGAGCGTATTTGGCGCGATGTACTGCAATCCGGGCCGGTTCTCGTTCTAAATGGTCAGTCGCGGTTTTCGTCACCGGGAGCGATGCCCCCGGCAAGTAACCGCAGCGAGGCCGATTTGATCGAAGGGCCGTACGAGCGCGCCTTTGTCGGCGTTGGCTGCGAAGGCAAATTATTGCTCGGCCTCTCAGGAATGTTGACTCTCCAGGAGCTCTCCGGTGTTCTTGCCTTGCCGCTGGCGCAGGGCGGTTTTGCTTGCCGGGCTGCGCTTAACCTCTCCGGCGCAAAGACTGCCGGTATGGTCCTCGACACCGGCCAGGGGATTGAATCCTTTGGCGGTGTGGATTACCGAATAGCCAACGCAATTATTATCCGGTAGACCCTTTCACTAATCACGACGCCGGCGCCGCGTCCGAATGCGGGCAGCGGTAACTGTCATATGCGCCCGGAGAAGGGGCAACATGGCCAGCAACAACCATGAAATTGCTCCACCGCCGCCACGGCTGATTGTTGTGCCACCACCGCCGATGAATGAATCATCTCGGTTGGCGCTTTCAAGCGGCAGAAAACTCAGTTCCGAGGAGTCGGCCGGGCCAAAACTGGCAACGTAGCTACCGTCCCAGGCGTCGTGCAGTTCGATCAGTAGATCGTAGTAGCCGGTGGGGTAACCCGACAGGAGTTCGGTTTCGACGAAGTAATCGTCAAGTCCGCTGCTGCCCCAGATCGTGAAGATATTCGTCACTGCGTATTCGTTCCAGGGTCCGCCCTCGTAACTCAAAAACAAAACCGCGTAGACCTCTGCAGCGGCGTACCAGGTATCAGCATCAAAGCGCAGGTCGATACCGTGGTAGAAACCGTCCCAATCGTCGTCGTGGAACAGATCAACGTCGGCCGAATAGATCCAGAAGTCGAAACTCTGCAGGGAGTTGGTGGCACTTGCAGATTCGCCGATTTTTTGCTGTGCTGCTATAGGGGGGCGCTTACCCTCAGTGACGAGAGGCTGAAAACTGTCTGTCGATTTCGTAGCGCTAGCGGCCGCCTCTCCTTCCGAGCGCTGCAATGACGTAGACGATCGCGGCTCTGCCGAACCCGAATCATTCTCGCCGGCCTCAGCTACACTCAGAGCGAGACCGGAGGCCGCAAACATCAGCAAGGCCACCGCGAAACGAATCGTCGATAACTTGTACCGGCGGCTGATTCTCTTTTGCACAAACATATGCGTCACCTCGAACGCGTGAAGACATGCTTGCGACTATTAAAGCCTGTCGAGACTGAACAAGGACTGAAGGAAAGTTGAACCGCCGATGAACGGCAGGCCAGGCAATGGCATCGGAAGGAAAAGTCAGGCCGTGAGGCGAACCCTGTGTACGAGATACGATGAGGTCGGGTCTTGCGATTCAGTGCCGCCTGCCCCGACTCCCTCGGAAATGATCGGTTTTAGAAAGGCCCGAGATCCCAGACCATAAGGAACGAGCTGAGGCCGATGGCCGAGAGCCCGGTCAGAATGAATCCGACCAGCGTGCCGAACGGCAGTCTCCGTTTCATGCGTGTTCGAACCGTCAGTGCAATCGTGGCGATGCCAGCGAGGCCGGCCAGTAGTCCGGCGAAGGCGCCGAATTTTGCCCACGATACGAGACCAAATATGACCATCAGCTTGGACGCGTCGTAGGTAATGCCAAATGCCGCACCGATAATTGCGAGTGCCAGAAAACCCAGTGTCGCAGCGGTCCACGCTGCCCATCGCGCGCCATCGGTTGGTGCTGCCTGACGATCATCTATGCGCCGGCCTATTGGTGCCAACGAGAGGAAGATGAAAGCAATCAATACGAAGAGGGTACTCACGCCAAACCACGCGATTGGCCCCGCGAGCTTTTTCTTATCCTCGATGGCAATTGACGCGAGTCGGGGGCCGATGCTGGTAACAAACATCGGTACGTAGAAGTCGGGTATCTCCATTTCGTCGACGCAACTTAGGTCCGGCTCGGCGGTTGGATTGTCATAAAACTTGTTGAGCATGTCGCCCGCACACTCGACAGAGCGTGACGGACCGTGACCGGCGTAAGGAAACTCGACGTACGTCCCGTTTGAAAAACCGGGCAGTATCGCTTTTGCCAAGGGCGGCGGGGTGATGGGATCCATATCACCCTCTACGAGTAGTGCCGGTATATCGGTTTGCACCGGTGCATACTCACTCGAGTCACGCGGGGACATACCCATATCGTGGCAGCGCTGCGCGCGCTTCAAGTCATCCTCGGGGCTGCCAACAGCAGAACCAAGAATGGGGAATTCCTCGTAATCCGCCGCAGCGGATGCGACCTGTGCCTCGGCGTAGCCATCCATGCAGAAGATCGCGTCGTACATGCCTTGGCTAATGGTGGTCAATCCGCCGCCGTCGCCCTCTGCGAACATCTTGAAGTAGTTCTCGTCGCGCCTTTCAACGATGTCTGCCCAGGCGTAGATCAGCCCGGGCAGCCCGGGATAATTGTCCTGCTCGTAAAAGAAAATGAAGGGCAGAAAAGCTGCGATGTCCGTAAAGAAATGAGCCTTGCCGGAAGGGTACAGTTCAGTGTCCTTTGTTTCTACGACAATCGGGTTATCAACGAGAGTCTTTGCCGCATCACGAACGCGTTGGCCAAGATTAGGATAGGTTTTGGCGCAATCATCGTTTGCCTGACAAAGTGCATCCAGCTTCTTTAGATCGCGGTCATACCAGTTGACTACACGCCAGAACAGAGTTTCGTCGCGGGCGTTGATGGGAACGATTGCATCCAGGACGATTGCCCGAATGCCTTCCGGGTCTTCCTTTATATAAGCTTGCCCGAGAATGGAGCCGTAGGAAATCCCCCATACATTCCATTGATACAGGCCCAGCGCACTTCGAAGCGAGCGTACGTCGCGTGCATTCTCAATCGAATTGTAAGATGTC
>CAZJFQ010000105.1:0-6102 GCA_964545335.1 uncultured Gammaproteobacteria bacterium | reverse complement strand
CGGCCATTACTATGGGCAATATGCCCGCTTGGCTGCCCATTGGCAGGAGTTCCTGCCCAAACGATTCGTGACGGTCCAATACGAAGAGTTTGCAGCGACGTTCGATACTGCCGCGCCGGCGCTGCTCGATGCATGCGGCCTGGAATGGGAAGATGCCTGTCAAACATTTCAGAAGCATGCACCGGCCATCGCTACCTTCAGCGCAGTCCAGGCGCGCGAACCGGTGGCGGTTCGCTTCGGCAAGGCGAAGGCCTACGAAAGACACTTAGGCCCGCTGATCGATGCATTGAATGCAGCGAACGTCGATCCGGAGACCGGTGAACTAAAAAGCTGAAGTTTAAGAAATCAGGGCTGCGAACCGGCGAGCAGCGCGATCTTTGAATCATATTTCTCCTGTGCCGACGCATAACCGGCCAGTTCTCTGGCCTCCAGGAAGCTCTCAAGTGCTTCCTGCTGATTGCCGAGTCTGAGATTGATCAGGCCCGCCAGGAAATAGAATTGGTGCTCGTTCTTCTTCAGTTTTATCGCCCGCTTCAGACTTTCGAGGGCTTCGTCGATATTGCCGTGCTCAAATGAGTAGCGTGCGCGACTGTAATGAAAATAGGGGTTTCTTTTCTGGTAATGGCGGATCGTCCGCGCATAACGATTTGCCAAACCCGTCTTTCCCAATGACCGGTAGAGAGCCGCGGTGTTCGTTAGTGCAGATCTGTTGTCGTAATCCAGGTCCAAACCCATCTGGTAAGCGGCCAAAGCATAGTCGGGCAGGTCGTGCCTTGAATAAATCACACCCAGGTTGACCCAGGGGCCCGGAACGTAGGGCTCGAGAAGAATCGCCTTCTTCAAATACCGGAAACTGGCCTCAACATCCCCCGCGGCCAGCGCATCCATCGCCAGATTATTGTAATAAAGGGAGAAAGCATGATCGTCGCTGACTATATGGGTGTCGTAGTTCCCTTTGAACTCGGGAATATTGAAATCCACGGCGATGCGGCCGTCGAATTTCGTAGTGACCAATACATTGATGTGCTTATTCAGAATGACGAGATCGGACTCTGAGTACCATAGAGGCGGTATATCGACAGTCTGGAAATCAACTTTGAGGCCAGCCTCTCTTCCCAGCGCGACGAACAGATTCGTAAAAGAAATACAATTACCGACCCGGTCATAAAAGGTCTGCTTTGCAGTCTTGGTCTCGACCTGTTCGTAGTCCAGTGATAACAATCCCGTTTCGAACATACCCCTGAGAAGCCTGCGTAACTTCTCACGGCCTGATTTGGCGCCGCCGACCTGTTCGGCGACGAAGGCACGCATCGTTTCATCCGTCTCGAGGATCCCCGGGTCCGGCAGCATGCTGACGTCGATGGGCTCTGAGAATATTGCGGTGCCTGACAGCAACTGCTCACTGCTTACTTCAGCTGCAGCCCCGGGCCTGCCTGCCGCAACGCAGGTTACCAACATAAAAAGCGGGAAAATTCGGGAAACTCTGACCTTCATGGTATTTACGCGCCGTATCGCTACCCCCGGGCAACACACCCTTTGAACATATTGTAGAGAAAGGGTTCTGTAACCACATCACAACCGCTTCACGAAACAGGCCTGCGGGTGCCTGACAGATGGGCGTTGCCCAAAGTCGACGACTTCAGCAGAAGCGAGCCAATTGTTGTAATCCAGCAACAACTGGACCGCGTAAGCGCTAGCTGTTGCGGATCAGGGACAAATCGCATATTCGAAGCAGTTATATCAGCGCCGTTGTTGCAACATTACAACAGCATTTCCCCTTTACCCTGCGTTCCGTACGGAGTATTCTTCGTGCAACAGTTATGCGGGGGAGTAGCCTTTAGCGCAAGCAGACGAAGAATTTGCTGCGCCCAGGCCACGTATCCAGCGCGTGACTTTACAAATGACTCATATGGAGGAATGGCAATGACGATGCCTAGAGAAAACGGGCAGGTGTCACAGGCGGTTAAGCTGGCCTTATTGGCAGGTTCAATCCCGGTGATGACGATGTCCCAAGTCGGTTTCGCTCAAGATGCGGACGACGAAGACCAGGTTCAGGAACTCGAAGAGATCACAGTTACCGGCTCGCGAATTCCATCAAAAAACCTGATTAGTTCCAGCCCGGTAACTACTGTAAACGCGGACGAGATCGCGTTTCAGGGTGTAACCCGGATCGAAGATCTGCTGAATGCACTTCCGATGGTCTCCCCGGCACAGCAATCCGGCGTGGCGAACGGCGCGACCGGAACGGCAACGGTTGACCTTCGCGGGCTCAGTTCTGTCCGCACGCTGGTCCTGGTGAACGGCAGGCGCTTGCCTTCCGGTTCAGCAAGTGCAGGTGGAATAGGAGCCGACCTGAACCAGATCCCGGCAGCCATGATCGATCGCATCGAAGTCCTCACGGGTGGCTCCTCGGCTGCTTACGGATCCGATGCTGTTGCTGGCGTTATTAACTTCATTACCAAGACCGACTTCGAAGGTTTTGCGTTCGATTACCAGTACTCCGGTTATTCACACAAGAATGACAATTCTGGGATCAACCAGCTTTCGCTCGATGTAGGTTTCGACGTACCGGAGGAGGACGTTACCGACGGTTATGGGCGCGACTACAGCATGGTTCTGGGCATCAACAGTGGCGATGGCCGCGGTAATGTTACGGCTTATGCGACTTATCGCGACATCAAGCCGATTATTCAGGGCACGAGAGACTACAGTAACTGCGCACTGGATGGTGGTGTGAATACCGGTTTCTTCTGCGGTGGTTCCTCCACCCTGCCTCAGGGCCGAATCACCGACTTCGGCGTTCTGGCCAACCCGGACTGCGTGATGGTTCCGGCGCCGACGCCGACAGATCCGAACGCGATGGCCTGTAACATGATTCTGGATTTCGACTATGCGACCGGTCTACCGACCGGCGCGGTCGATCCTGTTACGGGGCTGCCGGTAATGCAGCGTGAGCCGGTCCTGCCGTGGTTTGGCAATACGTCCGGCAACGGAACTAATCCCTGGCCGAGTAGCTTCGACTACATCGTTAACGGCGATCAGTTCGATCCGCGAGCTGGCTTGCTTTATAACTATGCGCCGCCTAATTACTTCCAGCGTCCTGACGAACGCATCATTGCGGGCGCCATCGGTAACTACAGCTTCAGCGATGCACTCGATGTATTCGCAGAGTTAAGTTACATGGACGACAAGACCGTCGCGCAGATTGCACCTTCCGGCGCATTCTTTGTAACGACGTCGATTCCTTGCGGCAACCCGTTGCTGTCAGCGCAGCAGTTCCAGCTGCTCTGCGGCGACTTCCTCCTGACGGCTGCGGATACACAATCGGTATTCCTCGGGCGTCGTAACGTTGAAGGCGGTTTCCGACAGGACACGCTGCGTCATACGTCAAGTCGTGTCGTTCTCGGCGCGCGTGGTGATATCAACGACAGCTGGTCGTATGAGGCTTATGTGAACTTCGGCCAGGCGGCTATCGCGCAGACTTACCTGAATGACTTGTCGACAACAAACATCATTCGGGCGTTGAACGTCGTTCCTGATCCTGTAACGGGTGAGGCGGTTTGTGCGTCAGTGCTTGATGGCTCCGACCCGAATTGTCTTCCCTGGGATATCTTCACGACGGGTGCCGTTCCTGAAGGTCGCTTCACGCCGATTCAGAACTACCTGGCAGTGCCGTTGTTCGCAACGGGTGAAGTCAATACCTTCGTCTTCAACGCCTACGTCGTCGGGGACATGAGTAACTATGGTTGGCAACTGCCTGGCGCCGATTCCGGTATCAGCATCGTAGGCGGCTTCGAGCAGCGTCAGGAAGACCTTCTCTTCTCGCCGGATAACGGATTTGCGTCCGGTGACGGCGCGGGGCAGGGTGGACCGGTTCTCGCCGTTAACGGTGGCTTTACCGTAAACGAGTTCTTCGCAGAGGCGCAGATACCGATATTTGACGGTGGTGACTTCGCGGATTCTGTCAGCCTGAACCTGGGTTACCGTTACTCGGACTACGATACGGATCAGGAGACCGATACCTATAAGGCAGCAGGCGACTGGGCATTCAATGACAGTTTCCGTATCCGCGCGAGCTTCCAGCGCGCGGTCAGAGCGGGCAACATCCGTGAGCTGTTCCGGCCACAAGGCGTCGGTTTGTTCGATATGTCCGAAGATCCATGTGCTGGCACTACGCCGACGGCTACCTTGGCCGCGTGCATGAACACGGGCGTCACGGCTGCCCAGTACGGTACCATTGCTGACAGCCCGGCAGGCCAGTACAACTTCATCGGTGGCGGCAACCCGCTGCTCGAGCCTGAGACATCAGACACGGTATCGTTCGGATTCATCTGGACACCGTCGTTTGCAGAAGGCCTGATCGTCAGTGCTGACTACTTCGACATCGAAGTTGAGGATGCCATCAGTAATGTACCTCCGGACTTCACCTTGAACGAGTGTCTTGCTACCGGCAATCCGGTCTTTTGTAACAACGTGAATCGAGGTGCAACCACCGGCACGTTGTGGCTCGCGTCGGACTTCATCTTTGCGACCGATATCAACATCGGATTGTTGAAGCGTGAAGGCGTCGATCTGCAGGTCAGTTATCCCATCGAACTCGGTGACTCGGGTACACTCGACCTTAACCTGGTTGGCACATTCGCGATTTCCGCGGATGAGATTCCGACACCGGGAGCGCCCACCATCGAGTGTGTTGGGTTCTACGATGCAAACCAGTGTGGCATATCTACTCCTGAGTGGTCACACACCTTCCGTGCCACCTGGGATACGCCCTGGGATCTGCAGATCTCGGGTTTCTGGCGTCACGTTGGAGAGGCGGACGAACTCACCACGGCGGCGGATGTAACAAACTTCGATTCAATCGACTGGTTCGATCTGTCAGCCCAATGGGCAGCGACTGAGAGCATCATTCTCCGAATCGGCGTTAACAATGTGTTTGACGAAGAGCCGCCAATATCGGCGAATGTCGGCGCCGGATTCGGCAACGGAAACACCTTCCCGGGTGTGTACGATGCAAGAGGCCGCTACTGGTTCATGGGCGTCTCATTACGTCTCTAAGCAATGCTTCGATAGATTGTGTAGCATAAGAAAGGCGGGCTTCATGCCCGCCTTTTTTTCGAACCTCTGGGGATATCGCCTATCTCACAGAGGGATCTACAGACAAAGGTACTGATATGACTTTCATTCAAAATAAGATAAAGGCAGCAAAGATCGGTCTTGCCGCGGCGGTAGTCCTGGCGATTACGGTTGGGTGTGCGTCCCAGGGCGGTAGCACGGCGCCAGACGCGACCACGGCGCTGAATGCAGGCGCAGACACCGCTACGACGGCACCCGCGGAAGAGAAAACCACGAGGCTGGTATGCCGCAAGATCAAGCCGACCGGCTCGAGATTCGGCGAACGCGTATGCATGCGGCCGGAGCAGTGGGAGAAGTATGCCGGTCACGCCAAGAGGGAAACCGACAGAATCCAGAGCCAGGGTCTGACCAACAACCCGTCCGGCGGCTGAGCAGTAAACTTCTGTTGTAAGGCCACGGTCCGGGCCGTCACTGGTTCCGAGGACGTCAACCAATGAGCTACGGCTGGCACGACCTGCTTGGCATGGTTGGCGTCTTTCTCATCCTCGCCGCTTATCTCCTGTTGCAGCTGGAAAGACTTTCTGCGACAAGACCACCGTATCTGATTGCCAATGGTCTCGGCGCATTTCTCATTTTGATTTCTCTCCTGACCGAGTTTAACTTGTCGGCATTCGTTATCGAGGCTGCCTGGCTTTTAATCAGCGTGTACGGCCTCATGCGCTGCCTCAAGCGGCGGCGATCCTAGCTGTCAACGCGGTATCTGCTCCTTGAGCATCAGGGCGCGGACATATTTGATCGAAGGCGATCCGTACGAGAGTGCCTGGTCATGATAGCGTCGCAGCGTGAACTCACCGCCCCAGGCCTTCTCGACGGCTGAGCGCATGTCGCCGTGCTCCTGGTAGCCCACGAAATAGGTGGACAGCTGCGTGGACGTCAGCTGCGCACGCACCCACTTTCCGGCTGCTTCACGCTCTTCCTGAAAGCCACCTTCGATCATCAGCTTCATTGCCGCGTCTCGGCTCATCC
>CAZJFQ010000104.1:0-6119 GCA_964545335.1 uncultured Gammaproteobacteria bacterium | reverse complement strand
CTCCCAGTCCGGACTACAGCACGTTGTCTGGTTTACAGGACAGCACGACGAGTCCATCGACGACCTGATCGACGATTTTGATATTCAATCAGAGTTCATTCGTCCGAAGCAACAGACGGAGCGCTCCAGCGTTTTCCGACTGGTCACGTGGTTGCCAAGTACCTTGCTGGGTTGTTTTCGTTTCGTCAGAAGTGTCAGGGACCCGACGCAGTCTGCGCCGTTAGTTGTCGTACACGGCGATACCTTGTCGACCTATCTCGGTGCAGTGGCGGGCTGATTGGCGGCCGAACACGGTGCTGCGCTGCCAGATCACGGCCGTGCTATTGATGTTCTTCGTTATAATGCGCCAATGATCGTTCCGCTGATATTTTCGGGATCCTCCACGTAATGCAATTCCGCCGCGACACCATCGATGCGATCTGATTCGAATAGCGCGTCCAGTGTGATTCGTTTTCTGGCGTCGAGGCTGCGAAAGACGCCACTGCATCCACAATGGTTTGCCTATTTCCGGGAGAAAAAAAAGCTAAAAGCTACCTGCGCCAATTTAAGCGGATGGGTTCTTGACATTGGCTGCGCAGATGCAAAACCGCGCCAGCAACTTAGCCGGGATGCCCACTATATTGGCGTCGATTATTATTCAACCGCAACCGACTGGTACAACACACGACCCGACGTATTTGCGGATGCTCAGGCGCTGCCCTTCCATTCGAATACTATCGATCACTGTTTGTTGCTCGATGTGCTTGAGCACATTCCGGATCCTGATCGCTGCCTGGCCTCAATTCACGACACGTTGAAGCGGGGTGGGACGCTTACCATCCAGGTCCCGTTTATGTACCCGGTACACGATGCACCACTGGATTATCACCGCTGGACTCGATTTGGGCTTCAACAGGCTGCCAGGAAGCATGGCTACCGCATCACTGACGAAGACGCGACCGGTCACCCGTTGGAAAGCGCAGCGCTCAACGCAAATATCGCTCTCAGCAAGACGGTGCTCAACTGGGTTGGCAGCAGAAATCCGCTGGCTCTGCTGGGGCTTCTGCTACCGGTGGCTGTCCTGGCGATCAATAGCCTGGCATGGATTTTCGGGTTTTTAAGTAAAGCGGATGATCTGATGCCCTATTCCTACAGAATGATTTGGGTCAAGGAATAGATGCCGCACGTTGCGCTTATCACTTCGTCCTATCCGGATGGTGCGCCGGGCAGCGAAGCCGCCGGAAGTTTTGTGGCTGATTTTGCTCGAGAACTTTCGACGCGGCTACGGGTGACGGTTCTGGCCGCAAGCTCCGCTGAATCCATAAGCAACGAAGGACCGTTAGCCGTTCGCCGCTTCGCCGTTCCGAAGATGCCCTTGTCCTTGCTACGTCCAATGCATCCGGGCGACTGGTTGCCCATTATCCGAACGTTGAAATCTGGCCGCACAGCACTGCAGTCATTCGCCAACGCGGATTGCCCGGACCACATTTTTGCACTTTGGGCGCTTCCGGGCGGATATTGGGCGGAGGCGGTCGCACGTCAGAAAGAGCTGCCCTTCAGTATCTGGGCGCTAGGCAGCGATATTTGGGGACTGGGAAAGATACCGCTTGTTCGCACAAAGTTGCGAAGCATCTTGCGACGAGCAGACTATCGTTATGCCGACGGACTGCAACTCGCAACCGATGTTGAAGACATTTGCGGCCGGCATTGCGAATTTTTGCCGAGCACGCGTCAGCTGCCACGGCCCGACAATCTGGACGTGTCCGCTTCAGCACCCTACAAACTCGCTTTTCTCGGTCGATGGCATGTGAACAAGGGAATTGACCTGTTGCTGGACGCACTACTGCAGCTGCCAGACAGCGACTGGGAAAAAATTTCTGAAATCCGAATCAATGGTGGGGGACCGTTGGTCGAAAGTGTCAGCAGCGCTGTACAGGAATTGTCACGCCAGGGCCGTCCCGTTGCGCTCGGCGGTTATCTCGACAAACAGGAAGCAGCTGATCTGATTGCCTGGACCGACTACCTGTTGTTGCCATCCCGGGTTGAAAGTATCCCGGTTATTTTCTCAGACGCTGTGCAGTTGCTGACACCAATTGTGGCAACGCCGGTTGGCGATTTGCCGCGACTTCTGGAGAAAAACCGGTTTGGGGTCGTTGCTTCCGAGATCAGTGCGCCGGCCTATGCCGATGCCCTGCGTTCGGCGTTGAACGAGCCCGCAAGTGGATTTCAGCCCCAGATCGAAAAGGCAAGGTCGGAATTCGATCTTGCCACCATCGTCAGTCAATTCCTGGACAAGACAGGATTGCTGGCATCGTGAGCGGCTACACGTTCAGTGAAACTCCGCCGACGCACTGGGATGCGACCTGTGAACGAACGGCTGCCTTGTTTCACAGCCGAGACTGGCATGCGCTACTTGAACAAAGCTTCGGCTGCCAGTCACTCTACGCATGGAATGCAGAATCCGGGTCCGGTGCTGCACTCTCTGTGTTCAAAGCCGGCCCATTCCATATCGCCTATCTGGGATTTCCCGTCGGTGGCATGCTGGGAAATGTACTCACGGATGACGCCAGCTTGCTGGCCTGGGGAAAACACGCCACTACCAAGATGCCTACTTGCGTTCGGATAGCCGTCAGCGCCTTCGCGGACCCGATCGACCTGCCGCTCGCGTTTGAGTCAAATCCGGAAACAGCGATTAGCCATTTGCAGGATTGGGATCTCGCCTCTGTGTCGAAGAATCTTCGCCGCGATGTGAAAAAAGCACAACGTTCGGATCTGTCAATCGTCGAGCCGTCAGATGCCTCCGAAGGGAAAGCGTTGTTTCGAATTTACCGAGCAACTGTCAAAGGCCACGGTGGGGCACTCCGATACAACGAAGGCTATTTCTCTGCCTTGATTGGACTGGCCAGGCGCCAGTCAGGTCTGCGAGTTCTGATTGCAAGACACCAGGGAGGCCTCGCGGGATTTATCGTCGTCGGCATTCATGGCAGGACAGCTTATTACCTGCACGGTGGGACGGATATGGCCTACCGGCAACACAGTCCGGCGGATCTGCTGTTGAATGAATCCATTCAATTGGCACGATACGACGGTTGCGAGTGCTTCAACTTGATGTCATCGCCAAACGATCAGCCCTCACTGGTGAAATACAAAGAAAAATGGGGTGGCGAAACCAGGCAGCACAAGTCGTATACGCTCCCCCTCCGACCCTCATACCGGTTTTTTAAAATTGCTGAAAGTCTTTATCGCTGGATCCGCTGAAATCTATGGCGTGGTCTTTTTCAGTATGTAAACGAAACCGGGAAAGAAGAACGGCGCAATCCGGTAAATCACGATTGCGATCAGGCGCTTCACGGATACCACAGGGAGAATATCCGTCGAGTTGTAGCGGACCGGATCGCGCAGGATTTTTTCGGTATAGCTGGTGACCTGGAAATTGCTCACCAGCGTGCGGATATTCGGAAACGAGTACGGCTTTTCGGGATAACACGAACCCTTGCCACTAATTCGCATATAACGGTCTGCCAGACTCCGCGGTAGCCAGCTCAGAAAGGGAAGCCGGTAGTGGGGTTCAATCAATTCGAATTTATTGGGCCCGGCGAAGTAACAAACTCCGTCCGTTTTCAATACTCGATTGATCTCTCTTAACAGCTGCTTCGCATCGTCAGTGTGTTCATACACATGATTACAGATGACAACGTCGAAAGCCGCCGGCGGAAACGGAAGATGTTCGGCGTCTCCGCGAATGAACGCAACATTGTCGGATCGGCTACCGAGGTTCCGGTCGATGTCGATACCAACACCGAGACCATCTGCCGGTGTAAGTGCCTTGAGTATGATGCCGAACGAACAGCCAATATCCAGAATCCGGATGCCCGCACGATCAAACATGCCCTCTTCCGCAAGCACTGCCTGAATTTTCGCCGCCTTTCTGGCACGAAGCGCTTCATCGGCTAAAGGCGGCGCTCCGGCGAATGCGTCGGAGTAGCGACTGGCTTTTTGCTTGAGCTCACCCATTGTATTTGAACTTCATCAAATTGCCTTCCGCCTACCCTTCGACAAGGCGCGCGACGGTCGTAGTGATACGGTCGATTTCTGCTTCGATCAGTTTTGCGGACAATGGCAGGCTGACCGTCGAAAGACCGTAGCGCTCCGCAACCGGGAAGTCCTCCGGCTGCCAGCCAAATCGATCCTGGTAAAACGGGTGTTGTGCAAGACTCAGGTAGTGGACACCGACGCCGATATTGGCGCGGATCATCGATTCGATAAATTCGTCCCGTGATCGACCACACGATTCACGATCGACCGTCAGCGTATAGAGGTGGTATGCATGCCTTGTATCGGGAGCCGGCTCGGCCGGCGTACCTATGGGCAGCCCGCTGAAATCCTGCTGGTATCTGCTCCAGATTGTCTGCCGCTTGTTCCAGGACTGCTCAACTCGTTTTAGCTGATGAATTCCGATCGCCGCCTGCAGATCCATCATGTTGTATTTGAAACCAGCATCGACAACAAGATAGTGCTTGTGGCCGCTATCGCCGAATCGATGCCACGCATCCTTTGTCATGCCATGTAACGAGAGAATCTTGATGCGCTCTATCGCATCGGGCGAGCGGGCAATAACCATGCCCCCTTCGCCTGTGGCAACATTCTTGGTCACATAAAAGCTAAAACAGCCGAACTCTCCGAATGTCCCTGCTGTTTGACCCTTCCACTCAGTCTCAATGGCATGTGCGCAATCCTCGATAACGAGAAGATCATGCTTTTTCGCAATTGCCATGATGGCGTCCATGTCACAAGGACGCCCGGCGAAGTGCACGGGTACGATGGCGCGTGTGCGGGCTGTGATTTTCTGTTCTATTTGCCGCGGATCGATGTTCAGAGTGTCCGACTCAATGTCGGCCGGCACGGGTGTCGCGCCCGTGTGAATAATTGCATTGGCCGTCGCACAAAATGTCATTGCCGTCGTAATTACTTCATCACCGGGCCCGACTCCTGCAGCGACCAGGCTAACGTGCAATGCAGCCGTGCATGAGTTGAGTGCCGCCACCTGCTCCGGGCTGGTGCCTTTGTAGGTGGCGAATTCTTCTTCGAATCGCTGCACCTTCGGGCCGGTACCGAGCCAGCCGGACTCCATACTTGCGACCACCTCCTCGATCTCGGCAGAATGAATATCCGGTGCACCGAATACGATAAATTTATCAGACATATTGATGAGTACTCACAGACGGGTCATGTGCTGCCGTTTCGTGCTACATCGAGCAAGTAGTCACCGTAGCCGCTGTTTGCCAGCGGCGCCGCAATTGCCTCAAGTTCTCCAGCGGATATGTAGCCCATGTGATAGGCAATCTCTTCCGGGCAGCAAATTTTCAGGCCTTGCCGCTCCTCAATGGTTTCGACGAAATTTGACGCCGCAAGTAACGACGTTTGCGTTCCAGTGTCCAGCCAGGCCGTGCCTCTTCCCAGCAATTCTACATTCAACTCATTCTTCGACAGGTAAATCTTGTTAATGTCTGTTATCTCAAGTTCACCACGAGATGATGGCTGCAGCGACTTCGCATGCGCCGCAACCTCCGAGTCGTAGAAATATAGTCCTGTAACGGCGTATCTTGATTTCGGCTCGCTCGGCTTCTCCTCCAAACTGATAGCAAGTTCATTCTCGTCAAGCTCTACGACGCCGTAGCGCTCCGGATCACGTACTAAGTACGCAAACACCGTCGCGCCTTTCTTCCGATCGGCCGCATTTTGCAGTTTTTGCTGCAAGTCGGTTCCATAAAAAATATTGTCGCCGAGAATCATGGCGCATTGCTGACCCGCAATAAATGCTTCGCCGATGATGAAGGCCTGCGCAAGCCCTTCAGGCGAGGGCTGTACGGCATAGGAAAAAGATAAGCCAAGTCTCGATCCGTCTCCCAGTAACGACTCAAATCTCGGTGTGTCCTGCGGCGTGGAAATAATCATTATTTCCCTGATGCCGGCTAACATGAGAATGGACAGCGGATAATAGATCATCGGCTTGTCGTAGACCGGCAGTAGCTGTTTGGAAATCACCTGTGTCATCGGGTACAAGCGCAGACCCGACCCGCCGGCCAATATGATCCCTTTCATTGTCCTACCGCTCCCTGTCCGTAATGAGAGTCGACCCA
>CAZJFQ010000103.1:0-6146 GCA_964545335.1 uncultured Gammaproteobacteria bacterium | reverse complement strand
CGTCTCCCCGATCAGAAAGAGCACGACAGTACAACATGGCACTGAGCAACAGACGCGCGGTAGCCATGTATAACTTTATTTTTGATGAAGTCGAGATGGGTAACTACAGGTATCGAACCAAACTCAAGAAAGATATGGGCATTGCAGCGCTGGGTTTTCAGACTGCCGAACCCGTTAGAGCCGACCTGGTAGGAAAGGAAGCAGATTGTATTGAGTACAACTGTAAGAAAGAACAGGCAACGATTTTGCAATTTCAATTACATACAGTAGAGCTAGCGAGTTTTTAGCTAGCATATTTTAATGCGAGTTTTTGGATTTAGGGATCAACATGTTTAAGTACATACTAGTGACAGTTCTGGCGGCAATATCGTATTTTGTATTTTATTACGATGGTGCAGTTACTAATGAGCTAATCGGGCAACTGTTTGTCTCAGGTATATTGGCTTGCTTAGCTATTTTTATGATTTTCAAGTTTGGCTTGCACTATAAGATAAATGCCTTAAATCGATTTTCACTTTCATTCTATTTTTCGGTATTTGAGTATAAAAAGGCTCAGAAGAAGCCTTCGGGCTTGAGCTATGCGAATAGCGTGAGAGAACAGGGAGATGTCGCCCTTGCGGTCAACTTTGACCCAAGATTGTCGACTGCCGTCCTCAAGATCCCTGCTTCACTTTATGCAGGCAAGGATCCCTTTCTGGTGAAGTTGCGGGCCAAGATTCATGAAGCGGAAAGGATGAAGCTTGAAGCACGGCAACTGGACGGTAAGGCGACTGTGATACTGGAAAAAACCAAAGACATGATGGTGGAAAGCGAGCTCGTCCAGAAACCACATTCCAAGCCGTTGGCTGAGGCGTTTGATCTGGAGAATGGCGTTGCGCATATTGTTGACGTAACTGTCGATGAGCTGAAAGAGCAAGGCTACGGAGACACGCCGGACTACGACATCATCACCCGCATCGCATTTGATAATAGCCCGTATTTTTCGACGACCTTTAAGTGGTTTGACTCGGAAGATGTTCTTGCCATTCTCTACCGCTCGCCGTTCATGATCATTCTGATGGGAATCATCGGTACATTCGCGGGTTTCTATCTGGCATTAGGCCAGGGTGGCGACATCAAGTCTGGTGCTGCAGTGGCGATTATCAGTTCACTGGTTGGGCTGCCTGTTTCCTTGCTTATGGATTACATAAACACCTTGTTTCCAGACCAGAGCCGCTACCAACAGGCGTTCAATAAATATAGGGAAAGTCTGGAAATTCTGTTCAATCACGAGAAAGAACTGGACAGCATCGCAGGCGACAGAAGAAAACCTCCAATGCAGCCAAGAGTTGCGGATTCAGCGTACGAGTAACGGTACCGACAAGTTCGTTTTTTGGTAGAGCAGCGGACTTCGGGCCCGCGCAGGGAACGAATCGCAACCGTTCTGGTGAACGCATACGTCGTTGGATGCCGAATACGACGCGCAACTTTCCTGAGTTGGAAAAAACGCCCCTCGTAGGAGGGGCGTTCACGTTATGCTTGATCAGATGGCGCTAGTTGGCCGGCGCACCATCCGCAGTCCATTGGCGAACCATGTCGATCGTTGCCTGGTCCAGGAAAGGTCCACCCTGCGGCATGCGGCTCAACATGATTCCTGGCCCACCCTCGAGTTTCCGAATCAGGTAGCTGTCGTCGGGGTTACCGGGCTCTATTCGATCGAATGTTGGTACCTGGAGGCTTGGCACGCCGACAATTGAGGCGAAGCTGTTGCCCGCTGTCAGGTTCATGCCCGACGGTAGGACGTTACTCGTCGGTCCGCTGTGGCAGACGGAACAGATGGGCGTGAAGATCTGATTCTGGATCTGCGTCAGCGTAACGGCCGCAGCGTTTTGTACGGTGACGACAACGTCAGGCGAGACGCCAACATTGCCGGCCTCATCCTCCGCCTCGGCCGTTAGCGTGACCTGGCCGTTGGCGACAGACGTTGAATCCCAGTCGATCGAGTAGGGCGCCGTCGTATCGGTGTCGATCAGGACACCATCTACGAGGAAGCGCACTTCGACGACGCCTTGATTGTCGGTAGCGGTGGCATCCAAAGTGACAGTGCCGCTAACGTTCGCTCCCGGTGACATCAGGTCGACGGTCGGCACCACGTTATCGAAGTCCGCGGCATTCGGCGGCACGATCTGGCCACGAATCTCGCCACCCATATTGGCCGGCGTATGCAGATTGACGTACAGGCCGCCGGCACGGTAGTCGACGAGACCGGCGAGGTCGAACTGCCCGCCGCTGACAAACCAGTGGCCAACATCCATCAAGTCCTGCACCAGTGGGATAAGGACCGGGCCGTTTATGTCGGGCGCAGCGCGATGAATGTGTGCGCCTGTTGCGGTCACAGCGCCGGTGGCGTTCAGATGCAGCGTCACTGTGCCGGTTCTGCGGTCGACTGTGCTCGCTGCGATGCCGGTTGCCGCGGTTACCACCGGCGGGACTTCCTCAGCACCGCTCATGTTGGTGAATAATACCTCGACAGGCGGTGGCGCGATCTGGCCGCGGACCTCGCCGCCGGGATTGGCGGGCGTATGCAGATTGACGTAAAGCTGACCGGCCAGGTAATTGGTGAGGCCTGCATCATCAAGCTGCGCGCCGATCACCGACCAATGGCCGAGGTCGACTGCGTCCTGTACGAGCCCGATCAACACACCGCCGTTCACCCCGGCGTAGGCTAAATGGATATGAGCGGCTGTTGCATCATCGGCGCCGGTGGCGTTCATGTGCAGTGTGACTGTGCCCGTCTCCCGATCAATAGTGCTTGCTGCGATGGCGCCCGCGGCGCTTGCCAACGCAGGTACTTCCTGCTCGCCGCTCAAGTTGGTGAACAGCACGTCAACAGGTGGCGGCGCGATCTGGCCGCGGATTTCCCCGCCGGGATTGGCGGGCGTGTGAACGTTGATGTAATACCGACCTTCGCGAAGCGCGGCGAGTTGTCCGACGTCGAGTGGTGCGTTGATAACCGACCAGCGAGTGACATCCATGGGATCCTGGTTGAGCCCGATAGCAACTCCACCGGACGTACCGGCATAGCCGATGTGAATGTGTGCGGCGGTGGCATCGTCGGCGCCCATGGTGTTGGTGTGCGCAACAAGGTTCAACGCAGTCGGATCGGCTGTGACGGCAAATGTGCCGCCGGCCGCTGTCGCGACGGGCGGCACGGCTTGTGCCCCTTCAAGGCGGCCCAAGGCCAGAAGAATGCCGTCGGGAATTACCTGGCCGCGGATCTCGCCGCCAGGATACGTCGGGCTGTGTACGTTGACGTAGGTCGCACCGGAAAGCAGCGCCGTGAGTTGTGCAGCATCGAGTGCTGCCTCTTCTGCAAACCAGTGAGCCGGATCGCTGCCATCCTGATTGAGGCCGATCTCAACCCCGCCAATGGCTCCGGCATATTCACCGTGCAAATGGGCGGCATTGGCGGCATCCAGGCGCTTCGTGTTGGCATGAATCGTCACCAGCAATCCGACCTCATCAAGCGTGATGGCTGCGAGGCCGCTGGCTTTTGTGTCCACAGCGGGGACTTGTTGCTCGCCGGACAAATCTGCGAACAATACTGCTATACCTTCGGGAACGATCTGTCCGCGAACCTCACCGGCCGGGTTGGCCGGACTGTGGACGTTGACATACAGTCGGCCGGCCGCGAACGCATTGAGTCCGGCGGCGTTGAGAACGGCATCCTCAACGAACCAGCGACCTACATCCATTGGGTCCTGGTTCAGGGCGGCCACTACCGGTCCGGTGGCACCGGCGTACGCGTCGTGAACATGAGCTTGGTCAGCTGTACCGAGATCTGAGACTTGTGTCTGTACGGCGAGTGCACCGGTCACCGTATTTACTGTAACGGCTGCTCGTCCGCTGGCGAATGTTTCGACCTGCGGTACTTGTGTCGTCCCAGTCAGATCTGTGAATCGCACCACGAAATCGTCCGGCAGGATCTGGCCGCGTATCTCACCGCCCGGCAAGGCCACGGTGTGCACATTGACGTACAGAGCTCCGGCGAGCAGTCGATCGACACCAGCCGTATCGAGAATTGCGGCGGCCGGCACCGTAAAACGTTGTGCATCCATGGGATCCTGGTCCAGGCCGATCAGAACCCCGCCGTTTGCGCCGGCGAAGGCATCGTGTATATGCGCGGCGATTGCGACCAGGCCGACGATGTTCAGCTCGCCCTGAACTTCGCCGCTGGCGAGATTGACCATCAGATCAGCCTGCGCTGTTGCTTGTGAATCGGACGCGGGAACTTGCTCCTCTCCGCTTAGCGCGAAGGCGAATTGCAGCATGTTGCGGACCGTCACGGTCACCGCGGCGGACTGGCCGACGTTGCCAGCGGCGTCCTGCGCCTCTGCGCTGAGCATGTGATCGCCTTCCGTCTCTGCCGACGTGTCCCAATCGAAATTGTACGGAGCCGTGGTGTCACTGCCCAGCACGACGCCGTCAACCAGGAAACGCACGTCAGTTACTCCGACGTTATCCGTCGCGGTAACAGACAATGTTACGGTGCGGTTGACCGTCCCGGCCGGAGCCGCAACTGCCGATACAGTCGGTGCAGTCGCATCCGGCATGGGTGGTGGCGGTGGCGGGGGTGCGCTTGAACTACTACAGCCGAAGATTGCGAAAAGTACGAAAAGGGAAATCCCACCTGTCAGCGTGCCGCGCGATCTAGTCATCGGATCGTTCCTACTGATTGAAAATCGTTATGGTCTGCGTCGATGCGCAGCCTGTTTTCACAGTAGGTATCCGGAGACTGGCAAATGGTTCAAAGGTATGCCAGGAAAGGGGTTCTGGAGTGACAGCCAGACAGCTTTGGTAATGCGAAAGAGCCAGCCCGGACAGGTGCTTGATACGGCGACCGGCGTCCGGACAGGTCTCTTGTATGGCCGCTCGCGGCTTTCGTTATTTGTGGCTAGTCGTTGCTTCGCCGACCTGACGACCCGCTGATTCGTTGGTCGAGTTCAATCAATTGGCTGGCGATGTCGAAGGCTACATCCGATCCACGTCGGATGTCGCTGCGTCGGTCGTCGAGGAGCTTGAAACTGCATTTGCATTCGCTCGCGTCGCAATCGTTTAGAGGGAGTTTGGGTAGCTCGTCGCTGAGGAATCGCTTTCCTGCGATGTCCTGGACGGCCTGACAGCAGCCTGTGTGGTTAATGTTTATTTCAACCGCGCGGTACTCGCATTGTTTGGGTTCGGGCTTGGCTTTCGTTGATGTCCGCTTGGCTTGTTTGCTGGCAAGACTCGCAAATAGTTGCATTGAGCGCTCCTCCTAGATGTAGGAGAAACGTAGCATTTATGCGGGATCCAGTCGTTGCGCTGTATCTCAGAGAAAAGCGGAACAGATTCTCTATTGCCGGGGCGAGGCGCCGGAATTTACATCTGCCATTCCGGTTGTTTGAGCGTCCCTCGGAGATTGTCACGAATCTCATCGAGGCCACGGTTTGCTTCGTCCAAGCGCGCTGCGACGTCCGGATCTTGTCTGAATTTGTCGAGCCAGGGATCCTGCATGATGTTCTGCCAGATGTAATGGTCCAGCCGTCGGTCACCATACTCTTCGAACAGGATTATTTTCGCTGTTTCATGGTTACCCAGCCAGCTCTCGACGACGATGACTTTGGACTTGTCGTCTCGCCATAGAGGTAATATGGGCTCGGACCTGTGTAAGTAATGAATGACCAAAGAGATTCGCGGGCAAGATCGCTAATTGCGGCCCTTAATTGCTGTATTTCCTATCGCAAATGACCGCCATCCCCGGATCGAATCTGCGTTTCGTCACTTGCTGCGAATTCTGCTACGGAAATGGTCGAATCAGCCGGTGACACGCGTCGCGCATCAGCCCTGAACCTTTGCAATACAAAGAGTTAGACGGGTCCGCCCCCAAAACCCTTGTTCATTTTATTCGGGAGATATTAACGGCTTTCGGTTTGAACGACAGGTGGGGTAGTGCGGGTGCACGAGGATTGTCAGGTTCGTTTTCGGTAAACGAACCTGATACCCGAGCCTTATTTCAGGGTTTGGAGATGTGGATTATTTTGCTTCGGTCAGGATAGTCATCGTATCCATCTTGACACCGTCTGCGATCGCTGCCGCTTGTCCTTCCTCTGATTCAAGCATCGCATTGA
>CAZJFQ010000102.1:0-6157 GCA_964545335.1 uncultured Gammaproteobacteria bacterium | reverse complement strand
TCATTGCGCAGCTACTTCCCTCTTTCCGATTCCCGCTTTCCGCTTCCCGCTTTCCGCTTTCCGATTTCCGCTTTCCGCTTTCCGCTTTTCTCACCATACTCCGGGTATCAGTATCCTTCGTTGCACCGGGTAGTCCGGTAAATTCTCGCGATACCACTGTTGATGACTGCGTGCGCGAGGTATCAGGTTGGCTGCCGTCCAAAGCGCGAATGCCAGCCCCGGCAACGACCAGGTAGCAATCGCCCAGCCGATCCATTGCACGATCTCGCCGAGATAATTCGGACAGGTAATCCATCGATAAAAGCCACCCTCGGGTATCGAGTAATTCGCATCGCCCGGTTGTCGCAGTCGTCTCAGTATTCGGTCCGACCACCGATTGATTGCCAAACCTGCAACAAAAAGCATTGAGCCCACGACAAACTGAGGCTCTTGCATCCAGTCATTGGCGTAACCGCCGGACAGCGTGTAAAGAAACCAGCCATTGATAAATGCGTTGACAGTATTGAAAAGGATTGCCGAACCCACGGTGACCACCGGCATACGGCGTTCTGCACCTCGTAATGTAAACGGGTAAAAAAACGCGCGATATACATAGTGTGTTTGCCACATCAGGGAAAACACGACACCCGTAACCGTAATCGCTGCTGATCCGGTGAGAAACGTGAACGCGAATACGATGACGGCCGGCGCTTCCATGATGATCCAACCGGCCCGGTTTCCTATGCTCGGTCCCCAGCCACCGCGCACATGCCGTCCGTAGGGTGCCGTCATAAACAGCAACGCAACAAAAGTCAGCAGACCGAGACCGGCCCAGGCCAACACAAAACCATCAAATGCCGACAATTCCCTCACGCCACATATGACCGTGGTGTCATGTTCCCGTTATTCCCAAACCACTCGTACGTATCAGCGAGGGTCTCGTGTAACGGTCGCGGTTTGAATCCGAGTTGTGAGGTTGCCAGTGTATGACGGATATCTCTGTTCCCCCTTATCGCCCTTAGAGACGCGCGACTGTAACGCGGGCTGTAGCCACCAATCTTCGCAACAACTTCAGCGAAAGGCGCGCCGGCTCGTGCCAGCCACATCGGACAGACAAACCGTGGCGCCTTGGCGCCGGTGATCGATTCGACCAGACGCGCAAGATCCTTAAGCAACATCCAGTGCCCGGAAAGCACAAATCGACTGCCCGGTGACGCGCGCTCGGCCGCATAAACGGACGCTGCCACGACATCGCGAACATCCACCCAGTTGAAGCCACCATTAACCAGCGCCGGGAGTTTTTGAGCGGCTAGGTCGAGCAAGACCTGTCCCATCGCTGAGGGCCGGTAGTCGTTCGGACCGATCATCGCGGTCGGGTTTATGATGACTGCGTCAAAGCCGTCGGCAATCGCTTCGCGAACCAGGCTCTCGGCCGCGGCTTTTGACCGGCCATAGGGTGTGGCCAGCCTCGATTCATTGAGCGAACGATTCTCATCCAACGGTACATCGAATGGACTCTGACTGAGCGCCTCGATGGAACTGAAGTGAACGAGCCGGCGGATTTTGTTTCGCCGGCATGCACTCAATACATTGGCGGTGCCCTCAATATTGATCGACCTGAGTCGCGGCCATTCGTCCATAAACAGCGAAATCAGCGCGGCGAGATGAAAAACAGTGTCACAGCCGGAGAACGCACGCTCGAGGCTTCTCACATCACGCACATCGCCGCGTGCAATATCAACATCGAGCCCGTCCAGCGCTGCTGAATCTTTGTGCACGAGCACACGGACATTCTGGTTTCGCTGCAACAGAAGTCGAACGAGATTTGCTCCGACGTGACCGGATGCGCCCGTAACGACAATGGTCATCGCTTTCGATCAGGTGTCATTCGACTTACTGAACGCCGGGCGGCGCGGTCCTCCGCCGGCAGGTCGGCAGTATTTCAGCCAAGGGCTTCCAGCATATGCGCACATTGTCTTCCCGACGCCTGGAACACTGCGACCATAAGACCCCGGGAACCATCGCGTCAAATGCCGGGCCCGGCTATCGCCCGGACTTGAAACCTGCCTGCGGCTCGGGTCTGATTATTGAAACGTGATTATTGCCGGAGACCGACATGGCCCACATGGATCCCCTGCCCGCGGAAACGCATCCCGAGCTTAAGGAAGATTTTGCAATTTTCGAGCGCATTCTCGGATTCGTGCCCAACAGCCTGCTCACGATGCAGCGACGACCCGAAGTTGTGAAGGGATTTGGCGTTCTCACAAAAGCGGTAATGGATCCTGACGGCGAGGTCGACCTCGGGTTCAAACGCCTGGTCGCCCATTTTGCGAGCCGTGCGGCCGGTTGTCAGTACTGCGAAGCGCATTCGCTGGTTGCCGCAAAAATTCACGGTATCAGCGATAAAAAGGTAGCGGCGATCTGGGACTATCAAAACAGCCCGCTCTACTCAGAAGCGGAAAGGACGGCACTTGACTACGCGCTGGCCGCCGGTTCTGTTCCCAATGCAGTCGATGAAAAACTGATGACAAGGATGCGGGAGCACTGGTCGGAAAACCAGATTGTTGAAATCCTCGCAGCCGTGTGTCTGTACGGCTTTCTGAACCGCTGGAACGATTCCATGGCAACGTCACTGGAGGCGGAGCCCCGTGCACTCGGCGATAGTGTTCTCAGACCTGGCGGCTGGGATGGTGGTAAACACGTCCGTTAATCAAAATGGGCACGCGACGTCTATACTCAAACTAACCGGTGTCCGACCCACACGGTCAACAACGATACGCTTCATCACGCCAGACACGGCTGCTAGTAGGGTCGGATGCCGGCGCACACAGCTTTACCCGGGCCACGGGGATATGTCACTGTAACACCAACAAACCGGGAACGGTTCCAGCCGGGACGGCCCGGAAAATGCACCGCTGACCCCGATTTTTCAGGGCCAGCCGGTGTCCAACGCCTACACAACACGGAGACAAACCGAATGGCCGCACGTGCGCTCCTGCTCTTCTTAACCTTCGCCACGGCTTTTGATGCACGGGCGAACACCGATCCCTATTTGTGGCTCGAGGAAATCAACGGTGAACAGGCGCTGGCCTGGGCCAGGGAACAAACCGAGCGCAGCCTCGCGGAACTCACCGGAGACGAGCGGTTCGTCGAGCTCCAGACGGAAGCTCTCGAGATACTGACTTCCCAGGCACGGCTGCCAACCGGCGAGATCCACGGTGGCTATCTGTACAACGTATGGCAGGACGCCGAACACGTGCGTGGAATCTGGCGTCGGGCCAGCCTGGACAGCTATGTCGCCGGCGAGCCGGAGTGGGACCTCCTGCTTGATCTCGATGCGCTGGAGGAAACCGAACAGGAAAATTGGATTTACAAAGGATATGACTGCCTGGCCCCGAAATTTGATCGCTGCATCATCCGCCTGTCGCATGGCGGCACCGACGCTTCTGTCTATCGGGAGTATTCGATCAATGACCGCGCGTTTGTCGAGGACGGATTCTATCTTTCCGAGGCGAAGAGCAACATTGAATGGATAAACCGGGACCAGATTCTGGTCGGCACCGACTGGGGAGAAGGCAGCCTGACCGAATCCGGGTACCCCAGGATCGTCAAAATGTGGCGTCGTGGAACGTCGCTGTTGCGTGCGGGAACCGTTTATGAAGGCAACGACACAGACGTCAGCGTTGACCCCAATGTATACCGTGAAGGAAAACGGATTTATGTTTTTATCCAGCGTAATCTGACATTTTATGAGCGCAAACACTTCCTGAACCTGCCCGATGGTCGCTTGCTCCTGCTTCCTCTGCCCGGGAAGAGTGGTATTACAGGCGTATTGCACGGTCGCGCGATCGTGCAGCTTCGTGAAGACTGGCAACACGACAGCAAAGACTACAGCTCCGGTTCACTCGTTGCATTCAATCTGGAAGATCTGACTGCAGAACTCATTTTCGCGCCAACACCAAGACAAGCCGTCAACGACGTCGAGATCAGTCATTCCTCGCTGTTTATCGAGGTTCTTGAAGACGTATCAGGAAAGATAAAACGCGCGGTCCGTGGTGACGACGGATGGCACACGACCGACGTCCCACTCCCCGATCAAGGCGTTCTCCAGATTGTGTCCACCAATCCCAATGGCGAAGATCTGCTCGTTATCCACGAGAGCCTGACGACACCGGAAACTCTGTTTTACGTTTCCGCCGACGACGAAATCACGACGGTCGATTCGTTGCCCGCTTTTTTTGACGCATCGAATGTCGTCGTCGAACAGCGATTCGCGCAGAGCAAGGACGGAACCGAGGTCCCGTACTATGTCATGGCTCGGAAAGATGTTCTCAAAACGGGTAACGCGCCAACTGTGCAATACGGTTATGGGGGATTTCTGGTTGCTACGAAACCCTACTACTACAGTGATCCGGCGCGACCCCAACACGGCGCCCTGGCCGGGCGGATGTGGGTATCACGCGGCGGTGTGCTCGTTTTATCAAATATTCGCGGCGGTGGTGAGTATGGTCCGGCGTGGCATGCTGCTGCCCTCAAACACAACCGGCACAAGGCGTACGAAGATTTCTTTGCGATTTCGGAAGATCTGATTGCCACTGGTGTCACTACGCCGTCCAGACTGGGCGCCATCGGGAGATCCAACGGTGGTCTTTTGATGGGAGTGGCGTTTACACAGCGTCCTGACCTGTATGCCGCAATAGACTGTGGAGTCCCGCTAGCGGACATGATCCGCTATGACAAATTACTCGCGGGGGCCAGCTGGGTTGCCGAATACGGAGACCCGGATATCGCCGAGGACCGCGAATATCTTCTGACCTACTCGCCATACCAGAATATCGATGCGGACGCGGTTTACCCGGAGGTCTTTTACTACACGTCAACCATAGACGATCGGGTTCATCCCGGTCATGCCCGTAAGATGGCGGCGAGAATGCAGGCCAACGATCAGCCGTTTCTTTACTACGAAAATTTCGAGGGAGGCCACGGCGGGACGGCCAACCTGGAACAGCTTGCCTTTCGGACCGCGTTGGAATACATGTATTTCATCCGCGCATTGATGGGCCAGAATTAATCTGAAGAACATACTGTAACCAATTGAATATCATAATATATACTTGACTCACGGCAATGGAACTAAGCCGCTTCCGGGCGTTGTCTTTTGATTGTTACGGGACCCTGATCGACTGGGAAGGCGGTATCCTCGCTGCGCTCACTGAGGCGGCCGATGGAGCATCGCCCCTGCCAGCCGACAGGTCGCTCGAGAGATTTGGCCAGGCGGAAGAAGCCATCGAGCAGGCGCATCCGCACATGCTCTATACCGAGGTTTTGTTCCACGTTTACAAGGATATTGCGGGGGATCTCAGCCTGCCAGCAGATGGCCCGGCCGCATCAAAGTTCGCAACATCGATAGCTGCCTGGGAGCCGTTTCCGGACAGTGTCGAGGCGCTCCGATATCTGGGACATCATTTCCGTCTGGCGGTGTTATCCAATATCGACAAAAAGTCCTTTACCACCAGCAACAAAAAACTCGGTGAGCCTTTTGACTACATTTTTACCGCGGAGGAAATCGGCTCGTACAAACCGAATCTCAACAATTTCAAATACCTGGTCGCGAACCTGGAAAAGGACGGTATTCGACAAGATGAACTGCTGCACATAGCCCAAAGCCGCTTCCACGATATTGCACCGGCGAGTGCGATGGGCATCAATTCCGTCTGGGTCAATCGGCGGCATGACGTACCGGGTGAAGGCGCAACTGTCAGCGCACCAAACGACGTTCAAGCGGACCTTGAGGTAAGCAGCCTGGAAGAACTGGTGGCATTGCACGCGGCCGAACAGGCCAATTGACGCGGTATTACCCGGTAGAGTTTCGATCAGGTTTGTTCGCGCGCGATCTTTACGGTTATTTCCTCCGGTTCCTTATATTCACACAGTCTTTCGATTACGCCACCGGCTGACCGAACACCGATTGCCCATTCGGCGAACTTGACAACCGGGCGATCGGGAATTGAAACCACGGCGCCGGTCGTCAGGTCGATCAGCAAGGCACCGTCATCCTCGCCGTGGGTTCGGCCGACTACATACATCCGGTTGCCATCCAGCACCGCCGTTCCAGGGTGCGAATAATGCTCCAGCCGCTCGATATAGGCACTGCGAACGGTTGGATTGAAAACAAAAT
>CAZJFQ010000101.1:0-6195 GCA_964545335.1 uncultured Gammaproteobacteria bacterium | reverse complement strand
GATTCGAGCGCGGCAACCGCCGGGCATCCGTGATCTGTGGATGCGGCGCGGCAGTTGCGACGCAGCCGTTCGAGGCGATCTCTTACGTTGCCCAGGACCGATATTTCAGATTCGATTTCCCGGATCTTGCAATCGATCATCGCACGCACATCGTTGCACTGCGTTCGGCCAAAATCGATCATCTGCCGGATTTCTTCGAGCTTGAAGCCGAGTTCTTTCGCTCGCAGAATCAGTCGCAGTCTGTCGATATGCTGCGGCTTGTAGTAACGAAAACTACCGTTATGCCGGGGCGGCTCCGCCATCAGACCGATACGCTGATAGAAACGAATCGTTGAGACCTTCGTCCCCGCCAGCGAGGCAACCTTGCCGATTGTCAGTTTATCGTCGTACATTGACCGGTAGCGCATAAGAAAAACATTCTCACTGCGTACCATGGTACGGAGTCAAACAGCCGTAGCCCTGATACGGAACCGATCGCTCAGGTTAAGACTGCGCCTTGCCTGACGCCGGACAGGCGCAACGATATCCGGCGTACTTTACATAATCGATTCGGACACCCTGCGGTTGCGCTAAGATAGGGCGGTCCGGTCAAGAAAAAAGAGCGACCTCTGCTATCACGGTAACGGACACCGGTTGCAGACAATGGAGAAAGATGTGGGGAAACCTCGCCGTTCCGGCCTCGTAGCTTCGGTTTTCATTTTCATCAGCGCGATAATTTCAGGGATTGCCCATGCCGAATGGCGGTGTGATTGCACCCGCATCGCCGACAGCTGCAGCGCCAACGTCACGGTTGAGGGTAACTGGGTCAGCGTCACCAGCGACAAGCAGGAATGCTCGCGTGTTGATTACTTCGTCGACGGTCAACCTTTTGTGACGGTCGTCGTCGACGGCGAGGACCGGCAGGACTGGCTGAGCCGCACCAGCGATCCGGCTGTGCTGATCAAGAGCTGCCAGGTCTGCCAGGACAATCTGCTGCATGAAATCCGCGGCGCGTCTGAGCAGGACGTCCAGACGGGCGATACGGATAAAGCGGCGAATGCGGACGACAGCGCCACAACACCCACGGTGATCATCCGGGTCAGCCCGGGTTACCCGCCAGAGGCCGGCAACCTGTCCGGGCATGTAGTCGTCGAGTTCGATGTCGATGCCTATGGCGATGTGCGAAATCCCAGAATCATCGAAGCGCAGCCTGCCGGAATATTCGACAAGGCCGCGCTGACCGCGGTAAGCCGTTGGAAGTTCAGTCCGGGCATCGACATTGACGGTGACTCGATTCAGCTCAAAGAGCGTTTTGATTTTTCGCCGTCAGCGACGTCCGCAACCGGTTCCAATTACCGCAGCCAGGGCTATCGTGGTGTCTGGCGCACCGGTCTCGACACGCGCAATCATTGTGTGAAAGAAGGCGATCAGCAGGACTTTGTCGATATGCGGGAGATCGAACTCGTCAACGTTTGTCAAAACCCGGTTGTCGTCTACAGCTGCGTTCAAGGAAGTGCGGCAAGCTCGGGCCTCTGGCTTTGCAATTCCGACAAGGACGTAAAGGTGTCACTCGTTCGATCCGGCGACTCTCGCTCCGGTCAGCAGGATCGTATGCGAACTGCGAACGGAATCACGATGTTTACGTATGCGGAGAACGCGCTGATTTATCCGGCCGCCGGGACACAGTACTGGTGGGTCGCCTGCAACATCGACGATCTGTATTGTCGCGATGCAGCACAAGCCTGGTCCGATTCACTTGAGCACTCACCCGCCAGCGTTGATCCACGACGCGGATTCGCGATCGCTGTTGCCGGATCATATTGAATCGAACGGATAGCGTATCCCCCATCAACAGAACAACGCCAGCCCGCTCGGCTGATCCAAGCTATTTCTTGGTCGGGAATGGACCGTAATCGACATCTTTCGGCGCCACGGCCCCACCCGAAATAATAAAGCTCATCGCCTCGTCAATGGTCCACTCGGTTGGCACCAGGTCGTCTATTGGCACGATCTCCAGGTAACCGGAGGTGGGGTTCGGTGTAGTAGGTACGTACACTGCAGCGAGTTTCTGCCCGGTTTTTTTATCTGTCAGAGTTTGTGTAACCAGACCGATAGTTTTCATCTCCGGTGAAGGAAACGCGATCAAAACGACGCGCTGCACGTCTTCCGGTGACTGCTGAAAAGTAATGATCAGCTTTTTGACGGCACCATATACGTTCTGGACCAGTGGTACACGACTGAGGATCTTTTCGAAAACCGAAATCACGCGACGGCCCAGGACCCGGCTGACGATCCAGCCCAGAAGATACAAGGCAATTAACGTGAGCAACGCGGCCAGCAAGTCCTGAACCCACGGCTGCAAAAGCCACTGGGCCATGACCGAATCCTCACGAACTCCCGCCGCCGCAGCTTTCACCCAGGGAATTCCCACCTTTCTCAATTGATCGTAAACAAATTTGAATACGATCCAGGTTACCCAAAGAGGGACGACGGTTAATATTCCGGCGAAGATATATCCGCGTACATGAAGCTTCTTTTTTGCATGGGCAGCCATGGTGTCTCCTCCGGCGGCTGGTACCACCGCCATCAATTCGGGTCCTTGAATAACGGATTTTCAGGTTAAAAACACCGGGAGCGCAACTGCTTGCGGTTTCTCGCCGGCTCGAGCGACTCAGCTCTGGCGCCTCACCCACTGTTTCGGGGGGAGTGCCCGCGGCACCTTCTTCCGTTCCTAGAGCCTAGGGCCTAGGGCTTAGCGGCCGATCCCATACATTACAACCATATTCGCGAGCAGAAAATCGTCCAGGTTGCCTTCACTCTCTCCCGACAGGGAACGGGATTCGACATACAAAGAATTCGGACCATCGGGTTTCAATGTGCCCTCCGGAATTACTGAGATGTGACCCTGCCACTCGACTTCCGTTGCGCGCCGCGGTCCGCCGCTGATGTCCTTACCGTTTATCGTCATGACGTTGTAACGCGAATCGACACCGCAGGCCTCGAACATGAGCACAGCCGAACCGCCGTCGGCACGCGGCGAGTCGAATGAGTACGTCTTTGCTGAACCGGTAAATTCGACCTCAGCCGCCTCTTTGGCGAAACGCCCTTCCGAATTACCGAAATGCTGTGGCGTAACAAAAATAACAGCGAACTGGGTGCTCATTGCTGATCGTCCTCCTCAAACTGCCCGGAATACGCAATCGTTTCCCGATTCCTGAGCCCATGAGCCGATTGTTGATGCATGGATAGCCGGTTCTTGGCCGCGCAGAGATTTAGCCCTAATGTAGCAAAGTTGACGACAAGCCGGTAAGCCAAACAGGATATATCAGGTCGAGCCGTAAGCTGCCGATGGGTCGGTAGAGAAGCGCAGAGAGCATCGGAAACGAGCCCCGATCGTCGTTTACGCCACCCAATCGCGGGCCAGTCAAGAAGCCGGCCCGGCTTCAGGGCGTTACATCCGCGAGCAACGATTGGGATTCAATCGTGCGCCCGGTCGCCTCGAGTGCCTTGATGCTGTCCGCCCACGCTTCGTCGTTGGCGATCACCTTGCCGGATGCGGCAAAAGACGCCATGTCGGGATACTCGATCGTCACGTAAATGGTGCCCGTCGTATCCCCCGAGAACCGTGCCTGCCACACGCGTGCTTTCGTGTCGGGCGCGAGTTCTGCCAGGCGGGCCAGCGTTACCCTGAGACCTTCGAGATACGCCCCGGTATTGCCGTGCGTGTCGATCCTGACGACCTGCAGAATTTTTTCATCGCCGTCATCCTGCGCCAGCGTGAGGTCCGCGATGAGCCCGCCCGCAATCAGTACCGCGCTGCCGATCAGTGCTGTCAGCGTCCTTCTCATGTCAATCTCTCCCGGTGGTTCTCGTTGGTTTGCTAGTTGGCCACCTAAGCCTAGCTGGCTGGCAGAGTCTGCGCCACACAACCCGGGTGCGGTACCTAGACTGAGTCTATTGGACCCGCTGTCTCATTAAGCAGATCCGGACCACACTACGGGCCGAGCTAATACACCCTCATGTGTGTTATCTTTTTTGCGGGGCCGGCTCCTGCGAGGAGGCCGTTTATGAAGAACAAGTATAACCTCGGGCTGGCCGTGCGGCTGGCACTGACCGGTGGTGCCGCCGCTTCGCTCGCGACCTTGTCACCTGCCGTTGTTGCTCAGGAAGACGAAGACCCGGCCGAACAGCCGCGGGTGACGGTGACCGGCTCACGTGTACTCCGGTCCAGCGTTGAAACACCATCGCCGGTTACCATCCTGACACGTGAGGACATCGATGCGACCGGGCAGGTTTCCATTTCGCAAGTCGTTCGCAATATCGCCGCTAACACTTTTGGCTCGCGCAAGGAACGCTCCGGCGATACGGCCGGCAGTACGGCCGGTGTCGATCTGCGCGGTCTCGGCACCGCAAGAACACTGGTCCTGCTTGATGGTCGCCGGATGGCTGCAGCGCCCACCCTCGATGCGGCTGCGCAGAATCTGAACCTCATCCCCTTTGCCGCGGTTGAACGCATCGAAGTCCTGCGCGACGGCGCATCAGCGATTTACGGTTCCGATGCTATCGCCGGTGTCGTCAATATCATTCTCAGGAAAGACTACGAAGGCGTGCATGCCACAGTGCAGTTCTCGCGTCCGACGCAGGAGGGCGGCGACGAGGACATGGCCAGCCTGATCGGTGGCGTCAGCTCGGCAAAAGGCAATATTACTTTTGGCATCGATTATTCACGCAAGTCCCGGATATTTGACCGGGATCGGAAATTCAGCAGCGCAGCTATCAGTTCCTTCGGGTTTCCCGGCACTTATCTGACCGGCACGCTCGATATGTCGCCCAACGGACCCCCGTTTCCGGTCGGGCGTTTCCTGGGTACATTTCCGGATCCCCGTTGTCCCTTTATAAATAATCCGTTTCCAAACGCATTGGCGGCCGAGGATTATCTCAGAAACAATACACATGACCCCTTTCCAAATTCGGTCGCGGTAGTGAGTGGCGGGGGTGCCCGGTGCCGCTTTAACTATGCGGCGTTGTCGATGAACGAGGCCAGTATCCGCCGGACCTCGCTTTTTGTTGATTCGAACTTCGAAATTACCGAAGACACTTCGTTTTTTGCCCGCGCGATCACGAGTTACAACGAAACGTTCGGCCGTTATGCGCCGGCCCCGCAGATCGGCGGCGTGCCGTTTGCCCCGACCATGGCCGCATCGAGCCCGAACAACCCCACTCAGGGAGCAAGCATCGACCTGCCGGATATCGATCAGAATTTCAATCTCCTGACGACATCGACGACCTATAACGGCCCGTGGGATCTGACGCTTTTCTACCGCAATGTGCCCGGGGGTACACGAGACAGTTTTACCGATGACGTCATGTTTGACGTCGTCGCGGGGTTTGAAGGCCTCGTTGACTGGTTCGATGGTGCGGAATGGGAAATCGCCGCACAGCACAGCCGCATCAAAACGCTTGACACAAGCGTGGGTTTTGCGTCGAGTAGATCGCTGCAAGCTGCGATAGACGACGGCAGTTACGACATATTCGGTGTCAACGGTCCCACCAGCTCGACCGTGGCGCGGTCTTTCCTGGTCGACACGTCGCTGGATACCGAGACCGTTTTTTTTGGTGCGGACGCGCAACTCCGGTTTGATTACTTTGACCTGCCGAACGGATCGATCTCCTGGGCCTTAGGCTTCGAATACCAGGACCAGGAATTCATGCGGAATTTCGATCAAACGGCCAATGACTTCGACGTGGCGGGATCGCCTATCGGTACCGACATCAACGCCGCGCGGACGGTATTCTCGACCTACGGCGAGGCCCTGATTCCGATCTTGAGCAACCTCGAGCTGGATCTCGCATTACGCTACGACAAATACAACGACTTTGGCGACACCACCAACCCCAAGGTCGGTGTCGCCTACCGCCCGGTGGAGTCATTGCTTTTGCGCGGTACCTATGGCGAGGGATTCCGGGCCCCGACTTTCGATGATCTCTATGCACCGGTGTTCAATACGATATTTTTTGCGCAGGATACGACGTCTTGCATAGCAGTGGGCGACACGAACGGCAACGGCATCCCGGACGTGAACGAAGACCCTAGCTTATTCCCGTCAGGTCATCCGTGTGCCGAATTCAACGAATTTGCCGGTATCGCCGGTGGCAATCAGTCGCTGGGTCCCGAAGAGTCAGAAAGCTACACCGCCGGTTTTATCTGGAGCCCGA
>CAZJFQ010000100.1:0-6259 GCA_964545335.1 uncultured Gammaproteobacteria bacterium | reverse complement strand
GATCAATGCGTTAGAGTTGAAACTGCGAACCACACTTACAAGCTGTGCATAACTTGCCGTAAAAATTTCCGTCAGCGGGCGAATCCAGGTACCGGGACGACCGCCCAACTCGCGTGAGGCTTCCTGGGAAATGCCGCGGCGCACAGAAAAACCCGAGACTTTTTGCACCGAGAATGCGCAAAAAGTGCCGGTAGAATGCCCGCGCCGGGATGATGCCCGGTGACGCAGATGCACGGCGATCGGTCGTCGCGTTATGCTTCGGCCTTGACGCGATTTCACCTGACGATTTCCCTGGACTTAAAATATGAAGAAATTTCCGCTCCCGTTTGCAGCCTGTCTGCTTATGCCTTGCATACCGATCTCGTTAATGGCTCAGGACCTTCTGGTCGACATGAAGCGCATTGAAGACCGCATCCTCGGGTTGTCCGGGTTCGGTCGCAACGAAGCCGGTGGCGTAAGCCGGGTCGCCTTCAGCGAGGCCGACATCGCGGGCCGGGCGTACATCGTCGGGTTGATGGAAGAAGCCGGGCTCGAAGTCCGGATCGATGCCGCTGGCAATATCATCGGACGCCGGCTGGGAAGCGATCCGGATCTGCCAATCATCATGTTCGGCTCGCACATCGATTCCGTTCCCGGTGGCGGCAACTACGATGGAGATGTCGGAGTGATTGGCGCTATCGAAGTGGCGCAGGTTCTGCACGAAAACAACCTGACACCCCGGCATACACTGGAGGTTATCAACTTCACCGACGAAGAAGGTGGTCTTGTCGGCAGCCGGGCGATGATTGGACATCTGAGCGCTGCTGCGCTCGATGTCGTGAGTCACAGCGGCAAAACAATACGTGAGGGCCTGATTGAAATTGGCGGTAATCCCGACCAACTCGACCAGGCCATCTACAGAAAAGGAGATCTCGCTGCCTTTATCGAATTACACATAGAGCAAGGCTCGTCGCTCGACGATGAAGGTATCGACATCGGGGTCGTCGAAGGCATCGTCGGCATCAGCTGGTGGGATGTCGTCATCGAAGGATTTGCCAACCATGCCGGGACCACGCCGATGGACAAGCGTCGTGACGCCATGCTGGCCGCAGCCGAACTGACACTGGCGGTCAATCGCGTCATCACGGGTGAACCGGGAAGACAAGTCGGCACGGTTGGCCGGATACGGGCTGAACCGGGCGCACCAAACGTCATCCCCGGTCGTGTCGTTATGAGCCTCGAGATCAGAGATCTGTCCGCGCAGAAGATCGCCGAGCTGTTTCGGAAAATAGAAGCGGAAGCGGTCGGAATCCAGGACAAATACAATACGCCTGTCAGTTTTCATCACCTCGATGTCGATGCCGTGCCGGCACCGACTGATATTCGGATGCGGGGAATAATTTCGGATGTCGCCTCATCGCTGGGGCTCAGCTACCAACTGATGCCCAGCGGGGCTGGTCACGATGCCCAGGACATGGCCCGCATCGCCCCCACCGGGATGATTTTTGTCCCGAGTGTCGGCGGTATCAGTCATTCACCGGCGGAATTCACTCATCCGCAAGACATGGCGAATGGCGCCAACGTTCTTTTGCACACTGTAATGCGCCTCGACGGGGAAGGCTTGCACTGAGGGCAGGCGCCACGACCTACCCGAACGGCGAAGTATTTTTTATGGGACGGCAATTATCGGCAGCTTTGTTTGCCGCTTGTCTGAGCGGTTGTTCCGGACCAGCTGATGTATACGAGTGGACGGGTACTACGATGGGCACTACGTGGTCCGTCAAGGTTGTCGATCTGCCAGCGCAAATAGATGCAAATGAAATGGTTTCAAAAATTGACCGGGTGCTCGACGACATCGACACTACCATGTCCACTTATCGCGATGATTCGGAACTGATGCGCTTCAATGCCAGTTCGTCCGGCGACTGGTTTGAAGTGTCGCCGGAACTCGCCGATGTCCTCGCTCAGGCTTACAGCATCAGCGATCTGACCGGTGGAGCCTTTGACGTCACAGTCGGCCCGTTGGTCAACCTGTGGGGGTTTGGTCCCGCGACGGATAATCAGACGTTGCCGGATGCCGCCAGAGTCGAAGAAGCACTAAAGCGTGTTGGACACCGGCAGCTGATGATCAGAACCAATCCGCCGGCAATAAGAAAAATACGCGAGGATCTGTTCGTTGACTTGTCCGCGATCGCGAAAGGGTATGGCGTGGACCGGATATCTGCGTTGCTCGATGATACGGGAATCGTCAATTACCTCGTAGAAATCGGTGGTGAGGTAAGGTCGAGCGGACAAAAGGCGTTGAACAGCAACTGGGTCATTGCCCTGGAGCAGCCCGTCACCTTCGGCCGGTTCGTTCATACGACTTTTCCGCTGCGTGATATGGCTGCAGCCACATCGGGCGACTACCGTAATTTCCGGGAAGTCCAGGGGCAGCGATACTCCCACGTGATTGATCCGAGGACCGGAAGGCCGACAGCTCATTCGGTAGCTTCAGTGACAGTGCTGGCGGAATCAGCAGCCATTGCGGATGCACTGGCAACGGCACTGCTGGTACTTGGTGCACAGGAGGGTCTCAAGCTGGCGAATGATGAAAATATTGCCGCGCTGTTTATCGTTCGCAACGCTAAGCAAATAAGGGAGCTGACGTCGCGCCGTTTTTCAGAACTTGCGTCGGTAGATTAGTCTGGCGCGGTCGCCGCCCGATACTCAAGATATCTCGTTTGTCACGCGAACGCGATCAGTTACCGGATTCATCGAGACGCTGGTCGATAATGCGGTGTCCCTCGACTTCACCGGCCTGCAGGGCCTCGACATCCGACCCGTAGCTCTCTCGTGACTCAACGCGTTTGACTTCGGATGTGTCGCCGTGATGACGGACGATCGAGAGTCTGTAACGCCATCCACCCTCCGCAAGTGTCGCCTCACAGACCAGCTCGTGTTCCCGGTAATGCCCCACCGATCTTTTCTGATCCACGCCAATCCCCTCCAGGAGTGCACTACAGAAACTACATTATCAGTTTGCTACGACCGCGGTGACTTATGACCCAATAGTCGGGTCACCCTTTTTCTTTGTGATAGCAATTATGCTGGGACGCGGCAATGAACCTTTACCATCGGGCCAGTCGCTTGTGGGTGCTGCCACATCTCCACCGTCGCCGGGATGCTGTACGGACAGAAACAGGGTGTTTCCGTCGGGAGTGAATTCGCAGCCGCAGATTTCGGCATCGATCGGGCCGCTCATGAATTGCCTCAGATAACCGCGGTTTCCGCCAGCACTGGGACAGACGAAAGCCCCGTTGTTTGCTCCCCGCGGCTGGCTACCGTCAGTAACGATCCACAGGTTTCCGCGTAGATCGAAACCGATATTGTCCGGCGAACCCAGCGGGGCCAGACGTCGGGCCCTGTCATACCCGGCATAATAGGTGTCATCGCGGGACAGATCTCCCGGTTGCAGTTGGTCCACAGAAGTCAGAAGTCGCCCGGTCTCGGCGCGCGGATCCCCAGCCAGCAGGAATATCTCCCAGCGAAAACTGCTGCCGGCATGGTTATCTTCATCTTCCACGATTTCAATGATGTGACCCCAGGAGTTCCGGGGTCGCGGATTGGCTGAGTTCGGATTCATCCCCGAATCAACCTCTAAAGTCCGCGACTCGTTCCTGGTGCAGACTATGTATACATGCCCGGTAACCGGGTTGACGCCGAGATCTTCCGGACGGTCCATGGGTGTAGCATGCAGAATATCGGCCGCACTACGTGCGTTGACCAATATGTCGGCTTGCGACTCAAAACCGGCAGCCGGATTCAACGGTGATTGCAGATCGAATTCCAATGGTAGCCAGACGCCGGAACCGTCATCATGGAAGCGTGCGACATACAGTGTTCCGTTGTCCAGGAGGTTGGCGTTGTGCCGCCTGTCTGAAGGATCAAATCGGTCACGGCTGACAAATTTGTAAACATACTCGAAAGATTCGTCGTCGCCGGTATATACCACGGCCTGACCATCTTTGGCGATGTGGCAGGTTGCCGCCTCGTGTTTAAATCGTCCCAGCGCCGTGCGCTTTTTCGGTACCGAATCAGGATCATGCGGATCGATTTCGACGATCCAACCGAAGCGACAGGCTTCCGTCGGATTGCGTGCAACATCGAATCGTTCATCAATACAGTGCCAGTTGTAGAAACTGTCTTTTTCATGCATAGGCAAGCGCTGGTGAATCGCGAGCAGTTTCGGATCGTGCGCCGGGTTGTCCAAATAGGCTTGCGCATTGCCAAAGTAGTAATCGATGTACTCCTCGGCCGTCAGATAGGTGCCCCAGGGTGTTTTGCCGCCGCCACAGTTTCCCAACGTGCCGAATACTTTTGTCCCCGTCGGATCCGCTTTTGTTTTCATCAGTGCGTAACCGGCAGCCGGGCCCGCAATCTCGATCTCCGTATCGGCCGTTATGCGCCGATTGAAACGTGAGTCCGTTACCAGGCGCCATCCATCGGCGGTGTTTTCCACTTCGAAAATCGACACACCGTGACTGGCTTTTGCGTAAGGTACCGTTTGTGGATTTGTCCGTACGTAGTCTTCGCTGATTTGATCACCGACCATGGCGCCGGACCAGCCGGGAAACATCATCCAGCCCGAGGTAAATTCGTGATTCACACACAGGATGCCGGCCTCCCGACCGTCCTCGTCGATGGGGAAATACTGGATAGCGTCACAATTAAAGCCAAACTGTCTGGCCTGTTCGTCGGCCGCATGCGACTTGAGCAGGTCTCCGGCCGCTACCGCTTTCGGATTCAGGCTCTTTGCATCGGACCATAGTGAATCTCCCCACCGGGCCACGACGTCATAGCGGTAGCCACGGGGCAGGCGTATGGCGTCATCTGTGCTGCCTTTGATCGGGCGGAATTCGAGACCGTCTGACGAATCACTGGGGACGGCCGTCGGACTGGCACATCCGCCGACCGGAATCCACGCCGGGACGGTACTTACCGGCACGACCAGGGCCGCTGTTTTCAGAAACGAGCGACGATTCATCCTCGTCTCCAGAATACGGGCGAAGGTAAGGCGCCCCGGATCATGGCCGGGTCGCCTGCCTGACGTGTATTGTGCATGTACCGGGGGCTTATTGTGGCGGGATTTCATTCGGGAAGGCGGATTAACGGGACTGGAAGAGCACGATACCGGGCATGTTGCCACGCGGGTGGCCGGTCGCCAACCGATTCGAGTCGTTAGAGTACTGAGTTTTTTGACACCCGCGGCAGCAATAGAGTACATACACTGACATGATCACTGCGGGGAGGCGGTGTCGATGAAGTCGTTCTGGTTGCCAAAAAATCTGTACGAGGCGATTCCCCTGGTATGTCTCGCCGTCGGGCTGTTTGCGGTGGCGGGCGCCTTCTGGGTGGCGCGCTACTGGGGTTACTGGACGATTGCTACGTTCCTCGTGGTCGGCGCCGGCGTGATCAGCATCATCCTTGGCATCGTGATCTTTCGGATGCGGCGGGACTACCGTCGCAAAAGTGCCTGGGCGCGCCACACAGAGCAGAGCAAAACGCGCGCAGATGACGTTTCAAAATAACCGATAGCAATTCAACGTTCGCCGGTACTAGGCGACAGATTCCTGCAACAACGCCAGCCCGGTTCCGCCGTGGCTTATATGGCAGACTTTGGCGGTGCGACGATGGATGCGAGTGATGCTGCCGAGACGGACGACAAACGCCAGCTCAACGACAGTACCCTTACACAGACCCATGTTGTGGGTTTCGACAAAAACCCCGGCCGCACTCAGGTTCTTCGCCTTGCAAAGGCGAATCGGACGTCCGCGGCGAAAGACGTAGACGCTGGTGCGCGACCGGCGGCGCATATGATGGCGACGCTCCATTTCCAATCGAATACCCCTATTCTTGGTTTTATAAGGATACCGGTCGCTATTATGCCTGTCTGATACGCAGTTTGGAATTCGAAAATTTCATCGAATTCAACCATTTAACTTAATTATGGAGCATTTCGCGCCAACTCGTGCCCGGGCCAGACTATGTAAAGTGATTCAGGCTGGCCGGGACAAAGGCTGGTGCGGGCGCCTAGGGTTCCAGGTCGTCCAGCTCAAGCTGCAGCTCAATGAGCCTCTCGGCGATCTTGTCCGCATCGATTCTGTACAGGTCGTTCTGAATGGAGTGCCGTAACTCTTGAACCCGGGCTGAGTCAACCGTCGGCGAATTGGCTACCGCGTTCTTGAGGCGCTCAAGAAGGTCAGAACGGCTCCGGTCAATCGATTTCGCACGGCTCGCA
>CAZJFQ010000099.1:0-6296 GCA_964545335.1 uncultured Gammaproteobacteria bacterium | reverse complement strand
ACGAATTAAGATTCGTTAACATAATTAATTATGTTCAAACGAATTATGCGTCTTGCCCAACGGCGCAAGATAAGTCCTCAAGTTCGCATAAAACTGCTTGTTCGAATCCAGCAAAAAATAAAATAGTTCTCCAGCCTGGCAAAATACTACTACTCCACGATATCGGTAATCCGGTAGATTTCGCTGGGACTTCGGAACGGTTTGGAAACATCGTTGCAATACAAGAATTACCGGTGCTTTCAACAATTCTTGAGCCAAGAAAAAGCAGAACGACCCTGTAATAAAAATAGGAGAAGGACAATGAAAGAGAAAATCAAAACCTTTCTTCGCAGTGAAGAAGGATTGACCATCGTGGAGTACGCAGTTGCCGCGGGTCTGATTACGGTGACTGTTGCTGGAGCCTTCGGACTCCTTGGCGCTGCCGTGCAAGCGGTTATCACAAACGTAACCGGTTATATCTAGGCGGCCCGGGCATCTTGTGTTCGGCGGGATCGAAGGCTTGGTCTCGCTGACTCAAGATCCCAGGCGAAATCCCATGTGAATCGGCTCCCAGGGAGGGACGGATATGAATTATGGTGACGAAAACATCAACCCAGCCACGGCTTTCGTGTTGTCCGTGCTGCTTGTTGTCGCTGTCGCCACCGACCTGAAATCCCACCGCATCCCGAATCTGCTGCTGTTGCCCGCGCTGAGCCTGGCATTGATGCTACACGCCGTGAATGCGGGCATGGTGGGGCTGCTCACGGCAATCGGAGGACTCGCAGCCGGGCTCGCAATGCTTCTGCCACTTTATGCAGTCGGCGGCATGGCCGCCGGTGATGTCAAATTGCTTGGGGTCGTAGGCAGTTTTCTCGGGCCCTGGGGTGCACTGGTCGCCGGCCTGGCCACCATGATGGCTGGCGCAGTACTTGGCATAGCCTTTTTATTGTGGCAACGATTCTGGCCGCTTCTTGAAACGCACGCCGGACTGTTTTCAGGTCCGCATCATTCATCAACACGGACGCCACCGGTATCTCAGACCGTTCAAACCAGGTCGGAGACAACCAATATTCCTTATGCCCCGGCAATTGCCGCAGGAACGATAACTGCGCTCTGGTACATCGGCTACTTGCCTGGGCAATTTCTGGGTTAATCGATATGAGCGAGACACAGATATGAGCGAGACAGAGACTGTATTAACGAATCGTGAATGGGACCAGTTAGGTTTCGCCCGCGCATCAAATCTGGTCTCGCGGCCAACACGATTGGCTGAAACCGGATTGTCAGAAACATTCGTGGCCGATCTGATTGCGAAATACCTGCTCGACAGGGGTACCTTGTCTCTTGGCGAGTTATCTGCAAACCTGGCGCTTGCCGGCACCATCGTTGAAGGTGTTCTGAATTTCATGCGAACCGAAGCCCGGGTTGAGGTTCGTCCGGGACAGGCTAGCTATGCAGGCCTTGCATACACACTGACTGACAGGGGACGGGTTACTGCCCTCGACGCCATGATGCGCAGCGGTTACCTCGGGCCTGCGCCCGTTCCGCTGAAGCGCTACGCGAAAATAGCGCGTGCTCAAACGATTCACAAGCGTACCGTGACGCAGGACGCAATGCGGGCCGCATTCGAGGATGTGGTTCTGGATGGCAAGATGCTGGATCGACTGGGTCCGGCGCTGAACTCCGGCCGCGCAATTTTTCTATATGGCCATGCAGGAACCGGCAAGACTTACATCTCCCAACGCCTTTGCCGTCTGTTTTATCAACCGACCTTGATTCCGCATGCGATCGCCATCGGTGAAGCCGTGCTGCAGGTATTCGATCCCCTGGTGCACAAGCAATTGCAGCAGAGAACCGAAGACGATGGCCTGAAACTGGAACGAGGTCACGATCCAAGATTTGTCGTTTGTGAGAGACCGGTGGTCATCACCGGCGGCGAGCTTACCAGTGAAATGCTCGAAGTTCATTACGATCCGTCAACCAGACTTTATGAGGCGCCTCTGCAACTCAAAGCCAATAACGGCATGTTCGTAATCGATGATATGGGCCGGCAGAAGGTATCGCCAGAGACGGTTTTCAACAGATGGATCGTACCGATGGAGGAAAAACGCGATTACCTGACGCTCGGGTCCGGTCGGCACTTTACGGTACCTTTCGACGTTGTCCTCATTTTTTCGACAAATATTCATCCGCTGGAACTCGCGGACGAGGCGTTCCTGCGACGCATCGGATACAAGATTGAATTCGGAACGCTAACTCCGGCGCAGTACGAGCAAATATGGCGTGATACCTGCGCATTACACAAGATCGAATACGACCCGCGAGTTTTGCACTACGTGATCAACGAACTGCATACGAAAAAGCGCGTGTCGCTTCTGCCCTGTCATCCGAGAGATCTGATCGGTATGGCCGTCGATCACGCAATATACGAAGAAAACTCCCGCAACATCAATATCGATCACATGCAGTGGGCCTGGGAAAACTACTTTGTCAGCGTAGATGAACATACGCAATTAGCCGGGCGGCAAACGCCCTGATCAGGAGCCCAGAATCATGGTGAAACGTAAAGGACTATTGCTGATCTTTTTATCTCTGCTCATGGCAGTCGGCGCAGCTTTCGTAGCGAACGAATGGGTTGTTGCCCGTGTCATGCCCAACCAGGGAGCAGACGGTAATTCGGCGCAGGTGGTAGCCGCAGCGATATCAATTCCGTTCGCCACCAAGGTCGAGGAGCGACATCTCAAACTGGTCGAAATGCCGGAAGGTCTGACACCGGAGGGATTCTTTGGATCCATCGATGACGTGATCGGCAAAGTATCAATAACCGCTATATCCCGAGGTGAGATTCTCGTTACCGAGCGATTCCGCGCGCACGCCGCCGGCAGCACTCTCGCGGCATTGGTCAGTGAAAACATGCGGGCGGTCACCGTTCGTGTGGACGACGTTGTCGGCGTTGCCGGGTTCCTGCTTCCGGGAAACATGGTCGATGTCCTTTCTTCGCGAAAAGTGCCAAACAAACGCGCTGTGACAGAAACGATACTGCGCAACATCAAAGTCCTCGCAGTCGATCAGACTGCATCCGCGGAAGAAAACGAACCCGTCATCGTTCGAGCAGTAACACTGGAGATGTTGCCAAAACAGGCAGAGGAACTCTTCCGGGCCCGGACAGAAGGAACCATTCAGCTGACGCTGCGCAATCCGCTGGAGCCCGATTTCGTTCCTCCGGCGCCAGCCGCACGGCCGAAGCGTGTCGTCAGGAAGCCGCCGACGCGCAGGCGATCGCGGCCGACGGAGGTAATCATCATACGCGGAACAACTGTCGGCAAAATCAAAACCAAGTCATGAACCGGGACCACAGTGTTACAAACATGGAAAATATTGAGGTAGGACACGATGTGTAAATCAAGAGCCAGAGCCGGTACAACCTGGATGACCATTCTTGCGTTCATCCTGTTCACCTGGCTGGGCCCCGCAGCGGCTCAGAACGAACTGTCCCGGGTTGGCGGCGGTTTCAAGCAATCGATGGAGGTACCGCTCTATAAGTCACGCGTTGTGATGCTCGACAGCCCGGCAGCCCGGGTATCGGTCGGTAATCCCGATATTGCGGACATTCTTATCCTGCGGTCGACCCAGCTATATGTGCTTGGCAAGGATTTGGGCACAACCAACGTGTTGCTCTGGGACAGGAATGACACCCTTATCGGAACACTCAATGTCGAAGTGACGCACGACCTTCAGTCGCTCAAGGAAAAACTCTATCGCCTGCTGCCGGATGAAAAGATCGAGGTTCACTCGGCACAGAGAAATATCATTCTCGCCGGGCGCGTATCGAACCTCTCAAACATGAACGCTGCGCTGCGGATCGCCCAGGGCTATTTCGCCCAACTTGGTGCAGCAGTCCAGACGGAGACATTCGAGCTTGAGCAAGGACGCTCGACGCGTGAAGACAAGAGTGTTGGTCAAGTAATAAACCTCATGAGTGTAAGTGGCGTGCAACAGGTCATGCTCGAGGTAAAAGTCGCCGAAATTTCGCGGACAGAACTCAAGAGGCTCGATGTTCGATTCAACTCGATATTCCAGGGCAGCAGTCAATGGAAATGGGGCGGCGTCAATGGCGGCGCCACCTTCCCGGATGCAATTTTTGAACCCGGTAGTGTCCGCATCCCCGTATTCGATAATTCGGCGCCTTTTGGTCCCGTCATCGACGAGTTCGCCCCGAATGACCTGCTCATTCAGGACAAGGGGTTTTTCGCCAGTTTCCTTTCTCAGAACGCGCTATTCAATCTGGCGTTTGATGCTGCGAAAGAAAACGGCTTGGCAAAAATACTTGCCGAACCGACGCTGGTTACTCAGTCGGGTCAGGAGGCACAATTTCTATCAGGCGGCGAATTTCCGATTCCGGTCCCAAGAGGACTTGAAGGTACCACCATCGAATTCAAGGAATTCGGCGTCGGCATCAGATTCTTGCCGCTGGTGCTGGACTCCGACCGCATCAGCCTCAAGCTGAATATCAGTGTCAGCGAACTGATCAGTGACAACAGCGTGATTGTCAGTGCAGACGGCGTTTCTTCCACTTTTCTCATACCGTCGTTGAGCAAACGGAGCGCCCGAACCACCGTGGAGCTCGCCGACGGGCAGACCATCGGTATCGCCGGACTTATTAATGAGAATCTTCGCGAGGTCGTGACGAAATTTCCCGGCCTCGGCAGCATACCTGTCATTGGAGCATTGTTTCGCAGCCAGGAATTCAGAAAAGGTGAGACGGAGCTGCTGATCCTTGTCACCCCCCATCTTGTCAAGCCACTTTTACCCACCGAGATTCAGCTGCCGACGGATAACTTCGTCGAACCAAGCGACTTCGGTTGGTATTTGTCGGGAAAACTGGGCGGTCGTCCGGTTGCGGGTGGCGGTCGCTAAGCCAGCAGGCGTCAGCATAGTCGGATTGCAGAACAGGAATGAGACCATGATCAGAAAATCAGTTTTTTTAAGCACCGTGATTTGTGCAGTGGCAATCGCTACCGGGTGCAGTCGCCAACCCACGGTTCCGGCCGCGGAATTTGGTGAGTCCGTACGCAGCGTCATGAACAGCCAGATCTACGACTTCGAGGCAGCTATTCATCCGAACCCGGACGCCATCGAGGGCAGTGACCCTGATCGTCTGGACGCTGCGCTGAACGCGCACCGGACTGATGTTGCTCAACCACAGGAAATCCAGCAGCCAATCGTTATCAACTTGGGTAATTGAACGCCTGACCCGGATTCAGGAATAAGCAATGAGCAGGATAAATCAACGTAACAAGCTGATCAGCAGATTCGGCGGACGCATCAAACAACGCGGCATCGCGATGCCAATCGTTGTGATCGGACTCGTTGCAATGCTCGCTATTGCCGGACTTGCCGTCGACAGCAGTCATGCTTTTGTTAATAACACGCGCCTGCAGAATACCGTCGATGCTGCGGCACTGGCGGCTGCAAAAGTCTATGACCAGACCGCGGACGTTAGCCCGTCCACTGCGGCCGCCAACAGTCTGTTCGGGATCAACACTGACGGCAATGGCAATTTTGAAATCGACAGCGCCTATGACGCAGGTGATATCTCTGTTGTCGTGCAATTCTCGCCAACATTGAACCCATTCACGTCTTCCGGAATCGGACCTTACGTCCGTGTAATCGCCAGCGGATTCAACATGCTGACCGCGCTCAGCGCTGTCATTGGAATTTCCGACCTGCCCATATCGGCGTCGGCAGTCGCAGGACCAAGCCCGGCGATCGACAGCGCCTGCAACATTGCGCCACTCGTCGTCTGCGCCAACGACATGAGCGCGCCATATTACGGCTTCACTCAGGACAAACTAATGGTCTTGAAAGCGACCCCGGGCGATCACGATGATGTCGGCCCGGGCAACTACAAACTGCTGCGCCTTGACTGCCCGGGTGGCGCCTGCGTCCGAGACGCGATGGCGGGAAGTTACGATGCCTGCGCGACGACCGACCAGACCGTTGAGACGGAACCGGGTGTCACGGCCGGCCCGACATCGCAGGGATTCAATACGAGGTTCGGCGAGTACAAGGGTCCGGTCAGTCCCTACGACTATCCGCCGGATGTCGTCACCCACGAGACGACGCCGCCACTGGCGACGTTTCAGGACCCTGTTACCGGTGAGGACGTGATTACGTGGGGGAGCGGCGGACCCGTGGTGCAAACAGGCGCAGACATATTCGGCTACGACTATGACGACTACGTGAGCAGAACCATGGGTGGCATGTACGATTATCCACCCGGGGGATCACCGGGAGGCGTCGAATGGCGCCGCGTG
>CAZJFQ010000098.1:0-6315 GCA_964545335.1 uncultured Gammaproteobacteria bacterium | reverse complement strand
TGTTCGGTTTGGTTTTGTTTTCGCGTGATCCCCGAATTGTTCGCGAAGCGAGCAGGTATCGCTGGTCTCGTATACGACAAACGGGGTGCCGGGCAGTCGGAAGGTGACTGGACACGGGCGTCACTCCAGGATCTCGCCTTCGACGCCGTCAATGCAATGAAATTCTTAAGACGTCAGCCCAATATCGACGGCGATCGAATTGGACTCTGGGGACACAGTCAGGGTGTTTGGGTCGCAACGGTTGCCACCACACTCACGAACGACATCGCCACGCTTGTCGCTGTCTCCGGCGGCGGCGCCGCGCCTCGCGAATCCGAAACATTTGCGTACGAAATGGCACTCGCGCATGCAGGAATTTCAGATGCTGAGAAAGAAGTTGCACTGGAACTCGTCGACGACTATTTTGATTACCTCGCGGGTAAACGGCGTCGGGATGAGCTGGTACGAAAGATCGAAGTCGCGAAGCAAAGTGACTGGTACCAGTACGTCGCCATCGATCACATTCTCGTCAGTGAAGAAAATCGTACCAACTGGGAATGGGTCGGTGTGTTTGATCCCGTACCGATTGTCGAGACCATGCGATTTCCAGTATTAGTTATCTTTGGCGGTGCCGATCATTCTGTACCGGTCGACCTGTCCGCCACCAGATGGCGACAGGGCCTGACAACCGCGGGCAATGAAAACTATCGAATTGAAATATTTCCTGACGGCAACCATCACCTTGCCACCTCAACCGCCGCTCACCATTCCGGAGGCGCACCAAACTTCGTTGATGGCTTCCTAGCATTGCAGACAGAGTGGATGACAGAATGGCTCTCAGTATCGGAGTAAGCCGCAGGTTCTCCGACGCCTGCGCTGAGTAAACTGTCCCCCAGCTACTCTCGGTACCAGTTTTAGCTGATTCTTGTCAGCCAACTGTGCCAGCGCGAAGCCAGCGACAGTCAATAACTTAAATACTTTACACCGGCACCGAAGCCCCGATCTTCAACGGCCGGCCGTTGGATCACCCTGCCTCCTGGTACGTTCCTCGGATGCGGTCGATTAACTCTTTGTATGCGTCGGGCTCAAAAGCTGGAATGGAACAACGACTGTTCGTGCATACGAAAGCCGCAGGCTTGTCAAAGACAGGATATTTGATGTCCTCATTGGGAAGCGGTCCTTCTGCGACATCCCACCATTCGATCCGCTTGTACCAGCCGGACTCTCGCAATGCTACATCATAAAGTTGCAGACTTAAGGCACTCGATTTGGGCCCGATCACAGTGTAATGCGCAGGGTCCCTACTCAACTCCAGGTCCGCCAGCAACACACCGCTCTCGTCGATGCGCCGCAAAGCGACGTCTTCGGTCGCCAGATAACGCATACCGTGCTCCGCCAGTCGACGATACCCCAGGTCACCCGTGTAATGAGTAAGCGAATTGAAGAATCGTATCACCGAGACGTTTTCATCGATGTGCGGCACCGGCGCAACCGGATTGCTGCCGGAGACACCGGCCAGAAAACCAGCGCCTTGCTGCCGGAAGTGCTCGCCGATGAAATCGGCCGCATCGGCCGCCGCCCGTAGCCATCGGCGTTCCCCTGTCGCCCGGTACAGCTGCAAAAATGCACGCCCCATATTCAGGGTGTCGGCCAGGTAAGGCCCGCCGGAATCTGACTCATCATGCCGAAAGCCACCGCCCGGCAAAGATCGATTGTTTCTGATCCAGTTCGCGGCCCGCAGTGCGCGAGTCAGGTATTTGGGTTCTCCGGTGACTTCATACAGCGTTGCCAGCGCCTCGATAGCCCAGCCGTTTTCGCGCGAATAGATGTTGGTGTCGATGCGCGGCACCCCCAGAGCCCGGCGTTCCTGGTCATGCAGCGCAAAGAAATCGGTGGCTTTCTGACCCTGGATAAGATCGGCATCCTGACTGGTGTAATACGCGCCTTCGGGAGACGTAAGAAAGTCATGCAGGTAGCGGTCGACGGCTTCTGCCGCCTGCAGATATTTGGGATCGCCCCATTGTGCGTAGGCCAGTGCGTAGATGCGCAAATAGCCGGCCTGCGATGCCATGATCTTCTCGTAATGAGGATTATCCCACCGGCCATACGTTGAATACTGATAAACGCCGCCCCACGCAGGGTCGATCAGCGCGAATGACGCTTCAATCGTCTGACGCGATATTTTTTCTTCTGTCTCGTCACCCAGCGCCGCCATCGACATGGCATATTCGACCATGTCCCGATCCATGGATTTGATCTGCGATTTGAAACCGCCCTGCTCCCAGTCGTAGCTCTTGTGGTGCTTGTCGATCAGCTGTTTTCGAAGCTCATCTGACAGGAAAGCCGAGCCGGCAAATTGTGCCGGCTGCGCTCTGTTCGCGTTGCGCTCAGGTGTGGGATCTTCGACTATTGCCAACAGCAGACGATTAAAGCGATCCGGTGCGATATAACCGGCTCGTTTGACGATTTCGGTACCCTGCGATGAAAACATGATCGTAGCCGGCCAGCCGTACTCGCGATAGCGGTTAGCCAGATCCGGTCTGGCATCGTGATCCACCAGCACGGGCAGATAATACTTGCGAATAGTCTCGGCAACTGTGGGATCAGAATAGGTCTCCTGATCCATCACATGGCACCAGTGACACCAAACCGCTTCCAGGTTGAGCAGCACCAACCTGTTTTCGCGCTCGGCCTTGTCGAAGACGTCGTCCGACCAGGACTGCCAATCGATCAGACTTTTTCCGGCGGCCGATGCCATCGCAGGAGCGATATAAAAAGCCGTAATCAGCAGCAGCAACGTACGCAATATCGTCATCATGCTTACACCCATCCGCCTTCTAATTGTAGATTGGCTTTGGTGTCGGTGCAGCCGATAGGTCGGAATAAGTTCGAAAAGTTCGGAGGATTTGCCCCGGCACCGCAGTTAAACGCACGAACACCGCCATCTCCGACGGCATCAGCCGCCTGCGCCGCCGCCAATAAGTCAAATATTCAGCACCGGCACCGAAAGCCCTAATATATTCAGCACCACTACCGTAGTCATATCAGGATGTTATGCCGGAAACGACGACGCAATATCCGTTAAACAAACAATTCATGTCCAGCTTCTATACTTGTAGGACATCTCCAAAAAAACGACGAGGGCAATCAACCATGAAAACAAATAACTCCAGTGCCTTTTATCAGGCTGTCGCCGTGATGATATCCGCTGCGTTTTGCGCGTCCTTCACCCCGGTGACGTGGGCCGATCACCTGACCCCGATCTATGACATTCAGGGAGCCGGTCATATCTCGCCCTTCCTGGGCCAGGAAGTCACAACTACGGGGGTGGTCACCGCCCGCGCGTTCAACGGGTTCTACGTGCAGGATGCCGAAGGAGACGACGACGACAGCACGTCCGATGGCCTATTTGTATTCGTATTCGGCTCCCCGGTCGCGGTCGGCGATCGGGTCGAACTGACTGATACCATAACGGAGTTCATCCCGGGAGGCGCAGCGACAGGGAACCTGTCCACAACCCAGATGAGTTTTCCTGCGACCGCTATCCTCGATTCGGGCGTCGATCTGCCGGATCCCGTGATTATCGGACGCGGCGGCCGCATTCCGCCCAATGTCGATGTCATCAGCCCCGACGAGACGGATCCGCCAATCAATCTGCAGGACCCGGCCGACGACGCCGCCAATCCGTTCAATCCCGACAACGACGGCATTGACTTTTACGAGAGTCTGGAAGGGATGCTGGTGACGATCGAAGACGCGGTCGCGGTTTCCGGAACGCGGACCTTCAGCTCCTTCGCCAGCGAGATGTTCACGTTAGCCAATGATGGCGCCGATGTCGCTCCCGACGATGCGAGGACAGCGCGGGGTGGCATCAACCTGCAACCGGATCCGGACAACCGGGGCGATCAAAACCCCGAGCGTGTACAGATCCAGTTCGATGGCACCCTGTTTCCCGGCTCGGTTCCGGCGTTGACGGTCGGCGATGTTCTGGACGACGTCACAGGTGTCGTTGGTTACAGTTTTGGCAACTTCGAAGTAAACGCAACTGAAGATTTCAGTTTTGAATCCGGTGGGCTCACCGGTGAGCGAACAAATCTGCGGGGCAATGCGAGAAAACTGACGGTTGCCAGTTACAACGTGCTTAATCTCAGTCCCGGTGCCAGCGATGACAATCAGCGGGAAACGCTCGCTACGCAAATCGTCTGGAACCTGCGCTCGCCCGATATTGTTGCGGTACAGGAGATCCAGGACAATAGCGGCGGAACAGATGATGGCACAACGGATGCGACGCTGACCTTGCAGGCGCTGGTGAACGCTATCGCCGCTGCCGGGGGACCAGGCTATTCATTCTTTGACGTTGCCCCCGCGGATGGCACGTCAGGCGGCGTACCCGGCGGCAATATCCGAAATGCCTACCTGTATAACCCGGCCCGGGTAGCCCTTGTTGAGTTCTTTTCCCTGACATCGGACGTGCTGGATGACGCCGGAGTCGACGATCCTGCCGCTTTTACCGGCACACGCAATCCGTTGCTGGCGACATTTAAGTTTCGCGGCAAAGAGCTCACGATCATCAACAACCACCTGACGTCGCGCTTTGGCTCCACACCGATCTACGGTGGCCCCCAGCCGTTCGTCCAGGCGGGTGAAGACGAGCGGGAAGCGCAGGTTGGCGCGCTCAACGACTACGTCAACGGCCTGATCGACGATAACAGGCGCGCACGCATAATCGTCCTGGGCGATTTGAACACCTTCGAATTCACCAACGATCTTCGTGAGATCCTCCCGCGCAGGGATGGTGGAGGCAGCGGTCACGGACACCAGCACCGCATCCTCTTCAACCTGATCGATACAGTGAAAGACGATAATGTTTATACATTTAACTTTGAAGGGAACTCGCAGGTTCTCGATCACATGTTCGTCACCCACAACCTGAAGCGTAATGCTAAGTTCGACATCGTCCATGTCAATGTGGATTTCCCGCGAGTTGACAACACGGTCGGCAGCGACCACGAGCCAATCGTGGCGCGGATCAAGTTAAGTGGTGGTCACCACGGGCACTAGTGACCAGGCCCCAAGAAGATAAGCGCCCCGACCACAGTGGCCGGGGCGCTTCGTGATTCTTCGGTGCCGGAGTAAGCTTTTTATGCTTATTCGACTAGATGATGAGGCCTGTGGCACCGGTGCAGCCAGCCCGATAATTCAAATACTCAACTCCGGCACCGTAGCGTTGTCTCTTTTATGTTTGGGGGATCGATAGAATCCGATTCGCATGCATTTCGTCATCCTAATTGTTTTGTTGCTCGCATTGATCGTGGGGCCAGGGCTGTGGGTTAAAGCGATCATGAAACGCTACAGCCGTCCGGCCGATCGTTACCCTTGGAGCGGCAGCGAGCTGGCCCGCCGGCTGTTGGACTCGCTGGGTCTTCACCATGTGGGCACCGAGACCAGCGATGTTGGTGACCACTACGATCCGGAGAACAAAGTGGTCCGGTTGACGCCGCAGAACTATGAGGATCGCTCATTGACCGCGGTGACGATCGCGGCGCACGAAGTCGGCCACGCGCTGCAAGACGCACAAGGCTACGGGCCACTGAGGTGGCGGACCCGACTGGTTCGATGGGTCAGCCCCGTGGAAAAGGCCGGTGCGGCTTTGCTGATGGCCACGCCTTTGATAATCGGCCTCACCCGGGCACCAGCGGCGGGCTTATTGATGTTTCTCGGCGGTCTTCTGATCTTGGGGTCCGGTGTTGTCATTCATTTACTGACGTTGCCGACCGAGTTCGACGCAAGCTTTGGACGCGCATTACCGATGTTGGCGCAAGAGCAAGTTCTAAGGCCCGGAGACGAGCTACATGCGCGACGCCTACTCCGGGCCGCGGCCCTGACCTACGTGTCCGCGTCGTTGATGAGTCTGCTCAACATCGCGCGTTGGTGGGCGATCTTGAGACGGTGATGTTTCGGTACCTGTGTTTGATCTCTGGTGCCGGTGTTAGAAATCAAGTTATTGGATTTTAGGTGCCAGAGTTGACTTGCTTGACTTATGCAACCGAGCCGAAATGACCGTCTACAAATCAATGATCCACGACTACCCACAATAAGCTTCAAGCTTTCTCCGGCACCGTAGGTTATTACGCTCAGAATGACGCAGCGTCTGATTCATCGAACGAGGCGAGTTGCGCCGCCATGTCGGTCTCGAGTTCGGCAATGATTTGCTGGTAGCGCGGATCATCGTGCAGCGGTTCCAGGTGGTGATTCTTGCCGACTCCAATCCGCCAGCCAATCCGCAGATTTGCATCAACGCCTTCGCGCAAGGCTTCGAGTGCCCGGTTCGTATCA
>CAZJFQ010000097.1:0-6375 GCA_964545335.1 uncultured Gammaproteobacteria bacterium | reverse complement strand
GCCCGCATGACGGCATTGGCGTAACGCCTTTCGAGATCAGGATAAATGCTCATCATGATTGCCAGCACCTGTGGATAGCCGATGGTCTGACCGTACACGGCGTGCAGGTACACGGCAAAGTCTTCGATACGGTCATAGGACAGGTCGCTCTGCTCGCGGATGACATCCCAGCCGCCCGCCGCTTTACCGGCCTCAAACTGGTGGCAACTTCTGAGCGCCGAGTCCGTAGCACCGGAATGCTCCCTGGATTGCCGAAAACCGGCGACGTCGTTGGTCGACATCCCGTAGGTCGTGTTTATTGTCCGCTCGCGGCACCAGAGATCCGGCACCTGCCAGTCGCGCGTTTCCTCCAGGACGATTTTGATCCATTCCGTAAAGTATTCGTCGCCGGTATAGGGCGACAGGTACTTCCCTGAGGTGCCTTCGGCCGGATCAGGAATGGCCATTTCGACCGGCGGGTACTTGTCCGTCATTTCCTCAGCACGCCGGATTTCATACAACGCATCACCAACCGTCGCGGATAGGACTGACACCGGCAACAGCAACAGCGCGGTCAAAATCGAATTGAGTACAGGTCGCCGCATATGCGTTCTGCGTATTCTCTTACTAGTCACGCGCCCTCGAATCACGCAGTGCATTGATTTGGGCGCGACTCAGCGCACGCTGATACTCGCCTTCGAGCTCAGGATACAACGTCATCATGATGGCAAGGATTTCGACGTAGTTTTCGTCGTCGTAATGGAGGGCGTGCATGTACACGGCGAGATCGTTAACACTATGGAAGGATACTTCGCTGTCGTCCTTGATGTCGTCCCAGCCACCGGCGGCCCGGATCACAGTTTTCCGTTCGCACTTGGCAGGATTGCTGCCGCCAAAGCTCGGGATGCCGGAGAGTTGCACGGACGTTTCCCTCTTTTTACACTCAAAGCCACCCTTTTCCTCTTTCTCTTCCAGGACCTCATCCAGCCACTCGGTATTGCCGCCCTCTTTTGTATAGGGTGACATGTAGTCGCCACTGGAACCCCGGATGCCCCGGGCCGGCTTCACTGGCACCCCGCCGTATTGCTGGGATTGCAGCTCGACCAGGTCCAGAACCCGCTTTGCATCGCCCTCGTTAGCAGCCTGAACGGCCATTCCAGGCAGAATCATGGCGGCCAGGACAACGTGAGACAGGAGTAATGCTTTGATTTTCATAGCAAATGCCCGGACACAATTATGGACCAATACCACTCTTGACCGTTACCGTCCGGTCAAGTTTCACCGGTCGCACTAGTTTATACCGAAGAGCCGAGAGTCGGGGCCAGCCTGATCCTGGCCTGCCCTTCGCCGGAGTTACATAAGCGCGATTTCGCCACGGGCGGTAGACTTGAGATGGGTATGCTCGAGCTGATTCCGCTTACAGAGATTCGCGCCGCCCGTGAACGAATCGCGGGCGCCGCCTATCGCACGCCGCTCGTGCGGCTGAACGTCGACGACGCACCGGCAGAAATCTATCTCAAGCTCGAAAACCTGCAACCGATCGGGTCCTTCAAAATCCGGGGCGCGGCCAGCGTCATCGGTCTCGCCGCTCCGGACCAGCTGAAAGCCGGTGTCGTCACGATCAGCGCCGGCAACATGGCGCAGGGCGCCGCCTGGGCCGCCCGACGGCTGGGTCTGGAGTGCACGGTTATCGTTCCCGATCACGCACCCAACGCCAAGTTAAAAGCCATCAAACGACTCGGCGCTACAATCGAAAAGGTGTCGTTCGACGACTGGTGGACGATGATGGAAACGCGGGAAACCGGTCACAAAGGCTTGCTGGTGCATCCTTTTGCCGACCCGGCCGTGATGGCCGGCAACGGTACGATCGGGCTCGAGATCCTGGAAGATCTGCCGGATGTGGATACGGTGATCATTCCATTTGGCGGGGGCGGTTTGAGCTGTGGCATCGCCTCGGCTATTCGGGCCAAAAAGCCGGACACGACCATTTTTGCCTGCGAAGTCGATACGGCCGCGCCGCTGAAAGCGTCCTTCGAAAAGGGCGAGCCCAGCGAAGTCGACTACATGCCGAGTTTCGTCGACGGCATCGGTGGCAAAACCGTTTTCAAAGAGATGTGGCCGCGGGTCTCTGCCCTCATCGATGATTCCCTCGTCGTACCGCTGAAGAGCGTCGCGTCAGCCGTCAAACTCCTGGTCGACAGAAATCGCATAGTCGCCGAAGGTGCAGGCGCAACACCGGTTGCCTCTGCATTACTGGAACAAGCGGGTACCGGCAAAATCGTTTGTGTCGTCTCCGGCGGCAACATCGACAACTCCAAACTCCGCCACATTCTGGCCGGCGAGTTGCCATAGCGGTTGCGAAAATTTCTCTTCGTTAAAATCCTGTCATGTCGCAACCATTCACAATACGACGTAATGCACCCTGTCCGTGTGCCAGCGGGCGCAGGTACAAGCACTGTTGCGGACAAGAGCTCCGTCCCTATCGGCCTTTGTCGGATGAAATACCCGACGGCGTGATGCTTTTGCCGAATTTTCTAGGATTGGAAGCCTGCGCGCGTCTGATCGAATTGTCGGAAAAGCAAGATGTCCGGCCGGCAAAGATCCGGCTCATCGACGAAGAAGTGAGAGAGATTTCCGAACCCCTGTTATCCGCAAAACGGATAACGACAATTGTCGAAACCGCGAATATGGGTGATCAGATCGTGCCTATTGTTGCCGGAGCGTACAGGGACTGTGTGTCCCCGAATTATGGTGTAACTATTGAATGGTTCGAGTTTCCTCAGCTATTGAAGTATGACCCGGGCGGTCACTACGGCGAGCACAACGATTCGGAAAATTTTGATACTGAATTGGGGGGCTGGCGCCGGATGCTGGATCGCGATTACAGCATCTTGCTCTACCTCAACGAGAAGTTCGAAGGCGGCGACCTGCTACTTTCAAAACTGGACTACAAAATACGACCGCACGCAGGCCTCCTGGTTGCCTTCCCCTCAGATCACCATTACGCCCACATTGCCGAACCCGTCAAATCCGGCACCCGCTACGTCATCGTCAGCTGGGCCGCGGCAGTCGGCACCCAACGCGTGTGCCCTGAACCGCCCTCAACCGCAGTCTTCACCGACAAGAAATACGTCCCCGCCAGCCGAGCATGACATACAACGAACCGCACGATGACAATGTTGTCGACTGTGATAAATCGTCTACTCGTCGCGCCAGCGGCGGTGAAGCCAGAGGTACTGTTCCGGATACTCCCGGACAACGGTTTCAAGTTCGAGAGTGAGGCGCTCGAGGATTTTGCGGATGTCCTTTTCTTTGTCGCCGGACCTCTCGATACGGATCGGCTCGGAGGCCCGCAGTTCGAAGTTCATGGGGCTGGTTCTGATACAGCTCCCGAAAACTATGGGTACAGCGGTCACCAGATGCAGAAGTGCAACGGACGTGTGTGTTGACGCCGGGTGACCAAAAAATTCGACCATCATTCCGCGGCTGCCCGCATACTGATCAAACAGGATGGCGAGCACGTCACCGCGTTTGAGTACCTGGACAAACCGGGCCGCATTCGCGTCGTGTTTGGGTGTAAGAGAAAAATCGCCCACAGGCTTGATTTTCTGCACCAGGTTTTCAACATATGGATTGCTCATGACCCGTGCAATCCCGGTAATCGGTTTGAGATAGGACACAATCCGGGCGGCAGTTTCCCAGTTGCCGAAATGACCGGCGATGAGGATCAGTCCCTGGGCCGGCTTGTCCATAAGTTGCAAAGTGGCGTCCGGGATATTGAGAGTGACGTTCTGCCGCCAGTTATCAACGGATAAAACATCTTTTGACCGCAGCGACTCCAGCCCGGTCAGGATCATGCTCTGAAATGACTGGCGCGCCAGGGCAGCAATCTCATTTTCGTCTCCGACGATACCGGCACGCTTGATGTTGGCCTTTGCTGTCTTCTGACGCCCGCGATCGAGCAAATACCAGCTATCGCCGAGACGCCTCGCGGTCCATGGAAGCCAGCTTAGCGGCAGGATTCTGATCAGACCGAGCAGTAACCACGCAACAACGAACTCGGCCAGATGGCGAAGGGTTTTCAGCATGATCAGCGTTCCGGGGAGGGCGTCGGGCCGGCGTTAATCGACCCGTTCGACAATGAAGGCTACGAGCTGATCGACCGACCGGATTGCGATCATCTCTTCGGCGTCAAACTCCAGATCAAACTCCTGCTGGATGTCATACATGAGATCCAGGATGGACAGCGAGTCAAATCCTAAGGATTCGATACTGGTGGTCCCGGTAACGGCATCCAGGTCGACATCCACTTCGACCGTCTGCTGCATCAGTTTTCTCAGCCGGCCGAAGACTTCCTCGCTCGTGATCGCCATCGATTTATTTCTCCCAACGCCGGATCACCAGCACCCCGTTACCGCCGCCAAATCCGAAACTGTTTTTGAGTGCCACCGGACTGGTAACGTCCCGTGGTTTTTTACCAACAAAATCAAGGTCGCATGCAGGATCAGGGTTGTCAAGATTGAGGTTGGGCGGCACTTTTTTATCGTTGAGACCCATGATCGTCACGATCGTTTCGATTGCGCCGCTGGCGCCCAGCGTGTGCCCGAAGAACGATTTGTTTGCGCCGACGGCTACCTTTTCGGCGCTCGCACCGAGCGCCATGCGGATCGCTTTGCATTCGGATTCGTCATTGGACGGCGTGCCCGTTCCGTGCGCGTTAATGTAACCGATATCCTCCGTTGCAATTCCGGCATCCCGGATTGCGCTACTTATCGCTGCAGCCTGTCCGTCCGGATTCGGGCGCGTAATGTGTCCGGCATCGGAAGACTCGCCATAACCCGACAGTTCGGCGTGAATTGTCGCGCCGCGTTCCAATGCCCCGTGTTCGGTCTCGAGCATCAACGCTCCGGCACCTTCGCCCAACACGCAACCGTCGCGATCGACATCGAACGGCCGACATGCTGCTTGCGGATCCGCGTTCTTTGACATGACTCCCAGCTTGTCCCAGGCGCCGTAGATCATGGGTTCAAAAGTCGCGTCAGCACCGCCGCACAGGACCCTGTCGGCATAACCATCCCGCACCATACGAAATGCAACGCCGATCGCGTTGGTCGATGAAGTACAAGCCGATACGACAACGTAGTTGGGACCGGTCAGCTTGTTACGCATTGATATTTGCGCCGAGATAGCATTCGCCATGGCACGCGGTATCGATGTCGGCCGTATGCCTCGCACACCTTTCTCAAAATAGAGCCCCGCTCCTTCATAAAGGGTATGCTGCGACCCGATCCCGGTACCGAAGATCACGCCAATGTTTTCTCGTGCTTTCGGCTGATTTCCATCCAGCAGATCCGCTTCCTGCAACGCGTCGTGAGCTGCGTGTATCGCCATTTGCAAAGTCCGATCGCCCCTGCGAATGTTCCGCGTTTTCATCTGGTCGGCAAACTGCCCGGAATCAACCTCGGATGCGATCTTCACCCGGTAATCCGACGTATCGAACGCACTGATGAAATCAATGCCGGTCTTTCCGGCCAGCATATTCTTCCACATCGTCTCCCGTTCAAATCCGAGACTCGATATGACGCCCATGGCGGTAACAACGACGCGACGACTATCACCCACTTAACCAGCTCCTGGAAGATTCTTGCGTAACCATTTTTTGAGGGTCGGATATGTGTGCACTGCGACAATATGGACTATAGTTGACGCCAAATTCAACAAAAACAAGAAGGAATAACGATGAACGACCCCGCCGCTGCCGCTGGCAGAAAACTGAAGATACTCGGGATTAGTTTGATACTGCTCGGCGCAATCAGTATTTTTGCACCCGTGTTCGCTGGCAGTGCGGTCGTCATCATAATTGGCGCCGTGCTGCTGGTAGCTGGCATCAGCCAGATTGTTCAGGGTATTCAGGCCGAATCCCGGGGTGACAAGATGATGTCGCTTATCCTGGGTGCGATTACCGCAGTAGCCGGAATATTCGTGATCGGGCATCCCTTGCTCGGCCTTACCTTCCTGACGCTCATACTCGCCCTGTATTTTCTCTTTGAAGGCATCTGGAAAGTAGCCTCCGCTTTCAGCTACCGGCCCGTTGCCGGCTGGAACTGGATGCTGTTGAGTGGCGTGCTGTCGGTGATACTCGGCTTGCTAATCTGGTATCAGTGGCCGGTCTCGGGAATGTGGGCCGTTGGCGTACTGATCGGTATCGATCTCCTTTCCACCGGTATATCGATCGTAGTCCTTGCCTCTGCATTGAGCCAAGCCGCTCCAAGCGCCGTAACCAGTGAACAATAGAACCAAGCGCTGCCACCGTGGCTATTTGAACCGCTCAGGGTGGGTCGTGCGCTTAACTTTAGTGAAGCGCCGCCAATGTGACTATTTGAACCACTGACGGTG
>CAZJFQ010000096.1:3760-6420 GCA_964545335.1 uncultured Gammaproteobacteria bacterium | reverse complement strand
GTGGCCGCGAACGTAATCGGTAATGATGCGGCGGTTACGAGTGGCGGTCAGGCCGGCAACTTCGATCGCAACGTCATGTTGCCGATGATCGCTTACAATCTCCTGCAGAGCATCGATATTCTCGCCGGCGCATGTACGGTCCTTGCGGACAAGTGTGTCGCAGGAATCACCGTCAACGACGAACATCTCCAGCGTGCGCTGGCGCGCAATCCAATTCTGGTCACCGCGTTGAATCCCATCATCGGCTACGAGAAGGGCGCCGCTATCGCGAAAAAAGCCTATAAAGAAGGCCGCCCCATAAAGGATGTCGCACTGGAAATGACCGATCTGTCGGAGAAAGATCTGGACCGGCTGCTGGACCCGGCAGCACTGACCCGAGGCGGTATTCAGGAATAGGATCCCCCGGGGCCAATATTCCCTTGCGTGCGTTGATTGAAAGCAGACTGGCCGGCACGTGTCCGCCGGACGATCCGTCGGATTTACACATGCCGGGCCTTCCCGAGGAATTGCAACGGCGGTTGCGGCGTCAACATGAAGGTGGTTTCAGACCGGCCGCTGTGCTGATTCCGATCGTCGACCGTGCGGCAGATTTATCGGTCCTCCTGACCCAGCGCGCCCTCGATTTGCCCGAACACGGCGGGCAAGTGAGTTTCCCCGGCGGACGCATCGAACCGGGTGATGAGGGACCTGCGGACGCCGCGTTGCGTGAAACGGAAGAGGAGATCGGGCTGCAGCGCAGGTTTGTAAGGGTTGTGGGCTATCTCGACAGCTACCCGACCGTCAGCGGCTATTCGGTGAGCCCGGTCGTGGGCTTTGTGGAACCGGGTTTCGACTTGATACCGGATCGGGTTGAGGTCGACAGTGTTTTTGAAGTGCCGCTCGCATTTCTGCTCGATCCGGCCAATCACAAGGAACGGCACGAAGTCCTGGCAGGTACCCGCACCGCGTATTACGAAATCACCTATCGGTGCCGCCGTATCTGGGGCGTTACCGCCGGTATCCTGGTAAGTCTGTATCAGAAGATTAAAATATAGTTATATTAGAAGGTTATGATGACTATTGAGAATTTACTTGAAATTATGGATCGCCTGCGCGACCCGAACGGGGGTTGTCCCTGGGATCTGGAACAGGACTTTCGAACCATAGCACCCCATACGGTGGAAGAGGCCTATGAAGTAGCCGATGCCATCGAGAAAGATGACATGGACAGCCTGAAAGATGAGCTGGGCGACTTGCTGTTCCAGGTTGTCTACCACGCTCGTTTGGCCAGCGAGCGGGAAGCCTTTCGTTTTGACGACGTCGTTACCGCAATCTGCAACAAGATGGTACGCCGGCATCCGCATGTGTTTGGCAACGAACAGATTGAAAATGCCGCAGCGCAGAGCAGAGCCTGGGAACAACAAAAGCACCGCGAACGCAATCAAGTAAAGAAAAAAGAGGGGCAGCAATCAGCCCTGGACGGGGTGCCGGTAGGACTGCCGGCCCTGCCTCGGGCGGCAAAACTGGGCAAACGGGCGGCTGCAGTCGGATTTGACTGGCCCGACTACAACGGCGTTCGTAACAAGATCGTGGAGGAGCTGGCAGAACTGGATGAAGTTATTGCCGGGGGGACCGACCGTGATTCGCTGCGTCATGAATTCGGCGATGTACTTCTCGCCATGGCTAATCTGGGGCGGCATCTGGATGTCGACCCCGAGGCCGCTCTGCGTGCCGCCAATTTACGCTTTGAGAAGCGGTTCAGCCTGATGGAAAAGTCTTTGCAGGGGCAGGGATGCTGTCTCGCCAAGTGCTCACCTGAGGACCTGGATACGGCCTGGGAACGAGCCAAACAGGAGGCCTGAAGGCCGCACGGTCATTCACCTTCAGTTCAGCGACCCCGGCGTAAGCTGGGCCTCACGCTGGCAGGTGGGTCCGCAGGCAGTTTGCGCGGGCCCGGTCGCACAGGAAGGAGAAAGGCGATGACAAGGGTTATGGAAAAAACGCTGGCAGCAGCGGTATTCGCACTGGCGGCCGCACCAGCGATGGCGGATTACAGCGAAGACTACGACCGTGGGCATTACGACTACGCCGAGGTCGTGGATGTGGAACCCATTTTCCGAACTATCGAGGTCAGCAGGCCGAGGCAGGTCTGCTGGGATGAGATCCGTTACGACAATGAGGATCGTTTCCACCGCAGCAATCGAGTGGCCGGTTCGGCCGTGCTGGGAGGCATTATTGGCGCTGTGATCGGACACCAGATCGGGAGTGGTCGCGGCAATGACGTGGCGACCGTGGCGGGCGCCGCTATCGGAACGGCAATCGGCGCCAGTCGAGCGGCCCGCCGCGAGCAGAACGGCCACGACCACCGGAGCCGGACCGTCGAACATTGTGAAACCCGGTTTGAATTCGAGGAAGAGGAGGTCCTGGATGGGTTTCGTGTGACCTACGACTACAACGGTCGGGAATACGTTACCCGTACGGATGAGGACCCGGGGAACACGCTGCGTGTCCGGGTGTCGGTTATACCCATAGACTCCTGAATCCGTCCATAATGAGACCTGGACACTCATACAGACTTTTGCACTGCGCTATGTTGCAATATCGTTGTTGCCGCCACACCGGATAAACTGAAGACCGATGATCCAAAGAACCCTCATAATCGCGCTGGCTGCCGCTTTGAT
>CAZJFQ010000096.1:0-3660 GCA_964545335.1 uncultured Gammaproteobacteria bacterium | reverse complement strand
ACTGTTCTACGCGAATCACTCGTCGAGCATCTGCGCGCTGCGGGCTTTGCTGTCGACGCCACGGATACCGGTGAGGAAGGTCTCTATTACGGCACAGAATTTCCCGCCGACGTGGCCATTATCGACCTCGGACTGCCCGGCATGTCCGGCATGGAGTTGATCCGCCAGCTCCGCGACAAAGGGATCTCTGTTCCAATCCTGATCCTCACCGCCAGAGATCGCTGGCAGGACAAGGTCGAGGGTCTCGAGGCCGGCGCCGATGACTACGTCGTCAAGCCGTTTCACATGCAAGAACTGATGGCTCGGTTGAATGCGCTGTTGCGCCGTTCGGAAGGCTGGTCGCGGCCAATGATCGATTGCGGTCCGGTTATGCTCGACACGCGCAGCCAGGAGGTCGCCGTTGAGGGTACCCAGGTACGCCTGACATCATTCGAATACAGGATTCTTGAATACCTGATGCTGCATGCCGGCAAAGTGATTTCAAAGGCAGCACTCACCGATGCGCTTTACGACCAGGATTTCGATCGGGACAGCAATGTCATCGAGGTCCTGATCGGGCGCCTGCGTAAGAAACTGGATCCGACCAGCGAACTCCGGCCCATCGAAACGCTACGCGGACGCGGATACCGGTTTGCCCTCGAACGGACCGCCGAAGTCACAAGCTGACGCAGGCGTTGGGGGAGCGCCCGGCCATGAGATCCCTGAGTGCCCGCCTGCTGGTTACCGTATCTCTGTTGCTCATCGTGTTCTTCGGGGTTGCTGCGCTGGTATTGGATATCGCGTTTCGTGACGCTTCAGAACAGGCGGTCCGCGATGTCCTCCAGGTCCACGTGCTGGCGCTGCTGTCTGCGGCCGATCCGGATCCCCAGGGTAATCTGGTTGTAAGCGAGGATCCGCCGGTCGAACATTTCACCAATCCCGGATCCGGTGTGTACGGGCGTATCGCATCGGACACGGGCTCGCTGGTCTGGCGATCGGGCTCTTCCATCGGGATTGATATTCAGTACGCGACCGATGTTGCGCCGGGCGAAAACCGGTTTGGTTGGCTGACGCTGGCCGATGGTTCGCAGGTGATGGCCCTGAGTATGGGAATTACCTGGGAATTCGAGGACGAGGAAACGAGAAATTACACGTTCAGCGCCGCGCGCAGCCTTGCGCCTTACTACGAACAGGTCAATCGCTTTCGACGCCGCCTGCTCGGATCGTTCGCTGGTTTAGCGGCGCTGCTGCTGGCGTCGCTCGGCGTTGTTTTGCGATGGGTCCTGAAACCACTGCGCCGTGCGGAAAGCGAGATCAAGGAAATCGAGGCCGGCCATCGCCAAGAACTCAGCAATGGCTATCCGACCGAACTACAGGGGCTGACTACCAACCTGAATACCCTGGTCCGTGTCGGACTCGGCCGGCTGGCCCGCTACCGGGATACGCTGGGCAACCTGGCGCACAGCCTGAAGACGCCCCTGGCAGCCATGCGTACCACGCTGGAACATGGCACCCCGGATCCGGCCGATTTACAGACTTTACAGGAGCAGATCGATCGAATGGATGAGATGGTCGCCTATCAGCTGAAAAAGGCTGCGACCTCCGGCGGTCTCAATCTTGGCCGGGGTCCGGTCGACGTGGGTGAGACCAGCGATCGGATCTGCAAGGCTCTGAGCCGCATCTATCGCGACAAACAACCGACCTGGAAGCGGAACGAGTTCGACGGCGGCTATTTCTATGGAGATGCCGGCGATCTGACTGAGGTCATGGGCAATCTTCTGGACAATGCATTCAAGTGGTGTCGAGGTGATGTCACTGTTTCACTCGAGGCGCTGGCGAGCGAGGATAAGCGCCGCGCCGGATTACGGCTTGTCGTCGAAGACGATGGGCCGGGAATCAGCAGCGAACACAGTTCCGCCGTAACTGATCGCGGGACGCGCATTGATCGCCAAACTGCCGGGCACGGCATCGGCCTGGCGGTAGTCAAGGAGATCGTTGAGGTCTACGGTGGTACGCTCGGCATCGATGCATCACCCATGGGCGGTGCACGAGTCGAGGTGCGGTTTCCCCCGGCCTGAGTGTATGCCCGACATATCTGCGGGTCGTAAACTATTAGTCCTTATCCTGGGACGATTTTCCGGCCGATTTCGCGAAGAGCGGTTGAATGAGATCGATAGGCAGCGGAAATACAATGGTCGAATTCTGTTCTCCGGCAATCTCGGTGAGCGTTTGCATGTACCGCAACTGAATGGCCAGAGGTTCCTTGGCAAGCGTATTGGCCGCCTGGAGCAATCGCTCTGAAGCCTGGAATTCACCTTCCGCGTGAATGACCTTGGCGCGCCGGGACCGCTCCGCCTCAGCCTGACGGGCAATAGCACGAATCATGCTCTCGTCCAGATCAACGTGCTTGATTTCGACATTGGATACTTTGATGCCCCAGGTGTCGGTGTGCGCATCCAGGATCTTCTGGATATCCGCATTCAGCTTGTCACGCTCCGAGAGCATCTCGTCCAGATCGTGCTGGCCGAGTACGGATCGCAGCGTGGTTTGCGCCAACTGGCTTGTAGCCTCGAAGACGTTTGCAACCTGGATAATGGCTCGCTCCGGATCGACGATGCGGAAATAGATAACAGCGTTGACTTTGACAGACACGTTGTCCTGGGAAATAACATCCTGGGTCGGGACATCCATAACGATCACGCGCAGATCGACTCTGACCATTTTCTGGATTCCCGGGATAACAATGATGAGTCCCGGGCCTTTGACCGTCTGGAATCGGCCCAGCAAAAATATGACGCCCCGTTCATACTCACGGAGAATTTTGATGGCACTGAAAACGAACAGCGCCACGAACAGCAGGCCACCAATTACGTAAGGATTCATCATTTTTCTTCTCCTATTCAGACAGCGGTTCTACTGAGAGAACCAGGCCGTCGATAGCCAGAACGCGAACCCGTTGACCCTTTGCCACCGGGCTTTCGGCCCGCGCCTGCCAGATTTCACCGTGGACGAAGATCGTTCCGTCACCCCGGAATCGTTGGCGCGCCGTACCGATACTGCCGATCAGTTGTTCCCGGCCGCTGACTACAGGCGCACGGCGGGCGCGGACCGCAAACCAGACAATTGCCAGGATCGTACCACCACCGACCGTGGCCATGCTGGTGATCACCGGCAGCGAAATGCCGAATCCGGGCACGTCGGTCTTTATCAGGATGATCGAGCCGAGTACGAAAGCGATAACGCCGCCGATGCCAAGCGCACCAAAGCTGGGAGCAAAGACCTCAGCAATCATCAGTACAACACCGAGTACGATAAGAAATAGCCCGGCGTAGTTCACCGGTAATAGCTGAAACGCGAATCCTGCCAGTATTAAACAGATAGCGCCGACGACACCGGGAACAATAGCGCCGGGGTTATATCCTTCATACAAAAGTCCGTAGATGCCGATCAACATTAACAAGTAAGCGATATTCGGATCGGTAATGACTGCCAGGAAACGGGTACGCCAGTCCGGTTCCTGGCGCTCGAGGACCAGGCCAATCGTTTCCAGGCTCGTATCCGTGTTATTAACGCTGACGATACGACCGTGACTCTGTTCGAGCATGTCGCCGAGGTCGCTCGCAACCAGGTCGATCACGTTGATCTCGAGTGCCCGTTCGGCACTGATGCTGACGCCGGACC
>CAZJFQ010000095.1:0-6433 GCA_964545335.1 uncultured Gammaproteobacteria bacterium | reverse complement strand
GCCACGAACTCAAGACGCCGCTCACCTCGATCCGCATGTACGGCGAGATGCTCAAAGAAGGCTGGGCGGACGAGGAAAAACGGAAGACCTATTACGAATACATCCACGATGAGAGCGAGCGGTTGTCAAGACTCATCTCCAACGTCCTGCAGCTTGCCAAAATCACTCGCAACGAACCGCAGTTCGACCTGAAACCAATCGAAGTCGGCAGTCTGATGGGCAACATCGAATCCAAGATCTCAAATCAGGTCGAACGCGCCGGGTTCGAGCTCAGGTTCAAGCGGGGCGATGGCGCAGATCAAGCCACCATTATGGTCGACGAGGACTGCTTTGCCCAGATCATCATCAACCTGGTCGACAACGCCATTAAATTCTCCAAAGGCGCTGACAACAAGACGATCGAGATTGATGCCAAACAAAGCAAAAACAACCACGTCATCTTCTCTGTCCGGGACTACGGCCCCGGCATCCCCAAAGATCAAATGAAAAAGATCTTCAAGCTTTTCTATCGATCAGAGTCCGAACTCACAAGAGAAACCGTTGGAACCGGCATTGGACTAGCAATAGTGCATCAACTCACCATGGCAATGGACGGCAAAGTGGATGTGATCAACAAGGAACCGGGGGCGGAATTCTCAGTCACGTTTGCAATCAGCTAGTTACATTCTACGACGTCACCAATAAGTCAAATAGTCGGCACCGGCACCGTAGCTCGCCAGGGAGCTGGGCGTGAAAACAACCTAAAAACTTTACACCGGTACCGAAAGCCTTAACATCAAATCGTTCGTCATTCCTGGCGCGCACACGCTCAGAAATCAGATGGTGGCGCCTGGCATGATTTACTATCAACTCAAAGACCGACTGTAGAGGTGTAGCGGTGATTAAAGGCAGGTGTGAGTGCGGCAGAGTACAGTATGAAGTGGATGGCGAGATTGCGGATTTCAGTCACTGCCATTGTTCCCAGTGTCAACGGCTGCATGGCGCCGCTTTTGCCTCATTCGGAGGTGTTCCTCGCGACAGATTTCGCTATGTGTCAGGAGAGTCGGACCTCAAAACCTATGCCTCGTCGGAAACAAGTGACAGATCGTTTTGCGAAAACTGTGGTTCGAATATCTTAGTGGACTACAAGCCGGAACCCGATGTCCTTTACATCACGATGGGTACGGTCGCCGGTGATCCAAAATGCCCGCCGGGTTATCACCAGTTTGTCGGATCAAAAGCGGCCTGGTACGAGATCTGCGATGATTTGCCCCGGCATGACACTTGGCCCGACGACTAGGAATCCAAAATCCCGCAGTCTCCATCAAATTTCCCGGACTGATTGCGACGGCATCCGTATCGCGACTGGGCTTGGGTGCCACATACATTCATGACTCAGTTTCGGTACACCGGCGGCGAAATCTTATGTGAGTCGCAGTGCATAAACCGGCGTGTCAACGTGACGGACAAGAATGATCAAATCAGTTGCGCCGAATGTCGCTACGCGAAATCGCCCAAAGGTATGACTCTTGTTGACCTCGTAGGCTGACCGCCGGTAAGCATCCTCGATCGGATCGAGGTCGTTCTTCTCGTTGAGAATTTTTTGCCAGATCCAGGTGCCGCCAATAAGATCAGCGGGTGTCGCGCCGGCCGGGGCTGATATCGAGTGCAGCTCCGGGCGGTCGACTGCAGAGTAGTAAATGAAAGCATCAAGGTTAGGCGCGTACTCGAGCGCTGCGTACTCGTGGATTTTTGGCTTGCTTCCCGTTGCTGCCAGCGTTGCAACGGGCCTTGCCGGGTCCTTCGGGTCGATTGCGTACAGGGCATCCGCTGCATTTACGGCAATCACTAGGATGTCTCGTACCGGATCGATTTCCATCGTGTTGTGATTGGCCGCCCCCGGGATTTTGTTCGGGTAATGCTTGCCCCACGATCCACACGTACCGTCGTCGTTCTCGCCATCCGGGTTGAAGCCGATAAAGACATTGCCATTACCGTCATCGCCGGAATGTCCCCACAGGAGCCGACGCGACGCATCCCAAGCCGTCCAACCCCCGGAACTCAGAATTGCTGACTCGTGTTTCGGACCACGATGCCAGGTCAGCGTGTCCAGATGCAACATGTGCGGGATCGGCGTCGCTTTGACGTGAGGTCCGAGCTCGAGCTGTCCCTTTAACAGAATAAACAGGTTGTCGAGTGGGTCGTATTGCACGTACTCATACGTGTGCGGCGGCAACGGTGTGCCATCGGGATAGATCGCGTCGGGATACACGGCCCCCTCGCCGTATTCATCCGGGGTTCCGGTTACGTACCCGTCCAGGAGTCGCGACCACTCGCGGGTATTGAGATCAAACGCATGCACATCCGATCCGAAATAATCCGTATGGCCGCCGCCAAAGTGAATCATCGAACCGCTGTCGCCGAACCCGCAAGCATAGATCGCGCCGTTCCAGGCTTCGGTTATGGCGCAGAATCCCAGCCGGCCGTGCCAGGGGGACTGTGGCTGTCGGCCCAGTTTTCGGCGCAGGATTTCCTTGGCGCTTCGCGCCGGGTTCAGACGGGGATCACGTCCCGGATCGTTATCTTCCAGATATCGCGTACCGGGTCGCGTTGGTGTTAGCCCGAGGTCAGGCTGATCGCCCGATATCCGATACCATCGGCCGACGGCCATGTCGCTGACCCATGGCGGCACCGTGGCAGCTCGGGGGCGAGAAATCATTGCTGCAGGACTACGACGCTGAGTATTTGAGTATTTACCGATCGGCTGCAAGTTCTGCCCCTTGATCTCACTACTCATCACCGGCACGCTGGATTCTACCGCCTCAGGTTACGGGAACCGTGCGCTTGCCAAGCGGCGCCAATGATACCTGCCCGAGCTTCAGATGGGCCAAACCAAATGGGATGCCGATAATCGTAATGAAGTAAAGAATCCCCACGGTGAAATGGAAGATAGCCAGCCAGAGCCCCGCCAAAATGAACCACAGGATATTGGCGATCCCCGTTCCAATGATGCGTTCATCGCCAACTGTTTCGGCGTCAACCAGCTCGCGGCCAAACGGAAACGCCGCAAAACCCGCGATGCGAAAGGCGGCGATGGAAAATGGCAGGCCGACAACAGTGATGGCCAGCAGGGCGCCGGCCAATACCCAAAACAGGAAACACGCGAAGCCCGGACCGAAAACCAGCCAGATGATGTTGCCAATTAGTGCCCAGATCCCCATGCCAGCTCCCGGATCGAGAGAGATACAGTACCGGTGTTGAGTATTTGAATTGTTGAGAGCATACACCGATATTGAAGCCTGCCAGGGAAGTCAGGCCAACAAAAAACTTAAAAGCTCTACACCGGCACCCGAGGTTTCAACTCTCGTCGCCGATCGCACGCATGCACTTCAATACCGAAATTTCTATATTCGTATATGCGCCGAGCTATTCGTCCTGGAGGACGAGTTCGGTGAGGTATTCGGCGGCAGCTTCGCGAATGTTCGTCTCTTCGTCCGTCAGAGCCTGACGTAAGAGATAAATGGCCGTCTGGCCACCGATTTCGCCCAGCGCATCGACCGCCCCCTCGCGCAAAACGGGATTGGCGTCGTTAAGAGCGACAGCCAACGCGCGAACGGATGCCTCGCCACCGATGTCCGCGAAGGCTTCTACCGCTGCCTCCCGGACCTGGTCATCCGGATCCAGCAACGCTTGCCCCAGCAATTGCACGCCGGCGTCGTCCCCAATCTCGCCCAAAGCATAAACCGCCTCAGCCCGAACCGAAGCATCCGGATCACTCAAAGCTGCCGCAGCGAGAGCAGACGCACCCGGATCACTATCGACAGTCGCCAGCGCGGTAAGAGCCCTCACCCGCAACTTCGAATCATCGGCCGCCAGATCAACGCTCAAGGAACCGATGTCCGCGTCGGAATAGCTCCGTCGCGAATGTTCCGCGGAATCGCGGCGGACGTTACTAATCGCCGCGCCCTGAGAAAACACCCACAACTTGTTCGAGCTTTCCGCATTGGCATACGCCGCACCCGACCACGGCTCAATGTATCGCAAGGCAAAACTCTGATCGCCCAGAATGCGATCTACCGCTTCCGGCAACGTCACCTGGTCCATGGTTATGGTGATGCGCTTGTCGAGCGGATCATGCGACACGACGATCAGTCCGCTCTGATGCGCAATTTCATCCAGCACATCCTTTACTGGTACATCACACGCTTTAGCCGTAACGATGTCATCCGCCACCTCGACACGCAGATATCCGGGTATCTCGCAGTTCGTTGCTTGCGCTTGAGCTAATCCGACGAGCAGCATCAGGCTGACAACGAAGGATGCCCCAAAAGGTCTCAGGGCATCGAAAAAGCGGGACTCCATCCGCCGCCGCCGGGGCGCGGCGGCGAACGGAGCCCACTGCGGGGGACAACTATTGCGTGGTTGCACTACTCGACCTCAAAGCAACTTTCCACCGCGGTCTGGTTTCCGCTTTCCTCTCTCGCCAGGATTTCGAACTTGAACTCGTCACCCAGCGCGATGAAGTCGCTCGGAACCTCGAATGATGTCGCCGAAGGCGGCAAGTCGACACTTAAGGCAGCCCCGAGGTCTTCCTGCTCGACAACCACCTGGTAACGGTCGATGTCTACCGGTTCGCCTGAGCGGCCGAGATCCGGATGGGACTCCGTAACGGTATCCCAACTGATAATGACAGGTTCGCTCACAGACGGCAGGGGCGCATCACAGTCTTCGGCCGCTTCCTCGCCGGAAACCATGACGTTTTCGGTCGGTGCCGGCATCAAATGCGTGACCTCAACAGTGCTTTCCAGTTCTTCGCCGTCAAGCGTTCTGCCCTCGATCTCGTACTCCCCTTCCGGGAACCGTGCGAAGAATTCTGCGGGCGTTAAGGTAACCTCATCCGGATCGTCGCTCTCGAAAGGCGGTTCCGCACTCTCGAAGAAAATCTCGGTCAGGCCCTGCCTGCGGAGGCGTCCTTTGACTCGAATATCGAGTATCTTGCGCTCATGCGTGTCCTCGATGATCAACCGCTTCCACGCGTCACCATCGATCAGGGCGTGAATGCCCAGGTCCCCATCGGTGTTATTCAACTCGAAAAAGACGCTTGCTTCGTCGTAGGGAATCTCTTCGTCATGCTCGTCCCCGGCCCAACTCGCCGGGGCTGCGGCCAGCATCAGGGCGGCCGTTATCGCCGGGATGGCGGGCCACATACGTGTGTACTTTTTCATCTCCACTACTCCTTCATTACTTGTTCGCACTCGTATCCCACTATGACGATGCTGAGGCGCAAATCCTTCGCCCCACTGGTGCGAGATATTGATCACCGAGGACACGGAGAAAGGGTAGTAAATAATGGCGCTGCGCCGGTTTTGGCATTGACGCGCAGCAAAACCACGGGGGAACGGGGAATACAGGAAAAACGGACTTGCCGCTACCGCGATTTATTAACCACGGACGACGCATGTTCTTTGGTGCCGATCGCCACTTCAACCGAGCCGAAATGACCATCTACAAGTCAATAATCCACTACAACCAATAAGCTTGAAGCTTTCTGCGGCACCGCAGGCTACTTGTCCACATAAAAGTTAATTAGCCAACAACTGGTACCATAGTCCTAACAAGTCCTCAGAGTTGATATGCGCCAGTTTTGTCACGGATCGCTAATTGCAACCTGTCTGCTGTTGCTCCTAAGCGGCTGCGCGACGTTACCAAACGGGCGTGGCTGGGGTCAGGACGTAACGGTCAAGCCGGGCTGGGAGCAGCTCCGCGAATCCGTGGTGAAGGCCGCCAACTCTCCATACACCTGGGCACCGCTGGCTGGCGCTGCGATACTTCAAATCAGTGACTGGGACGAAGAAATCACCGACTGGGCAGCGACTGATACACCGATATTCGGATCCCAGGAGGACGCAGAAGACGCCAGCGATACACTCGCGGATCTGTCACGCGCATCCGCGTTCGTGACCATGCTGGCCACGCCAAGCGGCCCGGGGTCCGGGGATTGGATGGCCGCAAAGGCGAAGGGATCGGCAGTTATGCTCGCGGCGCTTGGTATGACCGCGCTGACAACCGACGCACTTAAGGACGTGACCGACCGGGCGCGACCCGACGGCAGTGATAACGAAAGCTTTCCATCGGGACACGCGTCTTCCTCTGCCGTCAGCACGACCCTCGCCGCCCGCAACGTGCGGTATTTCGATATCAGTGATCGCAGCAAAAAAGCGCTGCGATTCGGTCTTGGCGCGCTTACTGCCGGTACAGCCTGGGCACGTGTTGAAGCCAACGCTCATCGCGTATCGGATGTACTCGTTGGCGTGGCATTGGGACACTTTTTGGGCGCATTTTTTTACGATTCTTTTATGGGGCTTGACGATTCAAAAAATGCAGATCTGTCCATAGTGTGGGGCTCTGACACGAAAGTACTGCGATTGTATGTTGCATTTTGAAGTAATCGAGA
>CAZJFQ010000094.1:3097-6463 GCA_964545335.1 uncultured Gammaproteobacteria bacterium | reverse complement strand
TTCTTTTTCTGCTACAGTTGGACTACCATGCGCGCGAGACTCGATATTCGTGGCGGCTAGGGAAGAGCGTGCCAATTCGTCGCGAGAAAAAAAACCGGCCAGGTATCTGGTCATTGGAGAAAATTCGCGCATAGTTCTGCCGATCGTTCGTTCACTTGGTCGGGCGGGCGCCGAAGTACACGTTGCCTGGTGTTCAGGGAAGGCACCCGCAAAGCGATCCCGTTATCTCAAGCATTGGCACTCCATCCCGGTTCCCGCGGGTGACAATAGCTGGTTGTCGCCATTAACAGGCCTGCTAAGAAGCATTGAATTCGACCTGATGATACCGGCGAGCGACCCATCGGCAGTATTAATACACGCGAACAGGGCACTGCTGGAGCCATACGTCCGCATTGCGTTGCCTGCAATAGAGGCCTTTGACACGGTATTTGATAAACAAAAAACCATATCGCTGGCCCGGGAGCTGGCGATACCGGTTCCTGCAACGCAGGTCGCCAGGAACCAGTCCGAAGCACGTGCAGTTGCGGCTGAAATGAACTGGCCGGTCATGGTCAAACCCTTGTCATCCAGTACCACAAGTGATCCTTTTACCAAGCAGTTTGTACGTTGGGCGAAAACGCCTGAGCAACTTGGCGCCTGTTTTGATGATCTTCAGCAACAGCCGTTAGAGATGTTGATGTTACAGGAGCGCGTAAGCGGGCAGGGAGTCGGTGTAGAGATCCTCGCGCATCAGGGAGCCGTGTTGTATGCATTCCAGCACCAGCGCCTACATGAAACGAGCGGTCATGGTAGTACCTACCGAAAAAGCGTCGCACTGTGCCCCGAACTGCTGGCGGCAAGTGAAAAAATGGTTCGCGCTCTCGATTACAGCGGCGTCGCGATGTTTGAGTTCAGAGTGGATCAGGCCAGCGGTTCCTATTACCTGATTGAAATTAATGGCCGATTTTGGGGTTCGCTGGCATTGGCAATAGCCGCCGGCGCGAATTTCCCGGCCTGGCTGGCAGACATGATGCTCGCTGATCGACGCTCTTTTCCGAGTTCCTACCGGCAGGACATCTATGCGCGAAACCTGTTTGACGATGTCCGTGTCATGGTGCGCCGGGTCAGGCCGCGCGCTATCGGGTCGAAGGGATTTGATGGCTGGAATACTGCACTGGATGAGGAGTGTTCCAATGGTATGGATTTATGGCGCATTTTCTCGCGCAGCCACCGTTTCGACACCTTCAGTTTTGACGATCCGCTACCCTTTTTCCAAGACCTCCTGCAACTGCTGCATTTTTTCGTACGGCGCGCAGGCAGAAGCTGACTATGGCCGGGCAAAAGCCGCAGGTTCAGGACGAGCCCAATAGCATTATACAGAAGAGTGTTCGAGGCTCGGTCCTGCTATTGTCGGGGCGTTTTGTTGCCCTTGCGTTGAACCTGATCATTCAGTTGGTCACCATCCGCTATCTGAGCAAGCTCGACTTTGGAATTCTAGCCATCGGTCTAATACTTGCGGACTATGGCGCGACTATTGTCGCGGCGGGGCTGGATAAGTCGCTCTCCCGTTTTTTACCGCTGTATCACGAAAAGAGGGACCTCGCTCAACTGAGGGGTGCGCTGTTATTTGGCGTAATCGTCGTGTTTATTTTTGGCGCACTGGCCTTTGGAGTAGCGTTCATGTTACTCCAGGCCGGCATCGTAATTGACGCAGCGTCAGCTCCGCTGGTACTGCTGGTTATTCTGCTGGCACCGCTGAATGCATTCGAAAGAATGCTCGAGGCGTTTCTCGCCGCCATGGGTCATAGCAAAGCGATTGCAAGCTTGCGATACCTGCTGAGACCGCTGCTCAAATTGTCTTGCGTAGGTCTCGTTATTCTGGATTCGGGTACTGTCATGCAGGTCGCACAAGCGCATCTGGCTGCCGCCCTTATTGGCGCACTAATCTACCTCTGGATCGCAGGCAAGGCAATGGCGCGGGCAGGTGTCTTCGTTCGGCCGCTGGCTGTCAGGTTTCCCGTCGGTGACATACTCGCCTACGGAATACCGCAGTACGGGTCTGATCTGGCACTGTCCGCGCGTGGCTTGATGCTACCGCTGATACTCAGCGGTAGCGCTGGCCCGGTTGCTCTGGCTGCTTATGCGGCGGTATTGCCTTTCGCGCGTTTGAATGATGTCGTCATCGATGCATTTTCAATTTTGTTTACCCCCGTTGCGGCACGCCTGCACAGCGCTCAGCAGTATCGGGATATCAATGCGCACTTCTGGCGTACGGCAGCGTGGATAGCCGTGGGTACTTTCCCGATATTCCTCATGACCTGTATTTTCGCCGACGAGGTGGTTCCACTCTTCCTCGGTGAGCGCTACGCCGGCTCCAGCCCGATCCTGGCCTTGATTTCACTGGGGCTCTATGTGCATGCCCTGTTTGGTTACAATGCCAGAATGCTGCGTCTTGAAGGACACGGCAAACTGGTTTTGTATGCCGATATTGCGACTAGTCTGGTTGCCGTTGCAGCTTGCTGGTTTCTGGTGCGTGAATACGCTGCTTTTGGATTGGCAGTAGCCAGCTGTGCGTCCATACTGTTGTATAGCTTGTTGAAAAACTATCTGCTGCTAAGGACATCTAAAATCATTAGCCTTGACAAACATTACTTGCGGCTTTGCATGAAGGCTGTTTTCCTGAGTTCCTTGCTGCTGATTGTAGAATTACTGTTTCAGCCTTCGTTCCCGGTTTGCATGCTGTTAAGCGGGCTTGCAACCATTGTGCTGGCCCGCATGGGGCGTCATGTCATGCAGATCGATTTGGTCTTTCCCGTATAGGGTCGATATGCGCTGCTCAGGGACTGGATCGGCGCACGTTCAGCGGTGGGGCAATCGTGCCTGAGATGATGAGCGTTGCGCCCCACGCACGGCCCGGATCACGACCTCTGATTCGGATGTCGATCGGCTCATGAGCTGCGTCGTCTTGCTTTCAGGCCACATTTTTTCAGATTTTTCAGGTGTGGTTCCAGCGCAGTGCCACGAATGCTTTTTTTCAGGGCCTGTTTTTGCCGGGCAATCCATTGCCGGGCAAGGCGATTATCGCGGTAGACGCTGGCTACTTCTGTCGACCCGGACCGGAAGCTTGATTTGTACCGCTCATCTCCCTTGCCCAGATCAATCCTGCTTATGCCGTGTTCGGCAGCCGCTCTGGCGAGTTCGAGCAGAAATATCGCTCCCGGCGAGTAGGCGCTATAGGCCGGGTTGTAGCTGGGTATCCACCAGTGCAGGGTGCTAGGGGTATGCATTCCCAGATGCACGGCAAGTAGTTTATCTCCGGCATACAAACAGGACAGCAGCCCTGAAAAAGAAGATGTTTCAATCGATGGCAGCAGCGTGACCAGATTC
>CAZJFQ010000094.1:0-3087 GCA_964545335.1 uncultured Gammaproteobacteria bacterium | reverse complement strand
GTATCCAGTAGTACAGCGTCATTGGCTCGCCATTCGAAGCGTAGCGGGCCTACTTCACGGGTAATTTTTCGTGCCTTGCGCTGTGCCTGTTTCAGTGTCGATGAACCGCGATTCTTCAGTGTCCGCAGCCAGGCATCCACGCCCTCGCCCAATGCGATATACGGCGACTCATCACGCTGCAGCACGTCGCCAAACTGGCAAGCCTGACCGATGCAATTGCTTAATTTCAGGCCATGCAAATCAGCGGCTTTAAGGAGCCCGTTAACATCAATATTCATGGTGGGTGGCGCAATGATGCCGCAGTAATCCGCGAGCTGGAGCCCAACCGGGTAAGCTATTCTGCCGATCCGCTGAACGGGCAAAAACGCCACATCGTTGGAATTTTCTATCAACAGTAATTCAACATCGGGATTGACGGATCCGAGCACACGGCAATATTCAGGATGAAGAAAAGGCGTCCCGGTCCCTGCTTCCGATAACAGTTCCAGCCAGCGTGACAGCAGTTCGTCGGGCAGGTCGGTAAGCCTGCGGCGGCTGTGTCTCGTTGCAGAGGTAACACTGTTCATGATTTTGTCTGCTTGTCTGCCAATGGGGCTACGCTGGAAGAAAGTGCATCCGGCTCCGTCTTTGTCGTGCCACTACGCGGATCCACGAGTCGATTTGATAGCCTCGTAACAGGTTCCAGGTGGCGATTGCGCTGGCGAAATTGGCGGTGCAGAAATAACCGCACATAGGTATCAGCCGTAGTGATTTGCCGTTGGTCAGCACTGCCGATACCAGCTGCGCAAGTGCCTGATCGGGCAAAATCTTTTCTGCCTCAGGATACATTATCGGGGCGTTCTCCTGCAATAACGAGTAGGGGTCAGCGTCAAAGCCCAGTTTCCTCAAATCCAGCAGTTCGTACAGAATAAGTGTTTCGCTAACCTTGGGGAACCGGAAAACCAGAAAGCCAATTGTTTTTGCGGTTCTACTTTTGCCATAGGCTGGGCGAGGAGGATTCGCCGGTGAGTAAAGTGGCCATGATTGGGGGGGTATCGAATACTCTTCATACCAAAGGGATAATATATAAATATAGTCCTGGAACGGCACGGCTGTCCAGTGTATCAGCCGGCTGCATGGCAATAATCAGCTGACTCAACTGACTTTTACGCCCTGTCAAGGGGCCTTCGGTGACAGGCCCTTCGACAACTATCCTGACACAGGGGGCCCCTTACACCAGCTTTGCGCCCCTCGCTCCAATACTCCGGACAACAAGCCAGAGAACTCCGTTGATCATAGTTGAGAAGGTGTGTCTTGTTTCTCTCACCGCTGTTCATCTACTTTAACTCAATCGGTCTCTAGCTCCTCCCGACTACACCGACAAGGGTTAAGTCCCTGCCTGTCCTGGTTCCCATACGGACCCCAGCCCCGCTAAGGGCCCGGGGTTGAATAACGGCCCTGCAAGTCATAGTTCAGTTAGTGCGGGCGTCGGAAAGGAAGCACCACGTTCTAATGCCCCTGTTTTCCGTGAGGTCTGCGGGGGCGGAGTCTTCGACTTGACAGGACAAGTCGACCCGTTAACCATATCAGGACAGCTTACTCTGGAACCGGCATCGCAGGAATGGACAAAGCAACAGATCTCGGCAAACTCTTCCTGCTAGCGCTGGCCGTGGTAATCCCCGCCCCCTGGTATCTGGCGCGGGTGAGCGCAATCGACAGCGCGACGGGAGTTCTGACATTTCTGGTGCTGCTGATCCTCTGCCTGGTAAGTCTCCTCGCCGTATCTTTCTGTCAGTACCATGTCCTCCGCTGCGCCTGGGCCGTGCTATTGACAAGCTCGGCAGTGGTGGTCGAGTCCTATCGAGGGATCATGGGCAGCTTTTTGTCTTACGATGCCTATGTCTCCATACTCCAGGCGGCGGCGTTTGTCGATGATGCCTGGTCACAGTTCGCAGCTCACATGGCGAAACCTATGCTCATCGGCACGCTGTTGCTCGCAGGAATCCTGCTTCCCCCGCACACAAGCTTCAGTCGATCGAAACCCGCTACGATTGCCTGCATCGCGATGCCGGTCGTGTTTGTTCTCACACTCAGTGTCTTCTTGTATTTTCGCGGCGGTGCGGGCGTCAAGGGGCTGCCGAGCCCGATTGTCGCCCTGCCTTATGCCATCGTGCGTAGTTACGAGTACGTAGAGTTCGACCGCGGAAAACGCGAATCGGTTTCGATTTTGCAGCAGGTTGATTCGGACCCGGTCGATATCATTTTGATCATCGATGAGAGCGTCAGGGGCGACTACCTGGATATCAACGCTCCGAAAGGCGTGAGTTCGGGATTGACCGGTAGCGATGGGGCCGTCCATAACTTCGCCTTGGCCGCTTCGGCTACCAACTGCAGCGGTGGCTCGAACGTGATCCTCAGGTTCGGCGGGACGCGAGAGAACTATCTGCAATCGATGCACTCGAGACCGTCGATCTGGGCCTACGCTAGGGCAGCCGGTTTGCGAACCGTTTACCTCGATGCCCAGCGGACGGGGGGACGGCTACAGAATTTTATGTACAGTGAAGAGTTAGAGGAGATTGATCTTCTGCATCAGTTCGGTAAAACGAAACTTGTCCATCGGGACATGGAGATGGCCGAGTTGATCGTTAAACTCACGAACAACGATGTCGCAGAGCTGATTCTGGCCAACAAGATCGGCGCTCACTTTCCAGTGCACGACAAATATCCGGACGCCTACATGCGCTTCACGCCGGTGGTCAAGCGCGGCAACCTTACCGATATTTCAGATACCGGTGACAGGCCGGACTTCGAGGGTGACTGGGAGCGCTACCGCAACGCTTACCGGAATACGCTGATCTGGAACGTGGGAGAGTTCTTCAATATCATCCTGGCCGGTGCCGATCTGGAAAATTCGTTCCTGGTATATACTTCTGATCACGGTCAAGATTTCCACGAGGACGGTTCACCAGGGCTCGGGCTTCACTGCTCGAGTTCGCCGTCACCGAACGAGGGCCTGGTCCCACTGGTACTTATCACTGAACATCCGAAGTGGGCGAAGCTGGCAGCGGCGTGGAGCGCGACGGGTACGGTGTAGCGGAACTGCGTGTA
>CAZJFQ010000093.1:1780-6476 GCA_964545335.1 uncultured Gammaproteobacteria bacterium | reverse complement strand
ATCGGCTGAATCGGCGCCCAGATCCAGCCCGACCGGGCCGAAGATACGCCCCTGAACTTTTTTCTTGTCGATATTCAGTTCGTCGAGCAGCCGTTGCGTCCGCACGGCCGGGCCGAGGACGCCAATGTATTGAATATCGCTGTCGATCAGCGTGTGCAGGTAGTCTCGATCGGAATCGAGATGGTGACTCATTATTATTGCAGCGGAAAAAGTAACCGGCTCAATCAACTTCCTTAACGTTTCCGTTCCTTCCAGCAGTGTGACTTCGATCCCGTTGCTGTTGGCTTTCGTCACATAGGCCGGACGATGATCGTATGCGGATACATACCAGCCGAGCGCACGACTGATCGTTATCAACGGCAGCGCATCCGGGCCGGCGCCCAGGACGAGCAGCCTCGGCACCGGCTCAAGCCGGGTATGAAGTACCGATACTTCGATCTCATCGATCATTAGTCGTTGCACATTGCCAACGGCATCCGCATCCATACTGCGGCATTTCTGTACCAGTTGTTCAGCCAGCACTTCATCGGCATCGGTGTAATAAACCGTCTCGGCATCCAGAACAAGAGTCGCGCCCACGGGCAAACGCGCATTGCTCTCTGAGACGGCTATCCAGGCTGTTGCCTGAACACCCGCCTTCATGAGTTCCGCCATCGCCGCGAATGGCTGATAGTCCCGATTCGCCCGCAGCGGTTGCAGCAAAATGGAGAACATGCCGTTGCATCCCGAACCAAGCCCCCACAGGTCGTCATCGGGATCGCGCATGTCATAGGTGACGATCTCAGGCGTGTCCGTACTGCGAACACGTTCGGCATGGGTGATCAGATCGCCTTCCAGGCAGCCGCCACTGATCAGGCCCTGATAGTCGCCGTCCGCGCTGATCAGAATCCGGGCACCTGGTTTGCTGTAGGTCGATCCGGCGGTGTCAATGACCGTCGCGAGCACCAGGTCGGTCCGCTGTTCGCGCCAGCGATCAAAGGCTTCGATGAGTTTCAGGCTGCTCACTGATAATGACCCGGTTTCATACAATCTTACCCAAAATGGTAGTAAATTAGCCGCTCACTCGCCTGCAGGAAGCGTCGATGCCGGTACTCATCAGCCTCGTTGGAATAGCCACACTGTTCGGGATTGCGGTATTGCTGTCGAATAACAGGAAGGGAATCAACCTCCGCACTGTGGTCCTGGCTTTCAGTATTCAGACGGCCGTTGCCGGACTCATTATTTATTTTCCGGGCGGCGCCAACGTACTCGATGTCATTGTCAGTGGCGTACAGCACGTTATTAACTACGGCAATGAGGGCATTGAATTTCTTCTCGGCACCCGTATCCAGGAAAGTCTCGGCCATACTATCGCCTTCGGCGTTCTTCCTGTTATCGTTTTCTTTGCCGCCCTGATGTCGACACTCTATTACCTCGGCATCATGCAGAAGGTGATCGCCATTGTCGGTGGCTGGTTGCACAAGGCTTTACAGACCAGCCGCACGGAATCGATGTCCGCCGTGGCCAACATTTTTGTCGGCCATACCGAGGCGCCGCTGGTCGTGCGACCTTACATCGCCGGAATGACCCAGTCGGAGCTGTTTGCGGTCATGACCGGTGGTTGTGCAACCATCGCGGGTGCCGTGATGGTCGCGTACTCACAGATGGGCGTCGATCTCAAATTCCTGATTACCGCAAGTTTTATGGCCGCCCCGGGCGGCCTGCTGATGGCCAAGATCCTGATGCCGGAAACGGACTACCGCGACATCAAAGCCGATGATGTGGAATATAAAAAACCGAGTGGCGCTGTCAACATCTTCGAAGCTGTCGCGAACGGTGCTCGCGACGGGTTGATGCTGGCCATGAATGTAGGTGCCATGCTACTTGCGTTCGTGGCAATGATTGCGCTGGTCAACGGTATTTTGTCGTTTGTCGGTGGTTTCTTCGGCTTCGAGGAACTGACGTTACAGGGAATCCTGGGCTATCTATTGGCACCGCTCGCGTTTCTTCTGACCGTGCCCTGGGACGAGGCCCAGGTAGCCGGCAGCCTGATCGGGCAGAAGCTGATCCTGAACGAATTTTATGCCTATACGCAGTTCGCCGGTATTCGCGAGACCCTCACCGAGCATACGCAGATCGTGATCACCTTCGCCTTATGCGGTTTTGCTAACCTGTCATCGATCGCGATGTTGCTGGGCGGGCTGGGCACGATTGTTCCGGAACGACGGCACGATATCGCCCGGATGGGACTCAGGGCGGTACTGGGCGGCACACTGGCAAACCTCATGAGTGCTGTGCTGGCGGGAATGTTCTTTTCACTAAAGGCGTTGTAAGTACGGCAGAACGATGCAGCGAGCGGTAATCCTGGTCATGGATTCGTTTGGCATCGGCGCGACCGAGGACGCCGATCAGTTTGGCGACGTGGGCGCCAACACGCTGGGGCACATCGCCGAATACCGCGCCACAGGGTCCGGAAGTAACGGTCGGCAACCGCTCAGGCTTCCAAATCTGGCCCGGTTGGGTTTATTGCATGCCGCACAGGAAAGCTGTGGTGAGTTCCCGCAAGGCACTGACGCTGACGTCGACATCATCGGCGCCTACGGACATGCAAAAGAACTCAGCAGCGGCAAGGACACCCCGAGCGGTCATTGGGAGATGGCCGGCGTCCCGGTACTGTTCGACTGGGGCTACTTCACCGGTCGCGAGAAAACTTTTCCGCCGGAACTGCTCAAGGAACTGATTGAGCGCGCCGGGCTGCCCGGAGTACTCGGTAACTGTCATGCCTCCGGCACTGTGATCGTTGCGGAACTCGGCGAGAAACATATGCGAACCGGCGAACCGATCGTTTATACATCGGCGGACAGCGTGTTTCAGATCGCGTGTCACGAAGAAACCTTCGGTCTGCAACGTCTGTACGAAATCTGTGAAATCGCCCGAGAGCTGGTCGATGAGTACAACATCGGCCGTGTCATCGCTCGCCCGTTCGTGGGAGTAAACAAGGACAGTTTTGAGCGGACCGGAAACCGGCGTGACCTGACGGTACCGCCGCCTTCAGCGACGCTACTCGACAAACTTGTGGAAAACGGCGGCGAGGTAATCAGCATCGGCAAGATCGCCGACATTTTTGCGCATCAGGGCATCACGCGGAAAATTAAGGCCACCGGCAACGCAGCGTTGTTTGATGCGACGCTCGAGGCGTTTCAGTCCGCATCAGACCGGTCACTGGTGTTTACCAATTTTGTCGACTTCGACATGTTGTACGGACATCGGCGGGATATTGCGGGTTATGCAAAAGCGCTGGAGTATTTCGATACCCGGCTGCCGGAAATGCTGGCCCTGTTGAACGATGAAGACGTGCTCATTATCAGTGCCGATCACGGTTGCGATCCATCCTGGCCGGGCAGCGATCATACGCGTGAACACATTCCGGTCCTGGTATATGGCAGCAATGTTTCGACCGGTTCTCTGGGACGTCTGGATACGTTTGCCGACATCGGCCAGAGCCTGGCGTCGTATTTTGATCTGCCGCCGATGGACTACGGCACGAGCTTTCTCAAGCCTTAGTCCGTCCAACTATCAGGCTATCAATGGGGCTGATCAGCCGCTTCCAAACCACACTGTGAGCAAACCATGTCTCAACTAATCCTTATTGTCGTAATCGGCATCACCGGCGGTATCGCCATCGGCCTCCAGGCCCCATTGGCATCGATGATCAACCAGCGCCTTGGCGTGCTCGAAAGCGTCTTTGTCGTTCATCTCGGCGGCTTAATCGCAGTGGGAATCCCGCTCCTTCTGCTTGGCGGAGGCAAGCTAGGTCTTTGGCCGACGGTTCCATGGTATGCGCTGGCGGCCGGATTGCTAGGCGTTGTCGTGGTCGGTTCGACGGTCTTCATGGTGCCGCGGATCGGTGTTGCCGCGGCCATAGTGTTGATTATCAGCGGACAATTGATGATCGCGACGACGATCGATCATTTTGGCGCACTGGAAGTCGACGTGCGGGAAATCTCGTGGGACCGCATTCTCGGTCTCGGCGTCGTGCTGCTCGGTGTCTGGCTGACGCTCAGAGACTAATCGGTTTTATTCTGACTTTTTTCGGCCAGCGCAGACTGGATGCGGGCCGCGAGTTGCGTGGCTTCCATGCGGACCCGCTTGGTATCAATCGTCAGGATCTCCCTATCCCGCATGATCACCTTGCCATCCACGATAACTGACACGACGTCCTGCTCGTCAGCAACATACACCAGATGTGAAATGACATCGTAGGTCGGGACAAAGTGGACATCGTCCAGCGACACCTGGATCAGGTCGGCCCTGTGGCCCGCGGTCAACACACCGACCTCATCGCCGAGCCCAATCGCTTCAGCACCGCCTCGCGTGGCCATAGTCAGGACAGCGGTCGCCGGCAACGCTTCCGGATCCATGGTGCTAACCTTCTGCAGAAATGCCGCCAGCCGCATTTCCTCCCACATATCCAGATCGTTATTCGAAGCCGCGCCGTCCGTGCCCAGACCCATGAGTACGCCCTGCCCGAGCATTTCCGTTACCGGCGAAATGCCGGACGAGATTTTCATATTGGATGTCGGGTTGTGTATCGCGCCGACTCTTCTCTCAGCGAGAATCGGAATCTCACTCTCTGTCGGCCAGACAACGTGGGCCCCGATCGTCGGTCCGGAAAAGAAATCGATGGATTCCAGAAGATGGACCGGTGTTTTGCCAT
>CAZJFQ010000093.1:0-1680 GCA_964545335.1 uncultured Gammaproteobacteria bacterium | reverse complement strand
GTCGGTCCGGAAAAGAAATCGATGGATTCCAGAAGATGGACCGGTGTTTTGCCATAGTTCTCGGTTGTGAACTCGACCTCAAACGTAATTTCGGATAGATGGATACTGACGGGGACATTCAGCTCAACGGCGGCCTGGCGTACCAGCTGCAGCTGCTCTGGATTGACCGTATAGGCTGCGTGCGCCCCGAGGATTGGAATGATCCGGTTGTTGCGGCCCTGCCAGCGTTTGACGAAATCGACTGCCTGGGTCAGAGACTCATCGAACCCTGCTGCATCAGGGGACTGCTGGTCAATCACACCCGGCGCTACGAGTACCCGTAACCCGCACTTCTCTACCGCCGCCGCGACGCTGTCCGGAAAGTAATACATGTCGACAAAGGTAGTCGTGCCGCCCCGGATAAATTCCCAGCAGGCCAGGGTGGTTCCGATACGAACAAACTCTTCGTCGACAAAGCGAACTTCGGCCGGGAAGACGTAGTTATAGAGCCAGTCCTTGAGACTCAGATCGTCGGCGATCCCCCTGAGGATGCTCATCGCGGCATGCGTATGGCCGTTGATCAGTCCGGGCATAAGGACCTTGTTCTCACCATCAAGCTCGTCGCCGTCCTCGTACTCGTTTGATATCCGCGCGCGCGGTCCGATGTCCACGATCATGCCGTCATTGATAACTACCGCACCATCGCGAATCACGGTATTCGCCTCGTCCATGACGATGACATATTCGCCGTGAACCACCAGATCGACGGGCGCAGCATCGCGGCTGCAGGCAGTGAGAACAGATAACGCGAGTGTTAAAGCAACAGGCGCCCGGGACAGCCGAAATCCAAAAAGTTGGCGTCTGCCGCTGCGGTTCTTCTGCATTTTTTTTGCCACAGTGAGTGTCATCGAGAATGCCGACGAGGCATTATAACGGCGTTGAGGATCTACAAATAATAAATGCCGTCATGGATCTGAAGTCACTACCCAAAGTCGAGCACCACTGTCACCTCGAAGCGACATTTCGCCAGGACACGATCAAAGAAATCGGACGCACACTGGGCCTGGACGTGCCATCAGATCCGGAAGTCTTTCGTCGCGAATGGCTGATTACCGAGCCGATGGAGAACCTCGAGGTTGCCCTGAACAAGTTCTTCAAGATCCAGAAGATCTGGGCCTCGGAAGAAATCATCGAGCGACTGACCTTTGAAGCCTGTGAATACGCACGCGAGCAGCACATAAAAATTTTCGAACTGCGTTATTCGCCAAACTTCATCGCGCTGGGTCATCCGAATCTGACATTCGAATCCATTCATGAATCGATCTGCCGGGGTCTTGAAAGGGCGCGACATCCGGATCTTGCGGTCGGGCTGATCGGGATCGTCCAGAAGATCCTGCCGCAGGAGGATGCGGAATACACCACCGATTTCATCATCGAAAACCGCGACAGTTTTGTCGGTATCGATCTGGCCGACCAGGACATCGGCTTTGAGATCCGAAGATTTGCACCGTTGCTGGACAAGGCCAGGTCCGCCGGATTGCACGTGACGACTCATTGCGGTGAAGGTGATGCGGCAGAAGCACCGCAACACGTCCGTGTTGCGATCGAAGAACTTGGGGCAGAGCGAATCGGCCACGGCATCCCTATCATCAACGACCCGGACGTCATGCAACTGGCGATCGATCGAAATGTCCTGTTCGA
>CAZJFQ010000092.1:0-6619 GCA_964545335.1 uncultured Gammaproteobacteria bacterium | reverse complement strand
CGGCTCGTATGTCGATACAAACGGGTCTGCCGGCAGTTCATAGCCCGCATCGTCCGTCGCGGGAGTGCATCCTACAGTCAACAAGACGCCCAGGCCGGTTAGGCCGTATAGTCGTTTCAGGGACATTTTTTATTATTCTTCTTATTCAGACAATATATAAATAAGGAGTAACTTTGCCTTTACGATGCTAACACGAGCCACACCGTACTACGAATACATGACGTGATCCCGATAGCGGTCTTTTATTTCCGCGATTGCGTGATATACATCCCGACAAGACGAGCAACCAGAACTGTTAGAAAGACCTGACCGACAACCGCCTCCATATACGCCAGGGCCCTTGCAGGCGGCAGTAGCGGCACCACATCACCGTACCCCAGAGTTGTCATGGTTACGAAGCTGTAATAGAGAAACTCGTGAAAGTTCAGGTCGGAGTAGGTTTCAAGTTTCAAGTCGATGCTGTACGAGCCGGGTACAGCCAGTTCCATTGTCAGATAGACAAAGGTCCATGCTACACCGATCAACAGGTACACCCCGACAGCACCATAAATCGTATCGGTCGAAACGTCTCTGCTACGGGTAAACAGGTCTTTAGAAATAATCCATGCTACATAACCAAAGAACATCAGGCCCATGACGCTGTTTGCGAAAACCAGCCATCGCTCCGGATAGTAGAAGATGATCCAGCGGCCAACAACAAAGAGTATGGCAAAGACAATGCAGGCGTAAAATTGTTGCCTGGATGTCGCTGCTGCTGTTGCTCCGCTGACGAGAGTAAACAACAAAAATACATTCAGTATGCCCTCGAGCAGTGTATATTTTTCAACGAATGGATAGATCAGCAAGAGCGTAACCGTCGACCAGACCAGATACCTGTAGGTGTATCTCGACGTAAAGTCGATCGTCCTGCCGCCGAGTCGTAGCGTTATGTTCATGCTGATGCAAAACCGGCTCGATTTACCCGGAAAAACAAAGTGTAAAGCACGGGTACAACACCCAGAGTCAGAATCGTAGCAAACGCCAGGCCGAATATTATCGCGATCACCATCGGCTCCCACATCGGGCCACCACCCAGCCACAGCGGCAGCAGGCCACCTATGGTAGTTGCTGTCGTTAACAGGATCGGCCGCAGCCGCCTCTGTGCAGATTCGACTACAGCGGCCGCCGGGGTCAGCCCATTTTCGTCAATTTCTATCCTGATCCTGTCGAGCAGGACGATCGCGTTGTTGATAACGATGCCGGCGAGCGAGATGATGCCAAGTAACGTCATGAAGCCGAAATACGACCGGGTCACAAGCAATCCCACGACAACACCGATAACCGACATCGGGATCGTGAGCAGGATAATCGCCGGCCGACGCAACGAGTTGAACTGCCCCACCAGTAATATCAGGATAATCAGTCCGGCAATCGGCAGTTTTGCTGCGATCGACGCGTTGGCCTTGCCGGAGGTTTCAGCCTCGCCACCAAACTCCCAGCTATAGCCGAATTCCCAGTCGCGCGATATCTCGTCGAGCCACGGTTTGAGTTCGTTGTTAACGTCTGCCGCTGTATAGCCGTCAACGAGAAGCGATTCGACGGTGACCGTACGTAACCGGTCGCGCCGTTCAATGATCGCCGGCTGCCAGACCAGTTCGAACTCGGCGACCTGATCGATTGGAACCGAGTGGCCTGTAGCTTGCGAATAAACATTGATCGATTGTACCGGTCGCGTCTGAGCACGCGCCCGGTCCTTCGATCGCAAAACGATCGGAATGAGTTTATCGTCCTCGCGAAAATCCGTGGTGTCGAATCCCGTCATGTGCGTCTGCAGTGATATGGCGACATCCTGATGGCTGACTCCGGCGAGCTGTGCACGGGTTTCATCGATGTTGACGCGGATCTTTTTGGACCGCGTACCCCAGTCGTCGGTAACCAGCTTGGTGCCGGATGCATTGGACAGACGGTCTTTGACCTGCTCAACGATTTCAAACAACCGGTCTGTGTCGCGTCCCGACAATCGTATTGAAACGGGTGGCCACGCGGGGGCGCCAAGCGGCAAGCGACGCACCGTCGGACTGACTTCAGGGAAGTTCTCGATAATGTAACTCTCGATTTCCGGAATCAATTCATTTTTAATGACATCGACAGACGTCGCATTGATAAGCAGGTACCCATAGTACGGCGACGGCGGCTGTGGGTTGTAGGGCAGCTTGTAACGCGGTGCGCCTTCACCTACGAAAGTACCCCAGTTGATGACGCCGTCTTCCCGTTCCGGTCCCGCCATCAGGTCTTCACGAATGAACCGCTCGAGGTCACGGGTAACTGTATCCGTTCTTTCGATCGGACTGCCCACCGGGAGATTGATATCCACCGTCATCGTCGGCTGGTCGTTCTCCGGGAAGAAAATGCTGGGTATGAAACGAAATCCCTGGATGGCAACCAGGAAAACGATGGCGATGGCCGAGAGGACCAGTGCCGGCCTTCGTATCGCGCCCAAAAGTATCCTGCGATACGTCGCATAGAACCGGGAGTCAAAAACGGTTTCCTTCGGCCGTTGTTTGACCCTAAGGAAAAAGACGCAAAGCAGCGGGATCAGAGTAAGCGCCATCAGCCAGGAAGTGAGCAGTGCAATCGTGACCACCTTGAACAGGGGCGCCGTGTATTCACCGGTTGCTGATTCGGCAAGAAAAATGGGCAGGAACGCTGCGGAGGTCGTCAATGATGAAGTAAGCAATGGAACCCGGAGCTCCCTTGCCGAATCAATGGCGGCCTGCCGGGCCGGCTTACCGGCTTCCATCTGAACCATGATGGACTCAGACATGACGATCGCGTTGTCGACGAGCATGCCGAGTGCAATGATCAACGCGGCAAGCGACATCTGGTTCAGCCCGATACCGAAAAACGACATGATGAGAAACGTCGTGACAATCGTGGTGGGAATCAGACTGGCGACGATGAGGCCGGTGCGCAGGCCCAGAAACACAAGCATCACCAGGGCAACGACTGAAATCGCCTGCAGCAAATTGCCAATAAAGTCGTCGACCTTGTATGCAACGACATCCGCCTGAAAAGCGATGTCGTCGAACTCGACGCCAATCGGATAAATGGTCTCCGCGCGTCTGATAACTTCCCTGATCTGTGTTCCCAGGTCGAGGATGTTGCCGCCGTCGCGCATGGATATGGCAAGGCCTAGTGCCGGCACACCCGACGAGCGCATAAGGGTTTCCGGAGGGTCCGCGTATCCGCGATACACATCAACCAGATCCTCGATGCGAATCACCTGATTACTGTTCGGAAGATTGACTACTGTGCGACGCAGGTCATCAATCGTTTCAAAGTTACCGGTGGGCTCCAGAACGATTTCTTCGTAGTCAGTTTTGACATCGCCGCCAGGCAATATGATGTTGCGCTGCTCAAGATTCTGCTTCAGCTGGGTCGGGCTGAGACTGAAATCAGCCAGCGTAGCGTTGTCGTACTCGACAAAGATGCGCTCCTCCTGAGCACCGTAGATCTCCACTTTCGCGACATCGGGCAGCAGCAGGAACTCTTCTCTCAGTTCGTCGGCGATATCCTCGATTTCCCGGTAACTGAAACCGTCACCGGTGACCGTGATGATCGTTCCGAACACATCTCCGAACTCGTCGTTTACAAACGGGCCGCTGATGCCATCAGGCAGATCGGGGACAGCCGCCTCGACTTTGCGCCGCAGGTTGTCCCAGATCGGCCGCATGTCCTTGTACTCTTCCTTGATATTGACGTAGATGATCGAAGCACCGACTTTCGAAGTACTGGCGACAAAATCGAGCTCGGGGATCTCCTGGATTTTTTCTTCTATCTTGTCAGTAACCAGGCTTTCTACTCTTTCCGGGCTGGCACCCGGAAAAAACGTTTGCACCATGGCCACGCGAATGATAAATCCCGGGTCCTCGCTGCGCGGCATATCCGAATAGGCCAGTACGCCAGACAGCATGATCACAGCCAGTGCAACCACTGTAATCCGGTTTTTTTCGATTGCGAGCTGGGTAATGCTCAAAGATCAGTCGCCCGGTTTGTCGAGCAGGCGAACCTCCTGACCATCGATCACCCGGCGAACGCCGGCCGTAACGATGAGCTCGCCTTCTCTGAGGCCCTGGACGATTTCGATACCATCGGAACGAACCTCACCGATCTCGACCTCGCGGCGGGTCGTAACCCAGATTCCGTCAGCAGACTCTTTAAGTACATAGACAAAGCGTCCGATTCGGTCCTCACCTACAGAAAGACCCGGGACAATCAACATTGGCCGATCAACATCGGGTTCGAACACAAACGACACGTCAGCAGCCATGCCGGATCTGAGTTCGGGGCATTCCCCCGTCAGGATGACCGTGACCGGGAATGCTGTTCCCGTAGTACCCGATGCCACGCCGACTTCAGTGACGGCTGCCGGCAGGGCCTGGTCCGAAAAAGCGTTGACTTCGACCCCGACCTCCATGCCGGGATAAACGCGACCAATAAAGGTTTCCGGTACGGTTACAGCAACCTCAGAACATTGCCCGCAGTTGACCCGGGCAACGCTCTGCCCGGTCGCTATGTTTTCGTTTTCCTTGACGTAGGTTTCGGCTATCGAGCATTCCTGCGGTGCAGTCAGCCTCGTATAGGACAGTTGCAGGCGTGCACCTTCCTTGCGTTGCCGTGTTGCCCGAACCTGTGCGGCTGCAGACTCCCAGGCGGCCCGGGCGGCATCGAGGTCGCCTGTCGACGCGTTCCGGTTTTCATAGAGATCCCGCACACGATTGTAGTTCGACTCGCTATTGCGGAACTCTGCCTGTGCTGCGGCCAGTCCGGCCTCGGCCTCCTGCAGTACGACCCGGTAGTCCGTGGGATCCAGTTGGGCAACCAGCTGGCCGGCGATCACAATATCGCCCACGTTAACGGCCATTTGTGTAACCGTCCCCGCAACCTTGAAACTAAGCGTGCTTTCTACCTCCGCATGCGTGGTCCCGGAAAATACTCTGGCTTCCGCCGCGCCCCGCATCGCGGCTTCGGTGTAGCGAACCGGACGAACTATCGGCTCATCCACTTTATCGCCTGAACCACAGGCATGCAGCAGCGGTAGTAAAACGAGAGCCGACAGTAAACTGTACTGATATCCGGAATTCATCGTCAACTGACCTCGGCGATTACACACCAGCGGTCCGGTCGCCCGGGCCGGCACGCCGGCACTCAACGACCGGGGATATCCTCGCCGTGTTCTCTGAAGTATGTCTCGATCTCGTTGTACCACTGTGCGCCGTATGCGGGATCCAGGAAGAAACCGAAATCAGATCCCGAGCGCATCACTTCGACCAGATCGATTAGAAACGTGTATTCGGCTTCGGCGGCATCCAGCTCGGCAGATAACGCGGCGTCCTGTGCGTCAATCAGTGCGGTTACTGAAACAGTGCCGCGAACATATTTGTCGGTCATGAGTCCAAGGTTTTCACTTGCCGCATCCGCGGCCGCGCGCGATAACTCAATTGCCGGATAAGAACCGCCAATCTGATGAAGCGAAGCACGTGTGCGGGCTTCAATGTTCTGTGCGGCGTCGGCTCTTCGTAATGTCAGTTGCTGCAACCCGTACCTCGATTGCGATAGTTCCGCACGCCGGTTGCTGCCTTGATAAAGAGGTAAGGTCGCCTGCAGACTGATCCTCCAGGTGTCATCCTGCAGAAAGAGACTCGGCGTTCCGGCACCACTGCGATCGATGTTGTTGCTGGCATTCCCCTCGAGAGTTACATCAGGCACGTAGTACGACCGCTGCCCGCGTTTCACGTCACGCTCCTGTGCGGATATCAGCGAATCGATACCCTTAAGCTCGGGCGCTTCGGCGACCGCACTGTCAACCATGAAATTCTGGAACACGGTCCAGACACCGGGATTATCGACAAAACGCTGAAAATTCGGCTCGTTTATCAGGCCGACCAGCTTGTCTATGTCGGACTGCGGCGTCGAAAATAGCTCGTCCTGAACCCGGTTGAGAACACGGTTTACCTCAACGGCGGCTGCCCGGCGGTCGGCCTGGGCGGCGAGCAGGTTTTGGCGATCCCTGGCGATCTGGCTTTCCCAGCGGAGGACTTCATCACGGCCGGAAAAGCCGACCGCCTCGCGACGGCGCGCCAGGTCCAGATTGATCCGCGTCACTTCGACGTTTGAGGCCAGGACTCCTTCGAGCGCCCGTGTTCGTAAATATGTCAGGTATGCATCCGCGGCAGACTGCATCGTATCGAGAACCACGGACTTGTAGTCAAATTCCGCCGAGTCTTGCAGATACTGGGAGATCTTGTACGACGCCCAGGCGTCGTCTGAGTAGATAAGCTGTGATCCGACAACGTCCACGTCACCGGTCTTTTCTGGTTGCCCGAGAGGGTTTGCAGTATCGGCATCGATTTGTATATAGCCGGCACCGATCCCCAGTTGTGGGAGCAGCGCTGATCGGGCCCGATTCACGTCTTCACCGACGACATCCACCTCAGTAGCCGCGGTCCGGAGATTCAGATTTGTTTCGATGGCTTCGCTCATCGCGCCGACCAATGTCAGTGGCGGGCCACTGTCAAGTTCTTCGTCATGGAGTTTGTCGGCATCGGTCAGGATGGCCCAGCGGGGATAGAATCCGATC
>CAZJFQ010000091.1:0-6658 GCA_964545335.1 uncultured Gammaproteobacteria bacterium | reverse complement strand
ATGCGGCCTTCTCCGGAATTGTCGATCCGAACCCCCAGCTCGCGGAGCACCGCGGCGCAACTGGCGCAGTCGGCACCGGATGGCACACCCCGGATAACGGATTCGCCTTCAGCTATGGCACTCAGTAGCAGAGCACGTTGTGCTATTGATTTGTCGCCGGGAACAGATAAAGAGGAGCCCGTCAGTGTGCCCGGATGGACGACGAGGTGAATCCGTTGCGGCAATGTTTCAGCTTCTCGACGTGTCACGTGAGTCGTGACTCGTTCATCAAAACGCCGCTATTGTCGCCAATCAGAGAACTTTTTGCAGGGCTTCGAGCAGACGGGCGTTCTGGGCCGGTTGCCCGATCGTAATCCGGAGATAGTCCGGCAGACCATAGTTCGCGACCGGTCGTACAATAATGGCCTCAGCCAACAGGGCGTCGAAAATCGGTTGTGCGGGCCGGCCAAATCCCGCCAGGACAAAGTTTCCCAGCGATGGCAGACAGTGGACGCCAAGCTGTTCACAGGCCTGCGACACACGCACACGTTCGCTGTTATTGCTGTCGCGCGAACGCGCGACAAACCCGGAATCGCGCAGAGCCGCTTCGGCTGCTACCAGCGCAAGCGAATTGACGTTGAAAGGCTGTCGAATACGGTTCAGTACGTCCGTAAGCTCCGGATGCGCCAGTGCATATCCCATCCGCAGCCCGGCAAGGCCGTATACCTTTGAAAAGGTCCGCGTAACGACCAGGTTTGGCGACTCATCGAGCCACGACGCTGCATCCGGATACTCCGGTTCGTCTATGTAATCGCAATAGGCCTCGTCGATCACGACGATGGCGGTTTCCGGCACCCCGGCTACAAACTCGCGGAGTTCGTCCTTGTCAAGCCAGGTGCCGGTGGGATTGTTCGGGTTCGCAATAAAGATGAGGCGGGTTTTATCCGTGATCAGGGCACGCATAGCGTGCAGATCATGGCCCAGCGGCATCGGGTGCTGGTCACCGAACGCCGGGCTGATGCGGGCGACGGCACCCGTTGCCTGGACCGCCAGCGCGTAAACCGCGAATGCGTACTGTGAATAGACGGCTTCCGACCCAGACGTGAGAAGCGCCTCGGCCAGCAGGACCAATACATCGTTGGAACCGTTGCCCAGCGTAATACACGCGGGATCGATATCGTGATACGCAGCAAGCGCCTGTTTCAGCTCAAATCCGTTACCGTCCGGATACAGCGACAGATCCGGCAACGCGCCCTGGATCGCTTCTACCACCGCCGGGCTCGGCCCCCAGGGATTCTCATTAGACGCCAGTTTGATGATTTCGCTGACGCCATACTCTCGTTCGAGCTCACTGATTGGTTTGCCCGGCTGGTATGGCCTGAGTTGCTGAACACCGGCGACAACGATGTCGTGAAACGGATTAGTCATCGCGACGACCCATCATCAGAGCTCTCTGATCGCGAGCACGCCGTCAATGCCAGCGATCGCCTTGTACGTTTTTCTGGGAAGTCGTCCCTCGACGTCAACGACCGTGTATGCAAGGTCGCCAAGCGATTTGTTGAGCAGATCGGCGATATTGAGGCCGGCGTCCGCCAGCGCGGTTGTAATCTGTCCGACCATGTTCGGCACATTGGCGTTGGCGATGACGAGCCTGTTGCCCTCAGTCCGGGGCAGTACAGCTTCGGGAAAATTTACGGAGCGACGGATATTACCGTTTTCGAGATACTCTTTTATGTTTTCCGCAACCATCACTGCACAGTTCGATTCCGCTTCGTGGGTCGAAGCGCCGAGATGCGGTAGCGCAACGACACGCGGATGATCTTTGAGAGCCGGGGTCGGAAAATCACTGACATAGGTAGCCAGCCGGCCGGAGTCCAGCGCTTCTGCTACTGCTGACTCATCGACTATCTCACCGCGCGCAAAATTCAGGAGTACCGAGCCTTCTCGGAGGAGTCGCAGCCTGCCGGCATTGATCAGGTTATGGGTTTCGCTCACCAGCGGTACGTGAACGGTGACGATATCGGTGCGGCTGAACAAGTCGTCAAGACTCGATGCCTGTTCAACACCGGATGAAAGTTGCCAGGCTCGTTGCACCGTGATCTTGGGGTCAAATCCGATCGCTTTAAGTCCAAGGCCAAGCGCGGCGTTTGCAACCTCTACGCCGACTGCGCCGAGACCAACCACACCAAGCACTTTCCCAGGCAGCTCGAAACCTACGTATTGTTTCTTGGCTGCCTCTATTTTGTGGATCAGGTTACCTGCACCGGCATCCAGAGCGCGTACAAAACTCCATGCCGGACAGATATTTCGGGCAGCCAGGAACATGCTCGCGATAACCAGTTCCTTTACGGCATTGGCATTCGCGCCCGGCGCATTGAACACCGGGATGCCCCGCTTGCTCATTTCGTCGAGGGGGATGTTGTTGACACCGACGCCGGCGCGACCTACCGCTTTCAGAGTTCCCGGTATTTCCATGCCATGCATGTCTGCGGAGCGCACCAGGATTGCGTCGGGATGCTGGATTTCCGAAGCCACCTCGTAGTGTTCACGCGGAAAACGCCGCAGGCCTTCGACAGCAATATTGTTCAGTGTCAGTATTTTGAAGCGGCCGTCCGTCATGCGTGCTGGCGCTCGAATTCCTGCATAAATGCGATCAGTGCATCCACACCTTCCTCCGGCATGGCGTTATAAATGCTGGCACGCATGCCACCGACTGCGCGGTGACCTTTCAGATTGGCCAACCCGTCGGCAACGGCCAGTTCCAGGAACCTCGAATCAAGTTTGTCGTCCGCGAGAGTGAACGGAACGTTCATCAATGACCGGCAACTCTGATTTACCGGGTTTGAATAGAAGTCGGAGTTGTCGATCTGGTCGTACAATTTCCCGGCTTTTCGACGGTTTCGTTTCGCCATCGCTGCCACGCCACCCTGCTCCATGAGCCACTCGAAGACCAGCCCTGCCATATACCAAGTAAACGTTGGCGGCGTGTTAAACATGGACTCCGCTCTGACGGTAGTTTCGTAATCTAACGTCGATGGCGTGTAGCCACGCGCTCTTCCCAGAAATTCTTTGCGTACGATTACGATCGTGATCCCGGCGGGTCCGATATTTTTCTGCGCGCCGGCGTATATAACGGCAAACCGGGACACATCAATCGGACGCGACAGGATATTCGACGACATATCTGCAACGAGAGGCGTATTTCCTGCGCTCGGTACGTAGTTAAACTCGACCCCGTGAATTGTTTCATTTGGTGTGTAATGCAAATAGGCCGCGTTATCGCTGAGTTGCCAGTTTTTTTCGTCGGGTATATCTGTGTAGTTGTTGCCGGATGCATCCGCCGCGATATTTACGTCGACGAATCGGCCGGCTTCAGTTACGGCCTTGGCCGACCAATATCCGGTCCGGACATAGTCCGCGCGATCACCCGCACTAGCCAGATTTAGCGGCACTGCTGCAAACTGGGAGGTCGCCCCACCCTGCACGAAAAGCACGGCATAGTCATCCGGGATCTCAAGCAGGGTTCTGAAATTTTGCTCTGCCCTGGCTGTGATGCCAAGAAACTCCGGACTTCTGTGACTGAGTTCCATTGCCGACATTCCGCTTCCGCCCCAGTCGGTCAACTCGTCGCGTGCACGCTCCAGAACTGACGTTGGCAGGGATGCCGGACCGGGACCGAAGTTGAACGCGCGCATGGTTACGATGCTGAAATCGATCGGGTCATCAGAAACAATCCAGCCGGATGCGCCGGCTTGATGAGGCAAACACAGTCAGGTCAGCCAGCTTTCTTGGTTTCGGCAGCCGAACCGTTCAATGAAACAATGCGCCCGAGCCCAACCAGGCGATCGTCGCCCACCAGACGAATAAGGCGCACCCCCTGTGTGTTGCGTCCGATAACTGAGACATCCCGAACTGTGGTCCGCACCAGCGTACCGGAACTCGAAATCAGCATGATTTCATCGTCCTCTTCGATCTGCAGAGCACCTATCGATTTGCCGTTGCGGCTCGATGTCTGAATAGCGATGACACCCTGCCCGCCGCGACCCTGTGGCGGGAAATCGTTGACCGGCGTTCTCTTGCCATATCCCTTCTCGGTCGCAGTCAGCACCATGCCACTGTTGACAATGATCAATGCAATGACGGAGTGATTGTTCGGAATCCTGATACCGCGAACGCCGTAAGCACTCCGTCCCATCGGACGGACCTGGCTTTCATGAAAGCGGATTACTTTTCCGGAACTGGCAAACAGCATGATGTCGCGCGTGCCATTGGTCATGGCAACATTGACAAGCTGATCGTTTCCTTTCAGATCAACGGCAATAATTCCATTGGTACGTGGCCGTGAGAATGAATCCAGCCTCGTCTTTTTCACCGTGCCACGGCTTGTCGCCATAAAAACAAATTGATCGGCGCCAAAATTCCGCACCGGAAGGACGGCGTTAATTCTTTCATCCTCAGCCAACGGTAACAGGTTAACCATCGGTTTGCCCCGCGCCCCGCGCCCGGCCTGAGGTAGCTGATACACCTTGAGCCAGTAAACCTTGCCGCGACTGGAAAAACACAACAACGTGTCGTGCGTATTGGCGATAAACAACTTATCGATGAAATCCTCGTCCTTCATACGCGTTGCCGATTTCCCGCGTCCTCCGCGCCGTTGTGCCTGGTAAACATCGATCGGCTGCGCTTTCGCATAGCCGCCACGCGACAAGGTTACAACGACATCTTCTTCCTGGATCAGATCCTCGGTGGTCAGGCTTTCATATGTCTGAATGATCTCGGTGCGACGCTCGTCCGCATATTCACTGCGTATTTCGAGCAGTTCTCCTCGTATTACTTCGCTCAGACGTTCCGGACTGGCCAAGATTCGCAAAAGTTCCTTGATCCGTTTGAGTATCTCTTTGTACTCGGCGATTATCTTGTCTTGCTCCAGCCCGGTTAGTCGGTGCAGTCTGAGATCGAGAATGGCCTGGGCCTGCATGTCCGACAACCGGTAGCCTTTCTCACCGGGTCCGCACTCGCCAGCTAATCCTTCAGGCCGGGTCGCATTCTTACCAGCACCCGCCAGCATTTTGGTGACCGGCCCGGACTTCCAGAGTTTTTTCAAAAGCGCCGCTTTCGCTTCAGCCGGTGTCGCAGCAGCTCTTATCAGAGCAATAATCGGGCCGATATTGGCCAGGGCAACCGTGAGACCTTCGAGAAGATGTGCCCGGTCACGTGCTTTGCGAAGATCGTATACCGTTCGCCGTGTGATGACCTCGCGACGGTGCCGAAGAAAGGCCTGCAATAACTCAAGCAGATTGAGCACACGCGGTTGCCCGTCCACCAGGCCGACGATGTTGATACCAAACACCGTCTCCATTGGCGTGTGCTTGTAAAGATTGTTGAGAACGACGTCGGTGATTTCACCTCGTTTAAGTTCAATCACAACGCGCATGCCATCCTTGTCAGACTCATCACGAAGAGCAGAGATGCCCTCCAGTCGTTTGTCGCGGTCAAGTTCTGCGATTTTTTCCACCAGTCGAGCTTTATTAACCTGGTAAGGAAGTTCAGTGACGATTATTACCTGCTTGCCGGTCGACATTTCTTCGATATGGGTACGGGCACGCACGTGCAACCGCCCTCGTCCACTCTTGTAGGCATCGACGATTCCTTGTGCACCGTTGATCAAACCGGCTGTTGGAAAATCCGGGCCCGGCAGATGCTTCATCAGCTGTTGAAATGAAATGTCCGGATCGTCGAGAACCGCCACACAGGCGTCGATGACCTCGCCCAGGTTATGCGGCGGTATGTTCGTTGCCATGCCAACTGCGATTCCTGTTGAACCATTAATCAGCAGGTTGGGAATCCGGGTCGGCAGCACCTTGGGTTCGCTTTCGGTTTCATCGTAATTCGGCGCAAAATTGACGGTGTCCTTTTCGATATCGGCGAGAAGTTCGTGCGCGATTTTCGACATACGAATTTCGGTATAACGCATGGCGGCCGGCGGGTCTCCGTCAACAGAACCGAAATTGCCCTGCCCGTCGACCAGCAAATAGCGCATCGAAAACGGCTGCGCCATGCGTACGATCGTGTCATAAACCGCCGCGTCTCCGTGCGGGTGATATTTGCCGATAACATCACCGACGATGCGAGCGGATTTTTTGTAGACCTTGTTGTAATCGTTGCCCAGCTCGCGCATCGCAAAGAGTACGCGGCGATGCACCGGTTTCAGCCCGTCGCGAACGTCCGGCAGCGCCCGGCCCACGATCACGCTCATGGCGTAGTCGAGATAGGACTGCCGCATCTCATCTTCGAGATTGACGAAACTTATTTCGCGCGCAGCTTCAGCCATGAGATTGGCAGCGTTTTATCGGCACCCAGAGTGTTATGTGAGGACGGATTATCGTTGCGATAACCATTTTTCTAAGCGGGATATTTTAGCATAGCCCCGTCGCGCCCCGAACTGGTTTACGCTGTGTTATTGATCCTCGACATTGAGCAAATCGCGCCGTCCTGCGGTGAGCGGATCACCCCGGCTCGCCGGATCCGGCGCTGCGTTCGGCCGCAGTGCTTTCTTTTATAAAGGCCGGGGCAGGTATAATGCGCGCCAACCCGAAGCTGTATTACTCCAATAACATATTGTCAGCGCTCGGGGTTTTCAACAATCTTCAGTCTGTCAGGGGGATACCACGATGGAATT
>CAZJFQ010000090.1:0-6759 GCA_964545335.1 uncultured Gammaproteobacteria bacterium | reverse complement strand
GAATCACCGTCAGGAGTTCCCCTGGAGTCTCCTGACAGACGGTTTTTCAAACATGCGCCGGTTCGAAACCGGCCTATGATGCCAGAACGCTGCAGCCCTGACGATGCCAGACCCGTGTGCTACAGTTCGCCTCTTTTCCGGGGCATCCCCTGTTTTCAGGCTAGGTGGCAGAGTGGTGATGCAGCGGCCTGCAAAGCCGTGTACACCGGTTCGATTCCGGTCCTAGCCTCCAATTGCGTCAATAAATACCGAAAATCGTAACGATTTTGGTCCCAAACCTGTTGGAATCCCTATAAAATCGCGAATGCTGTTATGCCCGGGTGGCGAAACTGGTAGACGCAAGGGACTTACAAGACTGAGCACTCAGGACGGAAACGTCTGGCGTGAATGGAGTCAAATTCGGGGAAACCTCAGCACGTGAGGGTGGTGGCAATCCCGAGCTAAGCCCTGAATCGGTTTCTGCCGCGATACGTTGAGATTAAATCGCTGCAGAACCGACGCATGGACTTTGAACGGATAACGGCGTCGCAAAGCAGACGCTCGTCGTCCGGGCCGGGTTTCATGCGTATTCGGGGAAAGTGTAGAGACTTTACGGCTCCCGCCTAAGTCGGAGACAACTCATCAACGACCAAGCTGCGATACGGTGAAGAGAAAGTCCAGACCACAAATCTCGGAGAAGCGCATAAATTCAGAGCGTGCGTTTTCCAAGAGCAGCGAAAGCTGTAGCGGGTACGAAAATCCCTTGGGGGTAACCCCGTGCCGGTTCGAGTCCGGCCCCGGGCACCAACAGCAAACAGGACATCAGGCCGACTCCTTATATAGGTAACGTGACGGAAGGGGCAGACAAGGGACTGGCAGCGTCGGACCTCGAGCTTTGGCGAGGTGACCGTCGCCTGTTCACAGGCATTTCATTCCAGGTCGAATTCAACCAGTATCTTTTAATCACCGGCGCCAACGGCTGCGGCAAGACCAGCTTGCTGCGCATGCTCTGTGGCTTCACGCTCCCGGAAGCCGGTGAGGTGCGGTGGAATGGAAACGACATCGCAGCGGATCGGTACGCTTATCACCCCGATCTGGTTTATGTCGGTCATGAGGAAGGGCAGAAGGCGGACCTGACGGCACGGGAAAATCTGATGCACTGGGCTCGCCTGCGCACCGGTGTCACGTTGGACCGAATCGATGCCGCACTGGAGCGCGTCGGACTGGATCCCGCCAACCCTTTGCAGACCAGATTTCTCTCGGCCGGCATGCGTCGCCGGTTGGCGCTGGCCCGGTTACCACTCGGCGAAGTCCGGTTGTGGCTGCTCGACGAACCGCTGACCCATCTGGACCACGCGGGCCGTGAGCTAGTGGCACACTTGATAGAAGATCACGTCGCAGCCGGGGGTTGCGCGGTAATCGCGACGCACCAGGAGCTCAGTGTGAGCACCGGCGGCGGCAAGAGTCTGGAGCTCGGATAATGGCCGTTCCCAGTCTCGCTGCTGCTTTCAAAACGACCGTTACCAAGGAGTTGCGGCTGGTTTTTCGTCACTGGGGCCAGGCGGCTAATCCGCTGCTGTTTTTCATAATCGTGACGACGCTGTTTCCGCTTGGCATCAGTCCCGAACCGTCGCTGCTCCGGGACATCAGCGCGGGTGTCATCTGGGTCGCTGCATTGCTATCCTCTCTGCTGGCGTTAAACGCTCTGTTTCGCTCCGACATGGAGGACGGCAGCATGGAACAGCTGGTGTTAAGTCCACAGCCGTTGTCTCTTATCGTGCTCGCCAAGACTGCAGCCCACTGGCTGGTGAGCGGATTGCCCCTGGTTTTGCTGGCGCCCCTGGTAGCCGCATCCTTGAACGTTCCTGCGGAGGCAATCGGCACCCTGGTACTTGCGCTGCTGCTCGGGACTCCGACGCTGAGTCTGATCGGAGCCGTCGGTGCGGCTTTGACGGTTGGTCTGAAGCGCAGCAGCGCCTTACTGGCCCTGTTGGTACTGCCGTTGTTCGTGCCGGTGCTCATAATCGGTTCCCACGCTACAGACATGGCTATTGTTGGCGAGGATCCGGGAGGCGCTCTGAACTGGCTGGCGGCGATGATGATGCTGGCACTCAGTCTGACACCGTTTGCAACCGCGGCCGCGATACGTATCAGCCTGGACTGACAGACAATGATGACGTTTTTTCACAAACTGGCCTCACCGCCGCATTTTTATCGTCTGGCCGGCAAACTGACGCCCTGGTTCGGCTGGTCAGCCGCAGTCCTGATGTTTGCCGGACTTTACGGCGGCCTCGTTCTGGCACCACCCGATTACCTGCAAAAGGACGCGTTCCGGATCATCTATGTCCACGTGCCCAGTGCCTACATGTCACTCATGGTCTATATCACCATGGCAGCTGCGGCAGCAATTGGATTGATCTGGCGCATCAAACTGGCGCACGCGGTTGCCGCAAGTTGCGCACCATTGGGAGCGTCTTTTACATTTCTCGCCCTGGTGACGGGGTCTATCTGGGGCAAGCCAATGTGGGGGGCATGGTGGGCCTGGGATGCGCGTCTAACTTCTGAACTCATCCTGTTGTTCCTCTATATCGGCTATATGCTGCTGCGATCGGCACATGATGACTTGCGACGCGCTGATCGCGCGAGTGCCGTGCTTGCGATAGTGGGTGTGGTCAATGTCCCCGTCATTCATTTTTCAGTCGAATGGTGGCAGAGCCTGCATCAGGGGCCGACGATTTCCAAGCTGAGCACGCCGTCGATCAGCGGCGATATGTTGACGCCACTGCTGGTGATGATTGTTGGGTTTACGGTCTATTTCGTTGCCCTGCTTCTTGTGAGGTTGCGCACCGAAATTCTGGTCCGGGAGCGGCATACTCAGTGGATAGCCGAGTTGCCGTAGGGAAACGATATGGCTGAATTCTTGGCAATGAGCGGTTACGCCGCCTATGTATGGAGTGCGTTCGGACTCAGTATTTTGGTCCTGATCGCCAATGTCGTGTTTGCGCGACGCCAATTTGCGGCGGCTTTGCGCGACGCAAAACGACGCGCAACGGAGTATGGATCATGAGACCCCGGCAACAGAGGATGCTCGCGGTGGGCCTGGTAGTAGCAGGAGTCGGTATTGCCGCGTTCTTCGCCCTGCAGGCATTTCAGGAAAACCTGCTCTACTACTACAGTCCAACACAGATAGCCGACGGTGAAGCACCGGCAGACCGTGCAATTCGCGTGGGCGGTCTGGTGGTTGACGGGAGTTTGTCCCGGGAGGAGGGCACGTTGAACGTGGAATTCGTCGTAACCGACCTCGCCAGCGAGGTCCGTATCAAACACACCGGTATTCTTCCGGACCTGTTTCGGGAAGGGCAGGGCATTATTGCACGCGGCCAGTTCAACAGTAACGGTATGTTTGTTGCGGACGAGGTCCTGGCCAAGCACGACGAAAACTATATGCCGCCCGAGGTCGCCGAGAGTCTCAAGGAAATGCATCAGGGCGCGGAAGGATCGTGATACCCGAGATCGGTCAATTTGCGCTGGTGCTGGCATTGTGCATCGCGATAACACAGGCCTTCTTCGGGCTGGCCGGTGCCGCAACCGGACGATCGGATTGGGTGGCGGCCGTCCGGCCGGCCGCTGCGGGGCAATTCGTATTCGCCGCCGCTGCGTTCGCCTGCCTGACCTCGGCTTTTCTGGAAAGCGACTTTTCCGTCCTCTATGTCTACGAAAATTCGAATACCGCGTTGCCCGTTATGTATCGGATTGCTGCAGTGTGGGGTGCGCACGAGGGCTCGATGCTGCTATGGATTCTGATGGTCGCGCTTTGGACCCTGGCCGTCTGCGTATTCAGCCGCAATTTACCCGCGGCTTTCGCGGCGCGTGTTATCGGGATACTCGGTGTGCTCCAGGTCGGGTTCCTGGCATTTACGTTATTCACTTCGAACCCGTTTGACAGGCTGCTACCGGCAGCCGCCGAGGGCAGCGACCTGAATCCACTGCTGCAGGACCCGGCCATGGCGATACATCCGCCCATGCTTTACATCGGTTATGTGGGTTTCTCCGTTGCGTTTGCAATAGCGGTCGCGGCGATGATCGAAGGGCGTCTCGACAACAAATGGGCACGATGGAGCCGCCCGTGGACCACAGCCGCGTGGTGTTTTCTGACGATCGGCATTGCGCTCGGCAGATGGTGGGACTACTACGAACTGGGCTGGGGTGGCTGGTGGTTCTGGGACCCGGTGGAAAACGCCTCGTTCATGCCGTGGCTGGCCGGGACTGCACTGATTCACTCACTCGCGGTCACTGAATCCAGGGGTTTGTTCAAAAGCTGGACCTTGTTGTTGTCGATCATCGCGTTTTCTCTGAGCCTGCTCGGGACTTTTCTGGTCCGTTCTGGCGTGCTCGTATCTATTCACGCATTTGCTACGGACCCGGCACGCGGTGTGTTCATCCTGGGTCTTCTCGCGATATGTATCGGTGGTTCGTTACTGCTCTACGCTATTCGGGCCCCGCGAATGACTTCGAATCAGGGTTTTGAAATCGTTTCGCGGGAATCTTTTATACTTTTCAACAATATTCTGCTGGTCACGGCAACGACTCTGATCCTGATTGGTACTTTGTATCCCCTGTTTCTTGATGCGCTCGAACTGGGGAAACTCTCGGTAGGCCCGCCTTACTTCGAGGTGGCCTTTATGATTCCAATGCTGCCACTGGTCCTGCTGCTTGGGTTTGGCATGCACGCCGCCTGGAGGAACGCCAATGCGGGGCGGATCTGGCAACGTCTGAAGATCGTTGCGTTGATCTCGGCAATTCTTGCCATCGCGCTACCATGGCTGATCTTTGGTCGAACGACCCCGCTCGTCGTTGTTAGCGTTTTTGCCGGTCTTTGGATCCTGCTGTCCTCGCTGATACAGCCGGTACTACTGGCAAAAATGCGCGGCAGCATCAGGAAGATTCCGCGCAACGTGCTTGGGATGAGCGTGGCACACTTTGGCGTAGGCATTTTTGTGCTGGGTGTGACGATCGTATCGGCCTATGAAGTCAAGCGCGATGTAACACCGGAGATCGGCGAGTCGGTTCAGGTTGCCGGTTATGATATTTATTTTGCCGGTACGCAAGATGTCGCCGGACCCAACTACAACGCGATAGAAGCCACATTGGAAGTCAGCCGAAACGGTGAAATGGTCACCGTGCTGCGACCGCAGAAGCGTTTTTACCGCGTTCAGCAAAATCCCATGACCGAAGCCGCCATCGACGTCGCCGCGGGCCTCGATCTCAAGATCGCCATCGGTGATCGGGTCGGCGAAAACGCATGGAGCATGCGGATTCAGTATCAGCCGCTGATTCGGTTTATCTGGCTGGGCGCCGTATTTATGGCTGTTGGCGGTGGCATCGCTGCTACAGATCGGCGTTATCGCCGGCGCCGGCGCGCTGAGGCTGTGGAAACGGCAGCACCAGGCTCGGTTGCAGGCGAGACTGCATGAAACTCCGGTTCCTCATTCCACTGCTAGTCCTTACCGTACTGGTCGGCTTCTCCTGGGCCGGACTGTACCGGGATCCCGGACTGGTACCGTCACCGTTCGTCGGCAAGCCAGCGCCGCGACTAAACCTGCCGGAGATCCGGAACCCGGAGCGCATCATCAGCAACGACGATTTTCTTGGCCAGGTGAGCTTGCTGAACGTCTGGGCCACCTGGTGTGTCGGATGCCGGCAGGAACATGCAACGCTGTTACGGATTGCCCGGCTTGGTGTGGTACCGATCTACGGACTCAATTACAAAGATAATCGTGACAACGCGCTCGCCTGGCTCGATCAGCTCGGGGATCCTTACGTTGCCACGGCCTTCGACGGCGACGGGTTGGTGTCGATCGACTGGGGTGTTTACGGGGCGCCTGAAACGTTTCTTATCGGTCCCGACGGGACAGTTCTGTACAAACATATCGCCCCTTTGACCTGGGACACCTGGAGTGATGAGTTACTGCCCCGCGTTCTCGATGCCCGCAAAAACCTGCAATGACCGCCAGAATACTTATCGTTACTGTATTGCTGCTGTCGGGTATGTCGCTTTTCGCGATCGATACCGAGGAACCATTCGATGACCCGGAACTGCAAGCCCGCTATGACCAGCTTATCGACGAGTTTCGTTGCCTGGTTTGTCAAAATCAGCCTATCAGCGATTCCAACGCAGGGCTTGCCGTCGATTTGCGCCGGGAAATCCATCGCATGATTAGTGAGGGCGCCAGCGATGCCCAGGTGCGGAGCTTTCTTGTCGAAAGGTACGGCGATTTCGTGCTGTACCGGCCGCCCTTTAAACCAACAACCTGGTTGCTCTGGGCAGCACCGTTCCTACTCGTTGCCGCCGGGCTGACGATCGCCATCGTCATTTTGCGACGACGCAGAGAAATGGTCAGCGCCGCCGACACGATCGATACCGATGAAGACACGACGGGGGCGTTGTGAGCGGGTTCTGGGTTATTGCCGTTACCTTCACCGGGGGCGCCATCGCTCTGCTAATCCTGCCGCTTATTCTGCACCGGCGGGATCCCGGTACCGGGCCTTCCTACGCAACGATCGGGATATTGGCGATTGCATTGCCCGCAGCCGCGATCACGCTCTACCTGACGATTACCACCGGTTGGCCGGACCAGGCAGCCAAGCCGGGCGCCGACGGCAACATGCCACCGATAGCAAAGATGGTTGAGGGCCTGGAGCAAAAACTGGCGCGCGATCCCGAAAACCTGGAAGGTTGGATCATGCTCGGGCGATCCCTCGCTGTGATGAGACAGTTTG
>CAZJFQ010000089.1:0-7062 GCA_964545335.1 uncultured Gammaproteobacteria bacterium | reverse complement strand
TCCTTATCGAAGAGGTTGCTGGCACCCACAGTAATCGAGCTCTCGCCGCCCAACCCCAACACATCCGTCACGAAGGTGCCGGACAGATCGATATAGTTCCTCGCGCCAGCGGTGAACTCATTGATGGGCCCGAACAAGTCCGTCTCGCCAACGTAGCGCCAGGTTACGGCGACGTTCAGATCCCATGGCGTCGACCAAACCGTATTGACAATGTGCTTCCACTCCGGTCTCGGGCGTTCGCAGTCACCACCCCAGAAGCCGGCACATTCATTAATCGGCGCCCCGGGTACCGGCTGCTCGTCGAATGCGTCCAGTATGGTGCCGTTCAAGGCGAAGTCCAGGCTGTGCCCAGTACTACCGATGTCCCAAGCGTAGCTTGCGGTCACGTCGATACCGGTGACGTCGAAAAAGCCGATGTTGACATTCGTCGCAGTCACGAAGGCATTAAAGCCGATCCAGAGGTTGCCGTTAGGCCCGCGGGTGATCAGGTTGCAGAATGTCGCGTCGCCGGTCAGGCCACACTGGTTAATCGTGAACTCCTCGCCTATGCCGCTTGCGATCGCGTCGTCAACCTCGATGCTCCAGTAGTCGATGCTGACCGACAGACCCTCGATGAACTCGGGCGTGAAGACGACACCGACCGTAATGGAGTCCGACGTCTCGGGGATGAGAGACGTGTTACCGCCAAAGTTGGCATTATACTGCCCGGCCGGGCTTATCGGAATGTTGCCGTACTGGCCTGGCAGGACCCCCGTGAGAGTGCACTGCGCCTCGGTCAGCTGCGTCGTGGGGCCGCCACAGGGGTCCTCCCCCGACCACAGCCCCAAAGTCACGGGCTCGAACAACTCTCTGATGTTCGGGGCGCGCACGGCGCGGGAGAAACCGCCACGGAACTTGATGCTGTCCACGGGCGTCCATTCACCGCCGATGTTGTAAGTATCGGTGGTCACGCCGGTATCGTAGTCGGAGTAGCGGTATTTTAAATCGAGGGTAAGCGATTGGAGCCCGGGTCGATCCTGTACGATGGGGATCCTTGCCTCGGCGAATATCTCCTTTATCAACACTGCACCCGCTACGGCCGCCGTTGGACCGCCCTGGCCCGCGCCGTCGCCGGTTGTAAAGCCCACGTCAGGAGCAAAGTCGAAATTCTCATCGCGGTATTCGAAACCGAAGACAACCTGGACGCCGTCGTCTGCCCAGGGAACGACGACCCCATAGTCGGTCAGGTCACCCGTCACGAAACCGACGCCTTGGCTCTGGGTCATGTCACCAGAGGCGTACAACGGCAGCACCAGGTAGTCGATCGCCGCCTGTGTCACGCCGCCGGTTTCGAAGACGTTCCACGGCACGCAGGCCGTATCTTCACCGTTAAGGACGGACTGGCAGGTGATACCGCCGGCACCATCATCCACGGCATCCAGCGCGCGGACAATGCGCGTAATGGACAGATCGTTTTGATAGATTTGGCTGTAGATCAATCGGGCGAAGTTGGCGGACACGTCGTAGCTCCAGTTGTCGCCGATGTCGCCGCGCACACCCGCGAGCAAGCGCAAAGTGGTATGGCGCAGGTCGTCAAAACGCGGCCCGCCTTCCACGTTGCGGCGGCCGATGTAAAACGGCGCGACGTCTGTTGGAAGCACACAGCCAAGAGTTGCGAACTGCTGCGCTGACAGGAACGCGTTACTGCAGTTTATCGAATCGGTCACGAAGAAAGCCCCGGAGGGCGCGATCTGGGCCAGGCTGCGGTCATCCATGAACATTACCTCGGCGTAGCCCGTCAGGGTTTCATCGACCTCATAATGGCCGAACACGCCACCGGTGAAACGCTCGTCCGGGCGCTGGAAGTGATTCAGCGGAGCGTAGTTGTACAACAAGCCGGCCCTGTCGATGAACTGATCGCCCTCGACAGTAAAGTCACCGATCACGTCGAAATCCGTGAACCGGCCGGTCGGGAGCGTTGAGGACCCGCCGCAACCTGTCCCGTCACCCGCGCTACTCAGCGCACAAGCGCTGAAATCACGTTCAGAGTGCGTAATCCCGGTGATATCCCGGTAGCCCAGATACCCAGTGACGTTTGCGTTTCCGTCGGCGCTGTTGACGCCAATGAGCACGTTGACGTTGTTGGTGCCGCCATCCGCGGGGCTGCTGGGGGCTTGTTGAAAGCCGCTCGCCGCGATATCTGCTTGAACGGGGGCGTTGTCGTTACTGTGGTCATAACCCGAGTACTGGTAGTCGATCTGAAAGCCTTCGAAGTTGTCCTTCATGATGAAGTTGACGACGCCGGCCACCGCGTCCGAGCCGTAGGTCGAGGACGCGCCTCCGGTGAGGAGTTCGATCCGCTCGACCAGCGCGCCCGGGATCTGGTTAATGTCCGGGGCCAGTGCGAATTGATCGCCGAAGCCCATGCGGTGCCCATTGATCAGAACCAGCGTGCGATCAGAACCCAAGCCGCGCAGGTCGAGGGTCGCCGTACCGGTCGAACCGTTGGAGTCGTTTGAGGTAAATTCGGGCACCATCTGCGGCAAATCGTTGATCAGGTCTTCGACCCGGGTAATGCCGCGAAAAATGAGTTCGTCAGCTGAGACCGTCGTGACGGGACTCGAAGTGACCAGGTTAGGATCGGCCGCGATGCGCGAACCGGTCGTGACAATCTCTTCTAGAACCTCATCGACATCGTCTTGTGCCAGGGCACCGGACGAAACACCGAAAGCGAGTGTGCCAGTAGTGACGCCAAGCGCAAGGCGTACCGCATCTGACAGAGTTTTGTTGCTCAACATAATGTTCTCCCCAAACGTTACGGTTCGGAATATTAGGAGTTTGGACGTTGTGTTTTCGAGACACTACGTCCTCAGTGCGCAAGAGTATGCCCACTTTCCAATAGCATTTCAATATAAGATTGCAGGGAAAATTGTAGCGTAGGCACAACATCCTCAGTATGCCTGCTTGCTAATAACAAAAAAATATAGAAGACGGGGAGACTTGTTGCGTGGGTGCAACGCTTTCGGAGGGAGACGGTTCAGGAAACCGGGTCAGCCCTGTTCTGGCACCCCGGCGTACGTCTCGACCAGCGCACCGAGCTGCGCTTTCAGCGGATCCAGCCAGGGTTCGTAATGCCGCCAGTGATCAAGCCCTTCGCGGAAGATGGGCGTACGAACCTGCTCGGAGCTCGCTGTGCTCACGGCGCGCTTGTTTTCGTAGAAAGTCAAACATGATTCCTCAAAAGACAGCCCGCAGTATTCAAGCAGTCGACGCACTTCGGTCTCGGTGTCATTGACCAATGATTCGTAAATGACGCGGTGCACTCGCCCCGGGAACACCGCGTCGAAATGGGCCATCAGTTCCACGTAATTCCGGTAATACCGGCCGATCTCCTCCGATCGTAACGATCGGCGACACGATCGAAGACATCTGCCAGCATGCACAGGGCGGCGATATCGGTCGGATGTCGATCGAGATGGCTGCGCAGCAGGGATTCGGCTTCAACAGTGCGGTTCTCGCTAAGCGCGGCCGCGGCTTCGAGCAAGCTCGGATCGCGGGTCGAGTGCCTGATGTACATCCCGAAGGCCTCGTCGGCCCCTGCGGTGTCTGCCATCGCCGTGAGAAGGTCTGCCAGCGCCAGCCACGCGTCGCTGAAATCCGATTTGATGGCAACGGTGCGGCGCATCCACTGGACCGCAGACTTATTGTCACCCGTTTATCGCAGCGAAAGGCCCAATTGAAGATGCGGCATCGGAGCATCCGGCTGGCTCTGGCATAGAGGCCTGAGTATCTCAATCGCCGATGCAGGATTGCCCATCAGACGACGCGCGATCCCTTGGAACAGCAAGGCCATCGGGTGTCCGGGAACGGCGCCCAGTAGCTCGGTTGCCTGCGCATCTGCCAGCGCCGGATCCGAACTCAACAGCCGCTCGACATGGGAGAGCCGGGCCTGCAGATCCTCGACGGCCTGCGATTTTGCGGATGGGGATTCCAAGCTAGAAGAACTCGATACGGCTCTGCGCGAATTGTGGTTGCGCGCACCATGATTTTCAATATTATCTTGGATGACGGCGACGGCGTCGATCGTCGTTATGGCTCCCGGTCGGCGAGCACCAGCGTTGCCGTTAGACGCCTTCCTGCTGAAGCCCCCGCGGATCAATCGCCCGATCGACGTAGATTACGGCGTCTCAGCAGATGAAACCAGTTTTCCAGCGAGAAACGGTGTGCGTAGATGCCAGACAACGTGCCGTCCAGATGTAATTGCCGCAGGGTTTCCGCATCCAGCTCCTTAAACTTTTCAAGGTCCACCGCGACATATGGTCCGCTGGACTGTTGCTCACCGCCGTCTTCTGCTTTGAATGTTGCCTGCTGGCCCGACAGCAGACTCAGCTCCACCAGCTTATCGCAGAATGCCTTGGTTGCCTGCTGACGCGCACGGAACTGAGCGCAAAAATCCACACGTGCCTGGATCGGCGGCGACAGTTTCTTGCCTTCGAAGAACGGCTGTTCTGCATTCTCTGATATGACCGGAGCGGCGCGATCGATGACGACGGACAATTGATCGTCAGGCCGAGCCGCCAGGGCGAACGGATGGCAGCGTACATAAGCGGGTACGTAGGCGGATTTGTCCCACTCGCCGTTTTCATCAATGAACAGATTCACGTCATCGAGCACCCCGACAACCGCCAGCACAGATGGCTGCATCAGCTCCGAAAAAACGATGGGATAATTCCTTTGCGCGGACGCGAGCTCTACCGCCGCGATCGGCACCACCCGGGTGGATTTGACAAAATCGTACGGTCGCGTCGACATATTGATACCCAGATGACCATGATCTTCCACCGTCAGTAATTCCGGCTGCGCAAAAAGGAACATCTTGCCTTCGAAGTTGCCGTTGACGACCGTAGATCCCTGCTGATTCATCTTCTAATCCTTGTAATATGCTTTCACGGCCACCCGCATCGATGTAACGAGACCGCGTTCTTCGTCACTGAGCTCGGGCCGCCAGCCGCAAAACCCGCTCGTAAAGCTCCAGTGCCTGCCTGGATTCGCCCTGCTGTTCCAGATGATCGGCCTTGAAGATGATCGCCCCGATGTTTCGGGGTTCCGGGTCAAGAGATTTGTCGGCTGCGGCAAGCCTTGCCGCATTGTCGCCAAGCTGTGCACAGGCGAAAGCCAGCCCGAGCCAGCTCGACGTGTCGGCCCGTCCCGTCGTGACGACGCGTGCAAAGACTTCGCGCGCCTTTTGCTGTCGCCCCCCTGTACCAGACTTTCGGGTGCTGCGCTATTCATTTGGGTGCATTGTGATCCCGGGGCCGCCTAATGTACTATTTCGGGCCCGAAAACCGAAATCTTCAACAATGCTTCGCAGTCGTCTCAATCCACTTTTTCCTGCTTTTGTTCTCGCTCTCTTGATTGCACAGAGCGCTCACGGTGTCGAGTTTCCACAGGAATTGATCGACTGCCGCGCAATTGCTTCGGCAACGGCGCGCCTGGGCTGTTACGACCAGCTTGCCGACGCGCACGCTGCTTCGGCGAATCACCCGGCACAGACCGGGACAGCAGAAGAAGCTTCGCCGGCCGCTGCTGCCGTAACCACTGCTGCTACGGCAACTACAGAACCAGCGGCCAACTTCTCACAGGAAGCCCTCTTCGGTAAAAGCGGGGCGGAAATAGAAAAGTCGGTCCAGGAAGCTACCGGCGCAGCAGAAATTAACCAAATCGAAGCCAGAGTCTCCAAGATCAAGACATCCGCCACCGGGTACGCCGTCATTACTCTCGATAACGGCCAGGTCTGGAAACAGACAGATCGTTCGAGACTCCGTTTGTCGGGCAATGACCAGGTTACCATACGTCGCGCCGCCATGGGCTCGTTCATGTTACGCATAACCGGCAGGAAAACGATTATGCGCGTCAAGCGCATTTCCTGACAGCCTGGCCAAATGCCTACTCACACAACACCCCCCGAAAATATTGTTATCGTCGGCGGTGGCAGCGCCGGTTGGATGGCAGCAAGTGTTTTTCTGCGCAGCTTTGGGAAATATGGCAGAAAAATTACACTTATCGAATCCAGTAATATTTCAACTATTGGCGTCGGTGAGGGGACTACCTCTCTATATTATGAAATTCCTGAATTTCCTGGGTATCCCTGAAGAACAATTCATGTCTCCTTGTAACGCGTTTGACTTTACCCTTGATTACATTCACATGCATTACAAATTAAATACAAGGGAAGATACTCAATATTGGCGTGATTGCCGGGCTAACGACAATATTTCCGACACTATGCGTGGTGTGATTGCGGGTTGGGACAGCACTTCCGACGATTTTATTGCCGTATTGAAAGAACATGTTCATCGCTCCTCCTACGCCCCCTATTCCTGGTACTGCATCTTATCCGGAATGGGGCGTTACGCAGAAAAAACCAATGGCCAATCCAGTAATCGAGCCACAAACCCTTACCATGATGAAATGAGCAAATATTATGGCCATCGGCAATACCTCACCAGCGTTCATAAGCCTTAATGTACTGGCGCTAAATAAAAGTTCCGAAACAACGCACCACTGTCGTTAATGTCATATTGACGATGTGTCTGTGAAAATTGATAGAAAGAAATCGTCACCGATAAGTTGGGAAGCTATGGCGTCGCACATCGAGAACTCATCCCGGAGACGATTCACGACACAAGCCAATATGCGAATAACACGGCAGAGCTATCACATCAGCCGACGCAGAAGTAACCGTCAGGCCCACGAATCTCGTTGCCGACGAGCTGGCGCGCCGCATCGTGGCAGGCAGCGGCGATAATGTTGTCCTGGATTCAGCCACTGGCCGTCTTATCGCGTAGCTTACAAACATCATGTGTTCTGATCTCTCAAGCTCCGTCCAGTAAACTCGGTAACCGGGCGATCAACAAGGATACTCAATCGAATGACCACCAAGTCAAGATTGCACATACCGCATCCCTCGGCCCGCCCGGGCGACAAACCGGATTTCAGTTATCTGAATCTCTCGCCGGCAGGCAGCGCAGAAAAGCCGCCGGTCGATGCGCGCACGCGCGACATAGAGCATCTGAGTCTCGA